>NZ_JBVITE010000002.1:261248-301005 GCF_055575155.1 Kitasatospora sp. NPDC034533
TTTTCCCAACCCCCTCTACCCCCCACCCTTTTTGGGGGGTGGTGAGGCAGAGCCCGCTTTCTTTTCTCCTCCCTTCCCCCCCCCCCCCCCTTCTCCCCCCCCCCCCCCCCCGCCTTTCGGTGTTCCTGGGCGAGCCCGTGGAAAATTCTTCGAACCGGGCTGCAACCCCCCGGGGGGATGGACGTCTCTGTCAGTGAGAGGCGGGAGGGCGGCCGGCGAAGAGCCGGGGGGCTCGGGCCGACTCCTCGGGGCGCGACAGTGGGCGCCCGCTCTTTCGGATCACACCATCACCTTGTCCTGTGGGGGGACTGTCACATGAACGCGTCCGTTATCGCCCGTATTGCGAAGATCGTCCCGCTGGCCGTCGTCGCCGCCGTCGGTGTCGCGGCCTGCGGCCCGACCAACGGCGGGGCGTCCGTCGCCGCCTCCGTTCCGACCGACGCTCCCGCGGTCACCTCGTCGGCCACCCCCGGCGCGGGCGCCGTCCCCGCCCCCACCTCCGCGGCCGCCACCACTCCGGCTCCCACCGCTCCGGCCGCCGCCGGGCCCGGCGCCGGGACCGCCGGGGCGGGTGCGGGGACGGACACCAGGACGGCCGCCAAGGCCCCCACCACCCTGCCCGCTGGTCTTCGCGGCGGCGGAGGGGACCCTGGAGCGCAAGGACGCCTCGGGCTGGAAGACGCTGGACCACCTCAGCCAGGGCAACGGGATGGACTACGTGATGAACCGCGGCGACGGGGCCTTCACGCTCGCCGCCGGTGAGAGCCGGACCATCGAGTACCGGATGCGGCTGTCCACGGCCAACCGCCCGGGCCCGCTCGTGATCGAGGCGGACGCCCCGGTGCCGAACTCCACGGACACCCGGGGCATGGCGAAGGCCGAGCTGCACGCGGCGGTCGTCGACCTCGACGGCCCGTGGGTGAGCCGGGTGTCGACCACGGACCTCCGGACCGGGACGACCCCCGCCGAGTTCGGCTTCACCGTCACCGCGCCGCACGGCACCGCGGACCTGCGCCCCGAGGTGGTCGTGTCCAGCCCCTACGGCGTGGACGAAGGGGACGTCGTCCTGGAGGCGAAGGCCGGCGACGCGTGGACCCCGGTCGCGCTGCACGACGACTGCGGCGGCCTGACCGCGCTCGCCCCGGCCGGGCTGGAGGCCGGGCGCTCGGGCGACTCGGCCGAGTACGTCTTCCGGATCACGATGACCAAGCCCTCGCAGCACGGGGTGAACGTCCAGGTGGGCGCCCGGGCGAACGACCACCGGACGCCCCTCCGGAGCCTCTCCTCCGCCCGGTGACGGCCCCACGCCGATGACCGAGGGCCCGGTCTCCCACTGCTCGGGAGACCGGGCCCTCTCGCGCGACCGCTACGGCGCTCAGGCCAGCGAGGCCATCCACGCCTCGACGTCCTCGGCGCGGCGGGGCAGCCCGGCCGAGAGGTTCTCGTTGCCGTCGGCGGTGACCAGGATGTCGTCCTCGATCCGGACGCCGATGCCGCGGTACTCCTCCGGCACGGTCAGGTCGTCCTGCTGGAAGTACAGGCCGGGCTCGACGGTCAGCACCATGCCGGGCACCAGCAGCGCGTCGACGTGCTCCTCGGTGCGCGAGTGGGCGCAGTCGTGGACGTCCAGGCCGAGCATGTGGCCGGTGCCGTGCAGGGTCCAGCGGCGCTGGAGGCCGAGCTCCAGGACCTTCTCCACGTCGTACACCGAGGCGTCCAGCAGGCCCCAGGCGAGCAGCCGCTCGGCCAGCACGCGCTGCGACGCCTCGTGGAAGTCGCGGAACCGGGCGCCAGGCCTGACCGCGGCGATGCCGGCTTCCTGGGCGTCGTACACCGCGTCGTAGATCCGGCGCTGGAGCTCGTTGAACCGGCCGTTGATCGGCAGGCTGCGGGTGACGTCGGCGGTGTAGAGCGTGCTGGTCTCCACGCCGGCGTCCAGCAGCAGCAGCTCGCCGGGGCGCACCTCGCCGTCGTTGCGCACCCAGTGCAGGGTGGTGGCGTGCGGGCCGGCCGCGGCGATGGTGCTGTAGCCGACGTCGTTGCCCTCGACCCGGGCGCGGCGCCAGAAGGTGCCCTCGATCCAGCGCTCCGAGGTGGCGACGGCCTGGCCCAGCTCGCGGACCACGTCGGTGAAGCCCTTGACGGTGGCGTCGCAGGCGGCGCGCAGCTCGCCGATCTCCCACTCGTCCTTGACCAGCCGCAGGCCGCTCAGGAACTCCTTGAACTCGGCGTCCCGGCCGGCGTCCAGGGCGTCGGCCAGCGCGGCCTCCAGGCCGGCGTCGTAGCCGCGGACGATCCGGGTCGGCACGGCCGGGTCCGCGGCCTTGGCGGCCAGCGCCTCGGCGGCCTCGCGCACGTCGAGGGCGGGCAGGCCGAGCAGCTGCTCCTGCTCGCTCAGGCTGTGCCGGCGGCCGACCCACAGCTCGCCGTAGCCGTCCAGCCAGAACTCGCCGTTCTCGCGGTTCGAGCGGGGCAGCAGGTAGAGCGCGAACTCGTGCCCGGCCGCGCCGGTCGGCTCGCCGACCAGCACCGCGTCCTCGGTCTGGTCGCCGGTGAGGTGGACGTACTCGCTGGCGGCGCGGAAGGCGTAGTCGCAGTCGTTGGAGCGCACCCGCAGGTTGCCGGCCGGGACGACCAGGCGCTCGCCGGGGAAGGCGGCGGACAGCTTGGCCCGGCGCTCGGCCGCGTACCGGGCCTGGGCGACGGGGGCGAGGCCGTGCAACTCGGTGTCGGCCCAGCCGGACTTCATCGAGGCGGCCAGCTCGTCGGAGATCTCGCCGTAGAGACCGTTCTTGCGGCCCTTGAACTGCTCGGGCTCCTCGCCGCCCTCGGCCTCGGGGTTCTCGGCCACCGCGGGGGTACGGTCCTCGCTCACGTGCAACGCCTCCTTGGGGGGTGGTACCGCCGCCCGTCGGGGGAGGTGTCGGATCGCGACACGCGCAGGCGGCCGTGCGTCCATGGTACGGACGCCCGGCCGCCCGGACGCTCCGGGTTCGAACTGCTACTCGAAGCGCGCCGCCAGCAGCATCAGGTCGTCGGTGGCGGCGGTGAGCGACTGGGGGTCCGGGCAGACGGCCAGCAGGTGGGCGCAGAGCCGGTCCGGGTCGATCCGCACGTCGCGCGGGGCGTCGGCGGCGGCCCGGCGCAGGTTGGCCTGCCCGGTGTGCAGGGTCGGGCCGCAGCGGCGGGCCAGCCCTTCGGTGTAGAGGAGCAGGGTGTCGCCGCGCTCGGCGGTGAACTCCACCCCCGGGGCCTCCCAGCAGGCCAGCATGCCGAGCGGGGCGGAGAGCGAGGTCTCGACGAACTCGGCGCCGTGCCGGCCGACCAGGACCGGCGGGCAGTGCCCGGCGCCGGCCAGGGTGATCCGGCGCTCCTCGGGCTCGACCCAGGCGTAGAGGGCGGTGGCGGTGCGGGCCGGCTCGGTGGTCTTGAGCAGCAGCTCCAGGTCCCCCAGGACGGAGACCGGGTCCTCGCCCTCCAGCACCGCGTACGCCCGCAGCGCGGCCCGGACCCGGCCCATCGCGGCGGCCGTGCCGGGGGCGGAACCGGGGCCGGCGCCCGGGCCGTCGCCGGAGACCGAGCCGACGGTGAGGCCGAGGGTGCCGTCCGGCAGCGGGATCGCGTCGTACCAGTCGCTGCCGACGGAGTGCTCCAGCCCGGCCGGGACGAGCCGGGCGGCCAGCCGCAGTCCGGCCGCGTGGGGCAGCCGGTCCGGCAGCAGGCCGCGGCGCAGCGCCTCGGTGGTGCGCGCGATCCGGTCCGACTCCAGTTGCTTGGCGAGCAGCGGCGAGGCGATCTCGCAGTAGTGGCGGGCCAGCGTGCGCTGGCACTCGGTCGGTTCGGCGGGCTCGTCGTAGAACCAGAGGGCGGCGGCGAGCGGGCCGTCCTCGTCGGTGGCGAGCGGCAGGCCGAAGGCGCCGCCGAGGCCGAGGTGGACGGCGAGCTCGCGCAGCCGGGGGCCGACGGCCGGGTCCTCGGCGAGGTCGGGGGAGTGCAGCTGGTCGGGCCGGTCCTGTTCGCGCAGCAGCCGGGCCAGCAGGCTCTGCTCGGCCGGGACGGTCTCCAGGGCGCCGAGGCTGGCGCGGTCGAGGTCGAGGCCGACCGGCTGTCCGGGCCCGCCGCCGGGCAGCCTGGTGACGAGCATGCCGCGCCGGGCGCCGAGCATGGTGGCACCGGAGGCGAGGACGGCGTCCAGGGTGGCGGCCAGGCCGCGGGTCCGGGCGAGCAGCTCGGTGTGCTCGTGCAGGCTGGTGATATCGGACAGGCGTCCGGCCAAACGGTCCTGCACGGCGGCGGAGGGTGCCGTGCGGTCGTCCGCCGGGCCGTCCTCGCCGTCCGGGCAGGGCGGGTCGTCCCGGGCGTCGACGGGGCCGGGCGTTCCCGGCGGGTC
This sequence comes from Kitasatospora sp. NPDC034533, assembly GCF_055575155.1. NCBI lineage: Bacteria > Bacillati > Actinomycetota > Actinomycetes > Kitasatosporales > Streptomycetaceae > Kitasatospora > Kitasatospora sp. NPDC034533. The sequence continues at coordinate 265,639 of NZ_JBVITE010000002.1, forward strand.
GAGGACGGTGAGCCCGCCTGCGCAGCCGGATGCGTCCGGCTCGGCGGTCGGCGTCGACGGGACGGCCGTCGACGGATGGGACTCGTTCATGCCGCCACTCCTGACGCGGTGCTACGTGCCATGCGAAACCCCCAGGTAAGGCCAATGTGGAGCGAGCACGGCCGAAGGGCGTGTTTCGCCTCGATTCGCTACTACTCGTCATTGATCGACAGCAATGCCACCACTTCTACACAGGCCATTCGGGGCATGTCCAGATCCAGGACGGCGCCGTGGCCGTTTCCTGATCCGCCGCGACCGGACCGGGGCGCGCGGGCCCGTGCACGCGCCGGTGGGCCGGGAGGCATGGGGTGGGCCGCGAACGGGCAGAACCGGGAGGACGGCCCGGGCGGCCGTCCGGATCGTATGTCCGTGCCGCCCGCGAGCCGCCCCGGCCGGAACTCTCTCACTCGTACGGTGGAACCAAGCGCGCCCGGGCGGCGTCCATCCGGTCGCGTACGGGATTCTCGTTCCAAGGGCTGTTCCAGTGCGCGGCCCTTCCAGTCGTGCTCCATCCCCGCTCCACGTCGAAGCCGCGCCGTCCGTCCTGCCGCCCGCCCCGCCCGTTCCGCCCGGGGCCGTGCCGCGGCGGGCCCGCGCGGAGGATCCCGACGGACGCCTGGCGGGGTGGGGCGAACCGAGCGGTCAGGGAAAGGAACGAGCGCCATGCGTGAGAACCCGAAGGACCGGTCGGAGGCACGTGCCGCCCGGCTGGCCGCGGCCCTGACGGCCGCCGTCGAGCACCGCTGGCCCGTGGTGCCCGGCACCGTGCTGCGCGACGGCCGCTGCTCCTGCGGCGACCCGGACTGCGTCGTCCCCGGCGCGCACCCGCACGACCCCCCGCTGCTGGCCGCCACCACGGACGCCCGGATGGTGCGCTGGTGGTGGGAGCGGCGGAGCCCGGACGCGCCGGTGCTGGCCGCCACCGGCTCCGCGGTGTCGGCGGTCAGCCTGCCCGCGGCGGCCGGTGCCCGGGCGCTGGCCTACCTGGGCGCGCTGCGGCTGCCGCTCGGCCCGGTGCTGGCGATGCCGGGCCGCTACGCGCTGCTGGTGGCCCCGTACTCACTGGACGTGCTCGGCGAGATGCTCGCCCAACTCCCTTGGGTGCCGGGCTCGTTGCGCTACCACGGCCCGGGTGGCTTCCTGGCGCTGCCGCCCGGCGGCGGGGCCGGGAGGGTGCGCTGGGTGCTGGCGCCGCGACCGGGCGCCGGCGGGGTCTGGCTGCCGCAGGTCGGGCCGCTGCTGGGGGAGTTGGTGGAGGCGACGGTCCGGCTGGACAGCGGACGTTCGGCCTACTGAGGGCGGGCGCCGCGTCGGGGCGCTCCGGAAAACAAAAGATCCGGCCGCTGGCGACGGGGGATGCACCAGCGGCCGGACCCTTTAGACAGTAACAAGGATCTGCGCCCGCGCCAATTTCCAAGACGCCCTGCACGCCCGGAAATTGCGCGTTCGGCGCGACAATGTGACGCGTATCACGCCGATCCCGAGTGCTTTAGTTCAGGGTGACCTGACGGTTCACCAGGTTCGCGCGGGCGCGCCGCTCCTCGGCGGTCAGCGGGGTCCCGTCGGCGAGCACGGCGGCGAGCCGCTCGGCGAACTCGGCGGCCGGCTTCTCGCAGTCGGCGGCGGTCATCGTCAGCGGGAGGTCCCACACCGGGACGGTCAGGCCGTGCGCGCGGAACGAGCCGACCAGGCGGGTGTCCGCGCCGAGCGAGGCCTCGCCGGCCGCGTTCAGCCGGGCCAGTGCGTCCAGCAGCCGCTCCTCCGGCACGGTCATCACCCAGCGCAGGTGGTTCTTGTCCGGGGTGCCGCACCAGTACGCGGCGTCCACGCCGGCGAGCTTCTCGGTCGGGATGGCCGAGGCGTTGGCGCGCTCCAGCGAGGCGGCGACCTCGCCGGTGGCGGACTCGGCGTCCTCCAGCCAGAACTCGAACCCGGTGTGCACGGCGGGCTCGAACGCGGCGGTGGTGTCCAGCAGGTCCTGGAGGCGGCGCCCGCCCGGGACGGTCCGGCGGGCCGGCACCGGGCTGCCCGGCTCGGTGGCCAGGGCCAGCTCCAGGGCGTCGGCGAGGTCGCGGCTGAGGTCGCCGGAGGCGGACTGGGTCTGGAGGCCGAGGAGGATCGAGCCGTCCTGGCGGCGCAGGGCCGGCCAGGCCAGTGGCAGCACGGTGGCCAGGGTGACCGACGGGACGTCACCGATCGCGCCGGCGGCCACCCCGGCGGCCAGCTTCAGCGGCACCGTGGCGGCCGGCACCAGCTCGCGCAGCGCCACCCAGTCGGCCTCGCCCGGCAGGCCCTCGAACGGCCGGTGCACCAGCTCCTGCACCGCGTGCGAGGCCTCCCGGCCGTGGCACGCCTTGTACCGGCGGCCCGAGCCGCAGGGGCAGTCCTCGCGGGCCCCGACCACGGGGATCTCACCCGTGACGGCGGTGGTGGACTGGCGCTGCGGCGCCTTCTTGGCGGCCTTCTTGCCCATGCTGCGGCTCTCCCGGGAACGGTGGTCCTGTGTCCCGGGAAGCCTAACGACACATTCCCCGCGCCCGGCTCACGCGCTGCGGGCATCGCCTCCGGTGCGCCGGGCGTGCCGGGCCCGGGCGGGCAGCGCGGCCCAGACCGTGACCTCGCCGGGGGAGTCGCGCACGCCCCAGTCGCTGGCCAGCCGGCCGACGATGCTCAGGCCCCGGCCGCCGCGCGAGGTCAGCGAGGGGCTCGCGGGCAGCGGCCGGGTGGCCGCCCCGCCGTCGGTGACCTCCAGGGTGAGCACCCCGTCGGCGTGCATCTGCCAGCGGACCAGTACCCCGCCGTCCGGTTCGGCGGAGCCCTCGGCGGCCTCCCGGCCGTCCGGCGCGGAGTGCGGCCCCGACGGGACGCCCACCAGCACCTGCCCGAGCACCTCGGCCCCGGCGCCGCGGCCCAGGGCCGACAGCGGGCCCAGCGGACGGGCGTACCGACAGGCATTGCTCAACAGCTCGGAAAGGATCAGAACGGCATCATCGATGACCGGTTCCGGTATCTGCCGGTCGCCGAGATCTCGACGCAGTCGGCGCCGCGCGACCCCGACACTCGCCGGGCCGTGCGGCACTGCCATGGTCGATGAGGTCGGCCCAGCTTCTATGGGCACAGTACGCGCCGCCATCAACGCCACCCCCGGACCTCCTTCAGCGTTTGCCGAGGGAGAGATGCCCCTTGGTAATGCGTCGGAAACGAGCACCGGACGATCCCGCGAGTCCATTTCGGGCACAGCGACCGACAGTCGACATCAGGTCATTCCGCGCTCACCCTCCGTCGCCCGGGTGAATGAATTCCGGCAATATCGAGCAAGGAGCGTTTGATTGCCGACGAGAGCGATCGGGCCGGGCGCGGCTATCGCGCTCGGTGCGTCGGCGGATCACCGGCCGAGCTGCGCCAGCACCTCCGCGGGCCGGTTGGTGATGATCGCGGACACCCCGAGCTCCAGGCAGAGCTCGACGTCGGCCGGCTCGTCCACCGTCCACACGTGGACCTCGTGCCCCAGCTCGCGCAGCCTGGTCACCAGCCGCGGGCGGGCCCGCACCAGCTCGATGCCCGGGCCGGCGATCCGCGCCCCGCCCGGCAGCGGCGAGCCCGCGCGCAGCCGGCCGAGCAGCGGCAGCGGTCGTTCGAACAGGAAGACCCGCCGGTACTCCGGGGCGGCGGCGGCCACCCGGTTCAGCGCGATCGAGGAGAAGCTCATGATCCGGGCGGACGGGCGGTCGCCCTCCCGGCTCGCGCCGATCCCGAACCGCTCCAACGTCCGCAGCAGCTCGGCCTCCACCCGGCCGCGGAAGCGCACCGGGTGCTTGGTCTCGATCGCCAGGTCCACCGGGCGGCCGCACTCCACCACCAGCTCCAGCAGGCGATCCAGCCGCAGCACGCCGCGCAGCTCCGGGTCTGTGCTGGGGCGGCCGGTCTTCCAGGCGCCGAAGTCGTACGCCTCCAGTTCGGCGAGGGTCATGGCCGAGACGGTGCCCCGGCCGTCGGAGACCCGGCCGATCCGGCGGTCGTGCACGCAGACCAGCACGCCGTCGGCGGTGACCCGGACGTCGCACTCCAGCGCGTCCGCGCCCTCGTCGAGCGCGCGCCGGTAGGCCGCGAGGGTGTGCTCGGGCAGGGCGTGGGAGGAACCGCGGTGGGCGATCACCTGGACGGGAGGCGCGGTGCGCGCCGCCGCCGGGGACAGGTCTGGGCTGGTCACGGGCCCAACGATAGGCGGCGGAAGTGACGCGCGGACGAAGACGGCCCCAACCTGTGGGGCCGTCTTCGTCCGCGACCCGTCCGCGTGGTTCCGGCCCGCCGGGCGTTCCCGCCGCCTCGGCGCCGGGCGTCGCGGCCGCCTCGGCGCGGGCCGCCTCAGCGCCGGGCGGTCCGCCGGCTCAGCGGGGTGAGCGCCCAGGTCACCAGGGCCGGCACCAGGAAGGCGAACAGCGAGGCGGAGGTCCACTCCCGGGGGGTGAAGTGCAGCGCCTCCTGGGCGGAGGTCCAGAAGTCCGTCCACCAGCCGGCCACGTTCGTCGGCGCGATGAACTGGTAGACCGCGAAGCCCAGCAGCCACGGCAGCAGCATCGGCCAGCGGGACGGCGCGTCCGCGGAGAGGTTCCAGCCGTGCCGTCCGGCGCCGAGGAAGTAGTCGACCGCGAGCACCGCCAGCAGCGGCACGAACACCGAGCCGATCAGGCCGAGGAAGCCGTAGTAGGTGTCGGTGAACTCGTGGATCTGAAGCGCCAGCACGGTGGTCAGGGTGCCGATCGCGCCGGAGAGCACCCGGCGGTCCACCCTCGGCAGCAGGTTCTGCACCGACATCGCGGTCGAGTACACGTTGGCGAAGGACTGGTCCGTCTCGCGCAGCACCAGCACCAGCAGGAACAGCCAGCCGGCCCAGACCCCGAGGAAGGAGTCGAAGATCCGGTTCGGGTCGCCGTCCGACTGCAACAGCGCCATCAGGCCGAGCACGTAGCACCAGACCTGGGCGAGGGTGTAGCCCGAGAAGCTGCCCCAGAAGGCCGAGCGCGGGGAGCGCGAGTGCCGGGTGTAGTCGGCGGCCAGCGGGACGAAGGAGATCGACACCGCGATCATCGCGTCGGTGGCGCCCAGGAAGCCGTGCCAGTTGCCCGCGCCCGGGTCCGGCACGCCCTGGCGGCCCAGCTGGACGGTGAAGTACACCATCGCGACCGCGACCGCCCCGGCCACGAACCGGCGCAGCACCGCGATCGAGCCCAGCGGCCAGATGGTCAGCGCGGTGGTCAGCGCGCCCGCGAGCAGGACGAACAGCCAGCGGTAGCCGCTGGTGTGCGCGACGGTCTGGGCGCCCGCCGAGATGGTCAGCAGCTCGAACACGCCCCAGCCGACGCACTGCACGATGTTCAGCACCGTCGGCAGGTACGACAGCCGGGTGCCGAACAGCCCGCGCAGGTTCGCCATCGCGGGGGCGCCGGTGCGGGCGCCGATCACCGCGGCCACGCCGAGCATCGCGGTGCCGACCGCCGTACCGACCGCGATCGCGGTCACCGCGGCGGCCAGCGACAGCTCGCTGCCGCGGGCGCCGAGCACGGTGGCGGCGGTGGAGAAGCCGATCAGGCTGACGCCCAGGTTCATCCAGAGCGCGAACTGGTCCCGGAAGCGCAGCGTGCGCGGCGGTTCGGTGTCCAGGACCAGGGGGGCCTCGACGTGCTCGGTGCGCTCGGTGCGCTCGGGGCGTTCCAGCACGGCGGTCGCGGCGGTCGCGGCGGTCGCGGCGGTCCCGGTGGTCCCGGTGGGCGCGGTGCCTGCGGGGGGCGTGGCCCCGGGGAGGTCCTTGGACGCGTTCGCGTCCGGAGAAGAGGATGGCGAAGCAGGCGGCATGGCCGATACTCCCTACGCCGGCATTACCCGGACAGGTTCCGGCGGTCAGCGCCCCCTCGAACGTCCGTCACTCCGGTGGCGTACGGTCGACATGCGCACTCTCAGCCTGGTGGGTCCAAGCTCCCGCGTGTCAGTTTTCAGCGACAGGCTAACCGGGACGGGGGCGAACGCCCAAGGCCGAGGGGTGCGCGGTCCGCATCGCGGGACGCCCGGCGGGGGAGGGAGCCCCGGCCGACGGCACCGAGGTCGGGGCCGGCTAAGGATTCTTATGAGTTCTTCAGAGGGGTCCTTACGGCAATCGAATCGACAGTGCGAAAAACTATGGTCCTTGGTTCTGTCAGCTATGGAGGTCGTCCGTGAGCACCGAGCGCGAGGTTGGGCCCACCGGGCCGCAGGGGGAGCAGCCCGCCGGCCTGGGAGCGGCTGAGGCCGGGTCCGACGGCCCCGCTCAGGGCGGGCACAAGCCGACCATGGCGTTCCGCCGGGTGCCCGAGCCGGAGGCCGGCGCGGCGGCCGACGCCGCTGCCGCCGCCGGGGCGGCGCCCGTCGACGGCGTTGCCGCGGGTGCCGCCGCGGCGGAGGGCGTTGCGGCGGAGGGCGGGCACAAGCCCACCGTCGCCTTCACCAAGGTGCCCGCACCGCAGCCGCCGGCCGCGCCCGTCGCGTCCCCCGCGCCCGCCGCCCAGGAGCCCGCCGTCGACCCGGCCACCGGGTACATCGACGCCCCGCCGCCGGTCCTGCCGCCCGCCCCGCCCGCCGCCCCGGCCCTGCCGCCGTCCGGCAACCCGTACGCCACCCCGACCCACGGCGTCCCGGCCGCCGGCGCGCACGAGGGGTACGGCGCCGCTCCGGCCGCGCCCGGCGCCCCCGCCGCGCACGCCCACCACCCGTTCGGGGCCGGTCAGCCGCTCGGCGGCTGGGGCCCCGCCCCCGACTCCGGCGGCACCGGCTACCCCGGCGGCCCGGTCGGCTACCCGGCCGAGTACGCCGGGGGCCCGGGCGGTCCGGGCCGCCCCGGCAAGAAGCGCGGCGGCCTGGTCGCCCTGCTCGCGGCCGTCGCGCTGGTCGCCGGTCTGGCCGGTGGCGCGCTCGGCGTGACCGTCGCCGACCGCGCCGACCGCAGCAGCTCCGCGAGCGACCACCGCAGCACCACCGTCCAGGCCAGCGACACCCAGAAGAGCGAGCCCACCCCCGGCTCGATCGCCGCCATCGCGCAGAAGGCGCTGCCCAGCGTCGTCACCATCAAGGCGCAGGGCAACGGCGAGTCGGGCACCGGCACCGGCTTCGTCTTCGACACCGAGGGCCACATCCTCACCAACAACCACGTGGTCGCGCCGACCCTCAACGGCGGCAAACTGACCGTCAAATTCGCCGACGGCAGCTCCTACAGCGCCTCGGTGCTGGGCCACGCCGCGGGCTACGACGTCGCCGTCGTCAAGATCGACAACCCGCCCAAGAGCAAGCTGGCCCCGCTGCCGCTGGCCGACTCCGACAAGGTCAACGTCGGCGACGCCACCGTCGCGATCGGTGCGCCGTACGGCCTGGAGTCCACCGTCACCAGTGGCATCATCAGCGCCAAGGACCGCCCGGTGGCCTCCGGCGACGAGACCGGCGCGCAGGCCTCGTACATGAACGCCCTCCAGACCGACGCCTCGATCAACCCCGGAAACTCCGGCGGTCCGCTGCTCGACTCCGGCGGCGCGGTGATCGGCATCAACTCGGCGATCCAGTCCAACGCCTCCGCCAACGGCCGGGCCGGCAGCATCGGCCTGGGCTTCGCCATCCCGATCAACCAGGCCAAGTGGGTCGCGGACACCCTGATCAAGACCGGCAAGCCGGTCTACGCCAAGCTCGACGTGCTCCGCAACGACGACTACAAGGGCGACGGCGCGCAGATCCAGACGAAGGACATCCAGGGCCAGCCGGCCGTCACCCCCGGCGGCGCGGCCGACAAGGCCGGCCTCAAGCCGGGCGACGTCATCACCAAGCTCGGCGGCGCCCCGATCGAGAACGGCCCCGCCCTGGTCAGCCGGATCTGGACGCACAAGCCCGGCGAGACCGTCGACGTCGAGTACACCCGCAACGGCCAGACCCTCACCACCAAGGTCACCCTGGCCGAGCGCGTCGGCGACCAGTGACGACCCCCGGCCCCACCGAAACGTGTGCGCCGAACCCCGCCGGACCCGTTAGGCTGACCTCCGCCTGGAGAGCTGCCCGAGCGGCCTAAGGGAACAGTCTTGAAAACTGTCGTGCGGTGACCCCGTACCGTGGGTTCGAATCCCACGCTCTCCGCCGGTAGGAGAACCACCTGCTCAGGGCGGGTGCCGACAACGTTCGGCACCCGCCCTCGGTGTTTCTCCGGCGGGGCGCGGACGGCGGGGGTTGACCCTGACACGGTGGCAGGGGGTGGAGTGGTCGCACCATGTTGAACATCGGAGACTTCGCCAAGCACGGCCGGGTGTCGGTACGGATGCTGCGCCACTACGACGCGATCGGGCTGCTGCGGCCCGCCCGGGTGGACCCGGTCAGCGGGTACCGCCTCTACGAGGCTTCCCAACTCGCCCGGCTGAACCGGGTGATCGCGCTCAAGGAGCTCGGCTTCACCCTGCAACAGGTGCGGGCCGTCCTGGACGAGCGGCCGGACGCGGCCGAGCTGCGCGGGATGCTGCGGCTGCGGCGCGCCCAGCTCGCCGAGGCGATCGCGGCCGACGAGCTGCGGCTGGCCCGGGTGGAGGCGAGGCTCCGAACGATCGAGAGCGAGGGGACCATGTCCGCACACGAGGTCGTCGTGAAGCCGGTGCCGTCCGTCCGGGTGGCCCAACTGACGGCGGTGGCCGCGAGTTACGACCCGGAGGACATCGGGCCGGTGATCGGGCCGCTGTTCACCGAGCTGTGCCGGCGGCTGGCCGAGGCCGGGATCGAGGCGACCGGGCCGTCCGTCGCCCGCTACCAGGACGCGCCGGAGGGCGACGGCGCGGTGCTGGTCCTGGCCGCCGTCCCGGTCGGCCCGTCGGTGCGGCCGGACGGGCACGGCTTCGAGGTGCTCGACCTGGCGCCGATCGAGGAGGCGGCGACCGTCGTGCACCGCGGCTCGATGGACGGGGTGCTGGGCACCAGCCAGGAACTGGCCCGCTTCATCGAGGAGAACGGCTACCGCTCGACCGGCTACGCCCGGGAGCTGTACCTGGAGTGCCCGGAGGACCCGGCCGGGTGGGTCACCGAGCTCCAGGAACCGGTCGTCCGGCCGTAGCGGCGCTTGCCCTCGACCGGGTCGAGGGCCCTAGCGTCGCCCGGCGTGACCACCACCACCGACGCACCGACCCGAGTCGCACCGACCCGAGTCGCACTACCCCGGCCGTACCTGCTCTGGCTGGTCGGCACCCAGGCCGGGCTGCTCGGCGACGCGGCGCTGTACTTCGCCCTCGGCTGGGCCGCCTCCGCGCACGGCGGCGGCGCGACCGGGCTGGTCCTGGGGGCGATCACGGTGCCGCGCACCGCGCTGGTGCTGCTGGGCGGCGCGGTCGCGGACCGGTTCGGCGCCCGCCGGGTGATGCTCGCCGGGGACGCGGTGATGCTGGCCGCGACCGTCGCGCTGGCGCTGGCCGTGGCCGACCGGGGGACGCCGCCGTGGCTGCTGGTCGCGGCGGCGGCCGTGATCGGGACGGTCGACGCCTTCTACCTCCCGGCGAGCGGTTCGATGCCGAGCCGGCTGGTGCCCGCCGACCGGCTGCCCCGGGCGCTCGCCCTGCGGCAGGCCGGCGGGCAGGTCGCCGTCCTGCTCGGGGCGCCGCTGGGCGGCCTGCTGGTCGCGTCCGGCGGGCTGTCCGGGGCGGCGGTGGCGGACGCGGTGAGCTTCGGGGTCGTGCTGCTGGTCCTGCTGAGGGTCCGGCCCGAGGCGGCTGCTCCGGGCGGCCCGCGCACCGGCCTGCTGCGCGAGGCGGCGTCCGGCGTCCGGCTCGCCCTGGCCGACCCGCTGCTGCGCGCCGCACTGCTGCTCACCGGCGCGGCGGCCGGGGCGCTGCTGCCGGTGGTGTCCCTGCTCGTTCCGCTGCTCGCCCGGGCGCACGGCTGGGCGGCGGGGACGGCGGGGCTGGTGAGCGGCGGGCAGGCGGCCGGGGTGCTGGCGGTGGCCGGCCTGGTGGCGTGGCGGGGCGCACTGCCCCGGGCCGGAGCGGGGGCGGCGGCCGGGCTCTGCACGGCGTCGGCGGGGACCGCGCTGCTGGCGCTGGCCGCGGGGCCGGGCGCGGCGGTGGTCGGCAGTGCGGTGACGGGCCTCGGCTCGGGGCTCTTCGCCTGCCACCTCGGCCCGTTGGTGCTGGGCGGCGCGCCGCCGACCCACCTGTCGCGGGTGCAAGCGCTGCTGACGCTCGTGCAGAGCGTGGCCCTGGTGCTCTCCAACGCCCTGCTGGGCCTGCTCGCGGACGCGGCGGGCGCCGTCCTGCCCACCCTCCTCTGCGCCCTCGCCACCGCCGCTGCCGGTCTGGCGGCCTTGGCCGGGCCGGTCCTCCGGCGCGCGTGACCGGCCCGGGGAGCGGCTGGAGGGCGCTCCGCCGCCGGTCCTGTTGGTTGAGGGCCGCTTGCCCCGAGGGCGTTCGCTTCCTCCTCCCCACCTGCGCCGCCCCGCCGGATGCGCTCCGTCGTCCGCCGCTCGCCCCCGTCCGTCCTTCCCTGCCGTGGCCCGCTTGCCCGGGGCGTTCGCTTCCTCTTCGTCGCCTTGTCCCGCCCCGTCGTCCGCCGCTCGCCCCCGTCCGTCCTTCCCCGCCGGGCCCGCTTGCCCCGGGGGCGTTCGCCTCCTCCTCCTCCTCCTCGCCCGCCCCGCCCCGCCGGACGCGCTCCGTCGTCCGCCGCCCACCCCCGGCCCCTCCTCCCCGCCGGGGCCCGCTTGCCCGGGGCGTTGGCTTCCTCCTCCCCACCTGCGCCGCCCCGCCGGATGCGCTCCGTCGTCCGCCGCTCACCCCCGCCCCTCCTCCCCGCCGGGGCCCACTTGCCCGGGTACCGGGCGGCGGGCAGAGTGCGGAGGTGGAGGCGGCCGGGCGGCGACTGGAGGCGGCGATGAGTGACCTGACTGACCGACTGGCGCAGGGGCTCCCGGAGGGGGCGGTCGTGGTGGATCCGGACGTGACCGCCGCGTACCGCCACGACATGGCGGGCTTCTGCATGGCCGGTCTGCCCGCCGTGGTGGTGTTCCCGGAGACGGTCGAGCAGGTGCAGCACGTGATGCGCACCGCGACCGAACTGCGTGTCCCGGTGGTGCCGCAGGGGGCCCGGACCGGCCTGTCGGGCGGGGCGAACGCGGTGGACGGCTGCGTCGTGCTCTCGCTGGTGAAGCTGAACCGGATCCTGGAGATCGACCCGGTGAACCGGATCGCCGTCGTCGAGCCCGGCGTGGTGAACGCCGAACTCTCGCGCGCGGCCGAGGAGTTGGGCCTCGCGTACCCGCCGGACCCGTCCAGCTGGGAGTCCTGCACGATCGGCGGCAACATCGGCACCGGCGCGGGCGGGCTCTGCTGCGTGAAGTACGGCGTCACCAGCGAGTACGTGCTCGGCCTGGACGTGGTGCTGGCGGACGGGCGGCTGCTGTCCACCGGCCGCCGCACGGCGAAGGGCGTGGCCGGGTACGACCTGACCAGGCTGTTCGTCGGCTCGGAGGGGACGCTCGGCGTGGTGGTCCGGGCGGTCCTGGCGTTGCGGCCGGCGCCCGCTCCCCAGCTGGCGCTGGCGGCGGAGTTCCCGAGCGCGGACGCGGCCGGGGCGGCGGTCTGCGAGGTGATGGCACGCGGTCTGACCCCGTCGCTGATGGAGCTGATGGACGCGGTCTCGGTGCGGGCCGTCAACGAGCTGGGGCGGATGGGGCTGCCGGAGGCCACCCAGGCGCTGCTGCTGGTGGCCTTCGACGGGCCGGACCGGGAGGACGGGCTGGCCCGGGTCGCCGAGCTGTGCCGGGCGGCCGGGGCGACCGAGGTGGTGCCGGCCGAGGACCAGGCGGAGTCCGATCTGCTGCTGGCCGCCCGGCGGATGGCGCTGCCCGCGCTGGACCGGTTGGGCACCACGATGATCGACGACGTGGCGGTGCCGCGCTCCCGGCTGGCGGAGATGCTGAACGGCGTGGCGGTGATCGCCGAGCGGCACGGGCTGACCATCGGGGTGGTCAGCCACGCCGGGGACGGCAACACCCACCCGATCGTCATCTTCGACGCTTCGGACGAGGAGCAGACGGCCCGTGCCCAGCGTTCCTTCGACGAGATCATGGCACTCGGCCTGGAACTGGGCGGCACGATCACCGGCGAGCACGGGGTGGGTCTGCTGAAGCGGGACTGGCTGGCCCGCGAGCTGGGTCCGGTGGCGCTGGACCTGCAACGGCAGCTGAAGGGGGTCTTCGATCCGCTGGGAATCCTGAATCCCGGCAAGATGATCTGATGATCTGCAAATGACTGGAAAAGTCGACATGCAGGGGTGATCGAACTTTTCCGGGGCGTGTTCACCGTTCGTGCGCGCCGGGGTGGTGCGCCCGGCGGTTCGTGTGATGCTGTCGCGCCGCTCCCCGAGGGGCGACACCCGGTGACCGTCAGGTCAAAGCAGCAGCTCAGGCCGGGTGTGGTGGCGGCCTTTTTCGCATTCTCCGGCGTTATGCGCAGCCTGGTCGGATATCACGCTAACGGGCGAATTCGGCTCTGTGAGCTAGCGCTTTGTCGATTTGTTGCGGAAGGCTGTCCTCCGGCGTCGCAGCCCGCAGGTGTTCGTCCGGTCGACGAACCTTGCAGACCTTGATCGACTTTTGCCCGATGAACGGCTTCCCTGGAGGCTCCATGGTTCGTATCCGCGCCCGCCGGGCGCTCGGACTCCCACTCCTCGGCCCACTCACGGCCGGTCTGCTGCTGGTCGGTGCCGGTGCTGCCGCCGCCGACGACGGCACGGCCTCCAACAGCGGAGGCGGCAACGTGTTCGGCGGGATCGACGGCAACCAGGTCTCCGCCCAGCAGACGGCCACCGGCACCGGTGCCTCGAACCAGGACAACACCCTCGCGGCGAAGGACAACGCGGGCAACGTCCTGGCCGGCCAGGGAGACAAGAACATCAACGTCATCTTCGCTCCGGCCTCCCACTGACCGGGCGCCCACCACGGAAGGCGGGGGCGCCTGACGTGGCGGGGTCTCGGGGGATCCGGGCGCATCGCCCCGGAGCAACGCACCGATACGACGCATCACACCAGAGGGAACCCAGAGGGAACAGCGCATTCGACCGGCCGGCGGAAAGGGTCACCGCGAAACCGGTCTCGTGGGCGGTGCCGCCATCGGCACCGCCCACGCGTGCGCCCGGCGGGCGAGGTCCACGCAACGCCGGGACGCGCAACGCGGGAACACGTAACGCCGGGACGCGCAACGCGGGAACACGTAACGCCGGAACCCGTAAGGCTGAACACACACGCCGGATGCGCACGCGCCGGACGACGCACGCCGCGACACGCAACGCCGGGCGGCGGCCCCGCCGGACCGCACGCGCCGGATTTCCCCGCCGACCGGCCCGGATCCGCCCACCGAGGGCCCGCGCCCGGAGCCGTGGAAGCACGACGGTACGGTTGCGCTCCGACAGCGCACCCACGTGCCCGGGCCCGGAAGGACCGGCCCGGCCAGGGGCGGCGACCGCGGCAATCGGAAGGAAGGGCGGCGCGATGGCGGCGGAGGAGGAGGGCCTGACCGGCCCGGACGGAGCCAGGCCCGCACCGGAGCCGGAGCAGCCGGCCGAGCCGGTCCGTGACCATCGGCCCGGGCCCGGTTCCGTCCCCGAACTGCTGCTCGGCCGCCCGCCGATGGCCCGCCCGCTGCCGTCCTTCGACCACGAGGCGGCCCCCGCCGAGCCCGGCCCGCTGTTCGTGGACTGGCTCGCCACCGCGCTGTACGCCGGTGTGCTGGACCCGCAGGCGTTCACCCTCTCCACCGTCGACCCCGACGGCATGCCGGACGCCCGGGTCCTGGTGCTGCGGGACGTCGACGCGGTCGGCACCGGCTGGAACTTCTCCGCGGACGCCCGCAGCCCCAAGGGCCGCCAGCTCGCCGAGCACCCGGCCGCCGCGCTGACCGTCTACTGGCCGCAGCTGGGCCGCCAGGTGCGGGTGCGCGGCACCGTCGAGCGGGCCGCCGACCTGGTCGCCGCCGCGGAGTTCGCCACCCGCTCGCCCGCCGCCCGGGTCGGCGCGCTGGTCGGGCGGCAGAGCGAGCCGCTGGGTTCGTTGGCCGAGTACGACGAGGCGGTGGCGGTCGCCCGTCGCCGGCTGGAGGCGCACCCGGACGCGGTCGCACCCGGGCACGCGGTCTACACCCTGTGGGCCCACGAGGTGGAGTTCTGGCAGGGCGACGCCGAACGCCGGCACATCCGGCTGCGCTACACCCGCACCGGCCCGGTCAGCTCCCCGGAGTGGTCGCGCACCCTGCTCTGGCCGTAGGGCCTCTCCGCCTCCGACCGCGATCCCCGTCGCCGACGACCTCCGCGGTCGGTGCACCTAGCGACGCCTAGCGCCGCCCGGTCAGCGTGGCACCCACGCTGGCCGCCACCACGCAGCCGATCCCGGCCAGCTGCGGCAGGCCCAGCAGCTGGCCCAGCACCACCAGCCCGACCAGCGCGCTGACCGCCGGCTCCAGGCTGACCAAGACGCTGAACACCCGCTGCGGCATCCGCCGCAGCGCGGTCATCTCCAGCGCGTACGGGATCACCGGCAGCAGCAGCGACACCCCGGCCACCGCGGCGAGCAGCCCCAGCGGCGAGGCGCCGGGCGCGGACAGCCCGTGCCAGGCCTCGCCGAGCCCGAACGGCGCCAGCGTCAGCGCGCCGACCGTCATCGACACCGCGAGGCCCTGGAACCCCTGGAAGGTCGCGCCGACCTTGTCGGTGAACAGGATGTACAGCGAGTAGCAGGCGGCCGCCCCGAACGCGTACAACAGGCCGACCGGGTCGAGCGACCCGCCGCCGTCCCCCTCGCCGAGCAGGGTCAGCAGCACCACGCCCGCGGCCGCGAGCAGCGCCCACAGCAGGTGGCTGGCGCGCCGGGCGAAGACCAGGGCGACGGCGAGCGGGCCGAGGAACTCGATGGTCGCGGCGGTGCCCATCGGCAGCCGGTCGATCGCCCCGGCGAACAGGAAGGTCATCCCCGCCGAGGCCATGCCGAGCAGCGCCGCCGCGGCGAGGTCGCGCGGGCGCTTGTCGCGCAGCTTCGGCCGGGTGAGCGCGAGCAGGATGACGGCGGCGAAGCCGAGCCGCAGGAAGGTCGTGCCGCTGACCCCGAGCGGGCCGAACAGCGGCTTGGACAGGGCGATGCCGGTCTGCACCAGGAACATGGCGGCCAGACAGAGAAGCGGCGCCGGGATGCCGTCCGGGCGCCGCAGGATCTTGCCGACCCGGCCGGTGGAGCGGCCGGGGTGGATCTCGGGTGGCGCCTCGGGGCCGGGCGACCCGCCTCGTCGCCAGCTGCCCCGCTCGCCGGCAGGCTCGCCCTTGGGGGCGGGCGGCATGGCCAGGGCCTCGGCGACGGCAGGAGCCGACGATGAGGCGGTGGGGGTTTCGCTGGTATGGGACGTGGGCATATTCGCGAGTTTGCCGTAAGGAGTGACCAACCAGCAAGCTCGTTACAAAAATCGGGACGGAACCGGACGGGTGCGTCCGAAAGGGTGGACCCGGACGGGCGCCCCGGCGTGGCTGCCTAGATCATCCGACGGTCCGTCAGTAACAAGGCGGGGTGCGCTATCTCCGCCCCGCGGCCTTCCTCGCCGCCGCCCTCGTGCTCCTGCTGGCCACCGACGGGACGGGCGCGAGCGCCGAAGCCGCCGCCCGGGCCGCCGCTCCCCGCATCCGGACCGTCACGCTTCCCGACCGGGGCGGGCCGGTCCGGCCCCTCGCCACCTGGAGCGGCCCCGCCTTCGACGCCTGCACCGCCCCGCCGCTCGACACCCTGCGGGCCTGGCGCGGCGCCTCCCCGTACGGGGCGGTCGGCATCTACACCAGCGGCTCCCAGCGCGGCTGCGCCCAGCCCCGGCTCACCGCCGACTGGGTGCGCCAGGCGCGGGCGCTGGGCTGGCGGTTCCTGCCGGTGCACGTCGGGCTGCAGGCGCCGTGCGCGGACCCGAGCCGCAAGCCCCGGCGGATCGACCCGGCGAAGGCCGCGGAGCAGGGCCGGGAGGAGGCGGACGAGGCGGCCCGGGCGCTGCGCTCGCTCGGGCTCGCCGGCGGCAGCCCGGTCTACCTGGACATCGAGGCCTACCCGATGCACGACGCGGCCTGCGGGCAGGCCGTGGTCGACTTCACCCTCGGCTGGACGGCCGGCCTGCACGCCGCCGGCTACCGCTCCGGCTTCTACTCCAGCCTCGACTCGGGGGTCTCGGACCTCGCCGCCGCCGCCCGGGCGGGCAGCTCCCCGATGCCCGACGCGCTCTGGTACGCCCGCTGGGACGACCAGGTCGACACGGCCGGCTCCGGCGGCCTGGCCCCCGACCTCTGGAGCTTCCACCAGCGCGTCCACCAGTACCACGGCAACGTCGAGGAGACCTTCAACGGCGCCACCCTCGCCGTCGACCGCAACCTCGTGGACGGCCCGACCGCCGGCTGAGCCCCCGCGGGTAGGGTGACCCCCGATCCGGTACGGGGGGAACGGCATGGCGAACGGTCAGGGACACGGCGGCGCGAACGGGTACGGCGCGGCGCCGCCGCAGTACCCGTACGGGGCGGCGTCGTACGGGCAGGCGCCGCACGGGCAGGCGTCGTACGGGCCGAACCCCTACGCGCAGCCCGTGCCGCCACCGCAGCCGTACCCGCCCCAGCAGGCCCACCCGGCGCCCCGACCACCGCACGCCGCAGCGCAGTTCGGCGCCGCCCCGCAGCCCGGCGGCGGCTTCCCCGGCCCCGCGCCGCGCCGCAACCGCCTGGTCGTGCTGCTCCAGTTCCTGCTCCAGTGGATCTACGCCCCGCTCTGGATCCTCGGCCTGGTGGGCTTCTTCGTCGTGCTGATCCTGGCCGACTACTCCGGCGGCGGATCCGGCCCGAGCTCCGACGGCTGGCTGAAGGTGAACCGCAGCTTCATCCCGCCGCGCCGCCTGCGCGCCGAGCTCACCGGGCGCCCGGAGCACTGGGAGCGCTACGTCACCCCGGTGCTCGCCCGCCGGATCGCCGCCGCCGAGGCCGCCCACGCGGCCGGTGACGGCGAGCTGCGGGCCGACCACGGCCGGGTGATGACGGTCGGGCTCGCGCTGCGGCTCTACCGCGGCCTCGGCGCGGCCGGCGTGGTCCGGCTCGCCGAGCGGCAGGGCTGGCACGGCGTGGCGTCCGGGACCGACGCCGGGCACGTCCGGCTCGCCCGCCACTTCCCCGCTCCGGCCGCCCCGAACGCGCCGTCCCCGCAGGACCCGCCCGCCCCGCCCGGCACCCCGTGGGGCCCGCAGCCGGTCCGCTTCGCGCCGCTGCTGCCGTTCGTCCTCCTGCTCCAGATCGTCTACGTCCCCCTGTACGGCCTGCTCACCTTCTGGGTGAGCCGGCCCGAGCCCGACTACTGGGACCGCTGGGGCGCCCGCTGGACCGTCGGCCCGCGCGCCTTCCGAGCCGAGTTCACCAACAGCCCCGCCGCCTGGGACCGCCACATCCGCCGCATCCTCAAGCGCGACGCCGACCGCGAACTCGCCCGCTCCGCCGACTCCTACCGCGCCCTCACCGCCCCCGACGGCACCTTCCTGCGCCGCGTCCACCTCAAGCGCGCCACCTACCGCGGCGCCGGCGCCCACCAGGCCCTGCGCATCGCCGCCGAACAGGGCTGGACCCTCGACCCCGCCTACACCCCCGACCCGGCCAACTCCCTACGCCTCGCCCGCCCCGACCGCGCCTGAGCCGGCCGGCCCTACCGCCCCGTCACGAGCTCCGCGGCGGACAGCCGAGGAAGTGAGGTTCAGTTGATGGTGCTCCGGCGGAGCGTCCTGCCGGGCGTGGTCGCCGTGCTGCTGGCCGGGTGCGGAGGCGGGGCGGACGGGCCGCCCGCCGTGTACACCAACAGGCTGCACGCGGAGGGAGCGGCCCGGCCCGACCACTGGGTGCGGGCACCGTACGACCGGTTCGCGCTGGAGGTGGAGGAGAGCGCGGAGCCGGACGGGACCAGGCGTTGGCGCGGTGTGGTGCGGGCGTACACGCCGTCGAAGCGCGGGGAGGGCACGCGCAAGGACGTGCTGTGGCGGGACGACACGGTCTACGACAGCGGGAAGGACCAGCCGGGGTACCGGTGGCAGGCGGCCGGCACACAGGTGTGGATCTTCACCGACCGGCATCGTGCCGCCGCCGCCGAGGACGAGGTGCGGGTGGTCGAGGCGGGCGCCGACGGGGTGTGGCGGAGCCGGACCCTGGCCGCCGCCGAGTACCGGGCCATCCCGGAGGACGTGCGCACCTGGCTGCCGACGGACTCCCGGATGCGCGCGGAGGGCGCAACCGGGACGAATCCGTGATCCGCGCAACGGGGTCGAGGTGCTGACACGGCGGGGTGCGGGCGGCACAATCGGGCACGTCCGCGCGCATTACCGCCCGGTAGGTGTTCGCGGGCGCAGCCGCAGTGCCGCCAGGTCAAGGAGGACCCGTGTTCAGCACGATGCAGGACGTCCCGCTCACCGTCGCCCGGATCCTGGAGCACGGGGCCACGATCCACGGCCGATCGACGGTGACCACCTGGGACGGCACGGGACCGGTCGTCCGCAGCTACGCGGAGGTGGGCGCGCGGGCCGCGCAGCTCGCCTGGGCGCTGCGCGACGAGCTCGGGGTGGCCGGGGACGACCGGGTCGCCACCCTGATGTGGAACAACGCCGAGCACCTGGAGGCGTACCTGGCCGTCCCCGCGATGGGGTCCGTGCTGCACACGCTGAACCTGCGGTTGCCCGCCCAGCAGCTGTCGTTCATCGTCAACCACGCCGCCGACCGGGTCGTCATCGTCAACGGCACCGTCCTCCCGCTGCTCGCCGCCGTGCTGCCGGACCTCGCGCCGACCCTCAAGCACATCGTGGTGAGCGGCCCCGGCGACCGTTCGGTGCTGGCCGGCTTCGCGGGCGGCGTGCACGACTACGAGGAGCTGATCGCCGGCCGGCCCACCGAGTACCCCTGGCGGGACGACATCGACGAGCGGCAGGCGGCCGTGCTCTGCTACACCTCCGGCACCACCGGCGACCCGAAGGGCGTGCTCTACAGCCACCGCTCGGTCTACCTGCACTGCATGCAGGTCAACACCGGCGACAACTTCGCCTTCACCCCGCGCGACACCGCGCTGCCGGTGGTCCCGATGTTCCACGTGAACGCCTGGGGCATCCCGCACGCGGCCTTCATGTCCGGTGCCAACCTGCTCATGCCGGATCGTTTCCTCCAGCCCAAGCCGATGGCCGAGATGATCGCCGCCGTGCGCCCCACCGTCAGCGCCGCCGTCCCCACCATCTGGAGCGGCCTGCTGGACGAGCTCGACGCGGGCGACTACGACACCTCCAGCCTGCGCATGGTGGTCATCGGCGGCAGCGCCTGCCCGCCCGCCCTGATGAAGGGCTTCGAGGAGCGCCACGGCATCCGGGTGCTGCACGCCTGGGGCATGACGGAGACCTCCCCGCTCGGCTGCTTCGCCCAGCCGCCGGGCGGCCTCACCCCCGAGCAGGAGTGGCCGTACCGGATCACCCAGGGCGTCTTCCCGGCCTCCGTCGAGGCCCGGCTGACCGGCCCGGGCGGCGAGCGGATGCCGCACGACGGCGTCTCGGCGGGCGAGCTGGAGGTGCGCGGCCCGTGGATCGCCGGGGCGTACTACGGCGGCGCCGGCCAGGACCCGATCCGCCCGGACGACAAGTTCTCCGAGGACGGCTGGCTGCGCACCGGCGACGTCGGCACCATCACCGCCGACGGCTACCTCACCCTCACCGACCGGGCCAAGGACGTGATCAAGTCCGGCGGCGAGTGGATCTCCTCGGTCGAGCTGGAGAACGCCCTGATGGCGCACCCCGACGTGGCCGAGGCCGCCGTGGTCGCCGTCCCGGACGAGAAGTGGGGCGAGCGCCCGCTGGCCACCGTGGTGCTGCGCCCGGGCGCGACCGCCGGACTCAGGGAGCTGCGGGCCTTCCTGGGCGAGCGGATCGCCTCCTGGCAGCTTCCGGAGCGCTGGTCGATCGTCGAGTCGGTGCCGAAGACCTCGGTCGGCAAGTTCGACAAGAAGGTGATCCGGGCCAGCTACGCGGCCGAGGAACTGGACGTCACGGTGCTCGGCAAGGAGTGATCGCGAGAAGGGCCGGCCGCCCCGTACGGAACGGGGGCGGCCGGCCCTTTCCCGTGTCCGCTCCGCTTCCCGTGCCCGGCCCGCGTGGCGGCTCAGCCCGCGGCGGCGACGCCCGCCTCGCCCATCGCGCCGATCCGCCCGAGCAGGTCGACGATCCGGGACTGGACGTCCTCGCTGGTCGAGCGCTCGGCGAGGAACAGCACCGTCTCGCCGGTGCGCAGCCGCGGCAGCTCGCGCGGGTCGAGGTCCACCGAGGTGTAGACCACCAGCGGGGTGCGGTGCAGCCGGTCGTTGGCGCGCAGCCAGTCCAGCAGGCCGACCCGGCGACGGCGGATCTGCAACAGGTCCATGACCACCAGGTTGGGCTGCACGCTGCTCGCCCGGGCCACCGCGTCGTTCTCGTCCACCGCGTGTTCGACGTGCATGCCGCGCCGCTCCAGGCTGCTGATCATGGCGGCGGCGATGTCCGGGTCGCCCTCGACCAGCAGCACCCGCGGGGCGTGGTGCTCGCCGTCGCGCGGCGCGAGGGCGCGCAGCAGCACGGCCGGATCGGCCCCGTACGCGGCGTCCCGGGTGGCCTGGCCGAGGCCGGCGGTGACCAGCACCGGGACCCGCCGGTTGAGCGCGGCGGTGCGCAGCGACTGGAGCGCGGTGCGGGTGATCGGGCCGGTCAGCGGGTCGACGAAGAGGGCGGCGGGGAAGCCGGGGGCCTGGGCGTCCACCTCCTCGCGGGAGCGGACGATCACCGGGAGGTAGCCGCGCGCCTGGAGGGCCTGCTTGGTGGCCGGGTCGGGCTCGGGCCAGACCAGCAGCCGGCGGGTGTTGACCAGTTCGCCGGTCGGGGCGGGCGGCTGATCGGCGGCGGGGAGCTCGGCCATCGGGCGCGGCGCCGTCCGTCCGGCGTCGCCCGGCGCGGGCGGCTGCGGCACGGCGGTGGGCAGCCCGGGGGCGGGCACCGGTGCGGGGCCGAGCGGGCGCGCCGGGGCGAGTTCGCCCAGCCCGGTGCCGACCGGGCGCGGGGCGGACGGCTGCTCGGCGGCGGGCAGCACGGCCCGGGCGGGCGCCAGCGCGGCGCCGGGGGAGGGCTCCTGCCCGGCGGCTCCGCCGACGGCACCGCCCATGGCCCCACCGGCGGCATCACCCATGGCGCCACCGGCCGGGCCGGAGGCGTTCACCAGTGCGTCCGGGCCGGGCCCCGGCGGGACGGCCAGCCGGCGGCGGCGCCCGGTCGGTGCGGCGGCCGGTTCGGGCGGCGTGGGCGCGGGGCCGGTCGGCAGGGCGTGCTCCAGGCCGGGGTAGACCGGGGTGTCGGCCGTTCCGGGCAGCGCGAAGCCGCCGGAGGGGTCCTCGGTCGAGGGCAGCGCGCGGCGGCGCCGGGGCTTGGCCTCGCCCGGGGCCTGCTCGTGGACGGCCTCGGCGGTCGGGGTGCCGCCCGCCGGGGTGCCGTCCGCGGCGGGCGCGGGCGCGGGCGCGGGGGCCGGGCCGAGGGCGAGCGGCTCGCGGCCGGCGGGTCGCTGCGCCCGGTCGCCCTCGACGGGCACGGCGTAGGCGGGGCCGGAGCGGCCGTCGTCCTTGCCCCACGGGTCGCTCTGGGCGCCGTCCGGCCCGGCCAGGCCCTGGCGGCCGTACGCGGGGTCGTTGCCGGTGCCGTTCCACTGCTCGGGGACGGGCCGCTCGACCCGGGCGGGGGCGTTCGGCCACTGGTCGGCGGGAACGTCGGCGGCAACGGGAGCGCCGGAGGCGGCCGGCCGGCCACGGCGGCCGCGCCGCTCGGCGGCAGGCTCCTCGGCGGGCGCCCGCTCCGCCTCGGCGGCCTCGGCGGCGGGCTGCTCGGCGCCGGTCACGGGCTCGGCGGCCTCGCCGCCGCTGGGCAGCTGCGGGATGCCCGGCAGCTCGGGCAGGACGGCGCTGTCGCTCTCCTTGGGCCGGTCGGAGCGCCCCTCGGCGGCGGCGCGCTCGGCGGCGGCCTTCGCGGCGGCCGGGTCCAGCGGCAGCTCGACGACGTACGTGGTGCCGGCCTTGCCGGGCAGCTCGTGCGGCTGGAGCACCCCGCCGTGG
The DNA here is from genome assembly GCF_055575155.1 of Kitasatospora sp. NPDC034533. Lineage (NCBI taxonomy): Bacteria > Bacillati > Actinomycetota > Actinomycetes > Kitasatosporales > Streptomycetaceae > Kitasatospora > Kitasatospora sp. NPDC034533. The sequence goes on from NZ_JBVITE010000002.1 coordinate 287,846, forward strand.
CGCTCGACCACCGCGCGGGCTATCGGCAGGTGGACGGGGCTGCCGCCGACGCCGGGGCCGCGGATCTCGACCCGGGCGACCTCGCCGCGCTGGGCGGCGGCCAGGACGACGGTCGGCGGTTCGGGGGCGGGCGGCAGCGCGGGCTCGGCGGCAGCGTTCAGCCCGGGCACGGCCAGGCCGGGGGAGGGCGCGGCGGGGGCGTCCAGCGCCAGGCCGATCCCGCTGACGTCGGCGACCAGGTGGGCCAGCGCCTGGGCCAGCCGCCGCTCGTCGGCGATCACCTCGACCGCGGCGGCGTGCACCGAGAACCGCACCCGGCCGGGGCCGACCAGCTCACCGGCCTCCTGCACGGCCCGGCGGACCACCTTGTCCAGGCCGACCGGCACCCGCGACGCGGCCTTCCGCCCGCCCTTGCCGTCCTGGCCCTCCTTGCCGGCCTTGGGCTCCTTGCCGTCCCTGGCCTCGGCCGCGCCGCTCTCGCCGGCCTCGCTGCGCTGGTGGTCGAGGACCCCGTCGATCAGCTTCCCGAACCGGCGGCACTCGGCGGCCAGCCGGCGCAGCGTCCAGTTGGCCTCCGGCCACAGCTGGCCGGCCGGGTCGGCGGCGAGCGCGTCGAGCCGCTGGTTCAGCGCGTTCAGCGCGCCGCCCAGCTCGCTCTCCAGGACGGCGGTGAGGTGCTCGTTGCGGGCGATCAGGGCGAGTTCGCGGCTGCGGTCGGTGAAGGTCATCACCGCGCCGACCAGCTGGTCGCCGTCCCGGACGGGGGCGGTGGTGAGGTCGACGGTGACGGGGCGGCCGTCCTTGCGCCACAGCACGGTGCCGCGCACCCGGTGCTTGCGTCCGGAGGTCAGGGTGTCCAGCAGCGCCGACTCCTCCAGCGCCAGCGGGGTGCCGTCGGCCCGGGAGTGCTGGATCAGCGGGTGCAGCTCGCGCCCGCCCAGCTCGCTCGCCCGGTACTCCAGGATGTGCGCGGCGGCCGGGTTGACCAGCACGCAGCGGCCTTCGAGGTCCACGCCGAGCACGCCCTCGGCGGCGGCCCGCAGGATCATCTCGGTCTGCTTGTGCTGGCGGCGCAGCTCGGCCTCGACGCCGAGCCGGCCGGAGAGGTCGCGGACCAGCAGCAGGAGCAGGTCGGAGGAGGACGGCGAGTTCTCCCGGTACGAGTCGTACGGGGAGCGGGCGTAGCCGCGGCCGTCGTCGTCGGCGAAGTCGTTGCCGGAGACCTCGACGGGGAAGGTGGTGCCGTCGGTGCGGTGGGCGGTCATCCGGACCGGGCGGTCGAGGGCGTCGCCGTCGCGGGTGGCCGGACGCATCGAGCCGGGGATGCGGCTGGGGTCGAACTCGGGCAGCAGGCCCAGCACGCCCATGCCGACCAGTGAGGTGCCCGGTGCCTGCAGCGCCTGGACCGCCGCGCTGTTGGCGTCCACGACGGTGCCGTTGCTGTTGACCAGCAACAACGCGTCGGGCAGGGCGTCGAGTATGGCGGCGAGGCGAGCAGCGCCTCGGATCGGCCTGCTGCTCACGTCGACAGGTCTCCTCGGCTCGGGGCAGCTCCTCCGGAGACGGCAGTATCTCATTCTTCTTTGCGGCGGGGACGACCCGCCTAGTAACGTTGGCGGTGGTTGGTGCCGAGCCCCACGGTTGTGGCATCATCACTGACACACGGAACGGGTCCGCTCACGCGGGCGTGATCCATGTGGGGAGGCTTCGCCTAGTCCGGTCTATGGCGCCGCACTGCTAATGCGGTTTCGGGGTTATTCCTGATCGAGGGTTCAAATCCCTCAGCCTCCGCCAGCCGGGAGCCCCCGTCGACGATCTTGTCGGCGGGGGCTCTTCGCGTTCCCGGGGCCGGCGGAGGGCGAGGGCCCCGCCGAGGTCCCGGAACGGGGGCGGGGAGCGGGCCGGAGCGGGGGCGGGGCGGGCCGGAACGGGGCCGGAGGGGCCCGGATCAACCGATTTCGCCCCACGCCGCAGGTCATGTAATGTTGTCCCCGCAACGCCCCGGCGGCAACGTTCACCAGGGCGAGCGCTCATAGCTCAACGGATAGAGCACTTGACTACGGATCAAGAGGTTGCAGGTTCGAATCCTGCTGAGCGCACCAACCACCGCAAGATCGGGTCCGCCCGTTCCTTGCGCTCATAGCTCAACGGATAGAGCACTTGACTACGGATCAAGAGGTTGCAGGTTCGAATCCTGCTGAGCGCACCATCGGGAAGCCCCCGGCCACCGGCCGGGGGCTTCCCGCGTTCCCGGCCCGGCCCCGCCGGCTCACTCCAACACGAATCGAACGGTTCACCCGGTGATCGGTCGCGTCCCGGAGGCGGGTCCCCTCCGGATGGGGCGGAAGGTGCCGTTCCCGCGTCCGTTCGGGTGGTGCCGAGTGCCGCCCAGTGGATGAAACGAGGCTGATTCGGGTACATCCCGTCCTGCCACCCGGACGACCGCCGAACGGGTGAGCCCGGCCAAAAGCGCAGGTGTCGCAGTACGACCGGCTCGGGATCGTGATTCCTTCCGTCCGGTCCCGTGCCGACTGCCCACCACCCCGGCAGCCGATCGCGAAGGAGGGCCGGATGAGCCGACTGTTCCCCCGTGCGGCTGCCGCTCCGGCCCGGCCGGCGGCCCTCGTGATCACCGCGCCGGGTGCGTCCGCGCGGTCCGGGCAGGAGGGCCGGCGCGTCCGACTCGCCGAAGCCCTGCTGGTGCTCACCGGCCCGGGGCCGATCACCCGTCGGGTGCTCGCCCCCGGGGCCGGTGCTCCTCGGCGCTGACCGGCGCCGAACCGTCCCGACCATCCGTTCATGTGCCTGCGCGTCAGGTCGGCTTTGAACGATTCGTCAGCAAATGTCGACACACCTCGGTCAAATGTCGCATTTGATGACGTATGAACTTAGCCTGACCCTGGCACTGCCCGTCAGATCCGGGCCGCCCGTTGCGCGACACACCGACCCCAGAGGACCCGTGCATGGACGTCACCCGCGATTCTTCGCAGCGACCCGACAACCTCCCCAAGACGCTCCCCCCGGCATTGCCGGAACGTTCCGCCTCGGGTTCCAGCCCGCTGGCCAAGGCCTCGATGGTCAAGACCCTCAAGCCGGGCGGTCCGGCCGACACCGGTCCGGCGACCACGCCGATGGCCGTCGTCCCGAGCCCGTCGCCGGGCGACCGGGTGGATCCGCGCGACCCCCTGGAGACGGCCGTCCCGGAGACCGTCGACCTGCTGGAGACCACGGTGGCCGGGGCGCCGACCGCCACCACCTCCCGGCGCCCGCCGCGCGCCGACCAGGCGCTGCGCGAGCAGCCCGCCGCCGCCCTGCCGGGCTGGATCGCCCTGCTGATGGTGCTGATCGGCGTGGCCGGCGTGCTGCTGGTCCTGCTGCGCACCGGTGTCGTCCCGCACTGGGACGTGCTGCCCGACCTGCGCGGCAGCGCTGCCAAGGAGAGCGGCGGGGTGGAGACGGACGCGAAGTCGATCGCCGCGGCGGGCGCGGCCGGACTGCTGGTCGTGCTGGCGCTCGCCGGGCTGCTGGCCAACGCGGGCGGCGAGACCCGGGTGCTGACCCGCTGGGGCCGCTACCGGGGCACCGTCCGGCGCACCGGCCTGGTCTGGGTCAACCCGCTGCTGCGCCGCCGCCGGGTGGACGTCCGGCTGCGGCACTGGCGCAGCGAGCCGGTCAAGGTGGTGGACCGCACCGGTACGCCGATCGTGGTCCGGCTGCTGATCGTCTGGCGGGTCAAGGACACCGCGCGGGCACTGCTGGCGATCGAGGACCACGAGGGCTACCTGCGCGAGCAGGTCCAGGCGGTGCTCACCCGCACCGCGTCCACCCTGCCCTGCGACAGCAACGCCGCGCCCGGCCCCGCGCTGCGCGACGGGCAGTGGTTCGCCGACGAGATGACCAGGGCGCTGGCCGCCGAGGCGGCCCCGGCCGGCCTGGAGGTCTACTCGGTGCAGCCGCTGGCCCTGGACTACGCGCCCGAGGTGGCCGAGTCGATGCGCCGGCGCCGGCTGGCCGACCTGGACGCGGGCCTGCGGACGGTGCTGGTGGACGACGCCGTCGAGGCGGCGGCGCTCGCCGTCCGCCGGCTGGAGCGGGCGACCGCGCACGAAATGGACGAGGCCGCCCGCAGCGCCCTGATGGAACAGCTGCTGGTCGCCTTCGTCGCCCCGGCCGGAGTGGCCGCCTCGGTACCGCCCCCGGCCGCCCGTGCCGGGCGGAAGGAAGGACGACCCGCATGAGGATAGCCACCGGCACGTACACCGGGCCCGGCACCGGTACCGGCTCCGACGGTGACCGCGGTCTGATGGGCTTCGAGGAGAGCCTCGGCAGCGTCCCCGCGATCGCGGGCTGCGGCTGCCCGAACTGCGCGGCCCGGCCGCGCACCGCCCGCTCGGCGGAGGGCGGCGGCAGCCGAATACACCGTGCGGTGCGAAGTACCTGTCTGGCCACCACCGTGCTGGCGGGCGCGGGCGTCGTCGGCCTGACCGCCGGGGTCGGCACCGCGCACGCCGAGGCCGGGAAGCAGGGCTGGGACGGCTCCAAGTACTGGTTCAAGAACGGCTCCGGCGAGTGGCGCTGGACCAGCCACTACGACGTGTACGCCGGCCGCACCGGGTCCGGCGGCTCGGCCGGCTCCGCCCAGGCCGTCTCCAACGGCTCGGCCTCCTCCGCCGGGATCCGCCAGGGCTGGGACGGCTCCAAGTACTGGTTCAAGAACGGCAGCGGCGAGTGGCGCTGGACCAGCCACTACGACGTGTACGCCAGCCGCACCGGGCAGTCCGGCGGCGGTTCGGCCCAGGCCCCCGCGCAGTCCGCGAACCGTCCGTCGGCGGACTCCGGGCAGGCCTCCGGGAGTGTGGAGTCGGCCATCGACTACGCGCTCGCCCAGCTCGGCAAGCCGTACGTCTGGGGCGGCAACGGCCCGTCCGGCTACGACTGCTCGGGGCTCGTCCAGCAGGCCTACCGGCGCGCGGGGATCAGCCTGCCGCGGGTGGCCGACGACCAGTACGCGGCGACCACGCCGATCAGCTCCGGGCAGCTGCGCCGCGGTGACCTGGTCTTCTGGTCCGACAGCGGCCGGGCCTCGGGGATCCACCACGTGGGGATCTACCTGGGCGGCGGCAAGTTCGTGGAGGCGCCCCGGCCGGGCACGACCGTCCGGATCTCGACCCTCAGCCCGGGCTACTACCCGACCCACTTCGGCCGCCCGTAACCGCCGACGACGCACCGGGCCCCCGGCAGCACCTCGCTGCCGGGGGCCCGTTCGCGTGCCGGGGCGTCTCAGGAGGAGGCGGTGTCCAGCAGGGCGGTCTGCTCCGGGGTGAGCTCCAGGGTGGCGCCGGCCAGCAGCGGCGGGAGCTGCTCGACGGTGCGGGCGCTGGCGATCGGGGCGGCGACCGTCGGGCGGGCGGCGAGCCAGGCCAGGGCGACGGAGGCGGGCTCCACGCCGTGCTCGGCGGCGACGGCGTCCAGGGCCTCCAGCACCTTGGGGCCGCGCGGATCGTCCAGGTAGCGGGCGGCGCCCTCGGCGCGGGCGCTGGCCACGCCCGGGGCGCCCGGGCGGTACTTGCCGGTCAGGAAGCCGGAGGCCAGCGCGTAGTACGGGACGGTGGCCAGGCCGTGCTCGGCGACCACGTCGGCCAGCGGGCCCTCGAAGGTGCCGCGCGAGACCAGGTTGTAGTGCGGCTGGACGGCCACGTACTTCGCCAGGCCCTCGCGCTCGGCGAAGGCCAGCGCCTCGGCGAGCCGCTCGGCGGAGATGTTGGAGGCGGCGACCGCCCGGACCTTGCCCTCGCGGACCAGCTCGTCCAGCGCGGTGACGAACTCCTCGACCGGGGTGTCGTCGTCCCGGTGGGTGTAGTAGAGGTCGATCCGCTCGACGCCGAGGCGGCGCAGCGAGTCCTCGGCCGCGGCCTTGATGTTGGCGGCGCCCAGGCCCTCGCGCCCGGCGAGCATGCCGACCTTGGTGGCGATCACGATGTCCTCGCGGTTGCCCCGGCTGCGCAGCCAGTTGCCGAGGACGGTCTCGGACTCGCCGCCGGTGTTGCCCGGGGCCCAGGAGGAGTAGACGTCGGCGGTGTCGACGAAGTTGCCGCCGGCCGCCGCGTAGCCGTCCAGGACGGCGAAGGACTGCTGTTCGTCGGCCGTCCAGCCGAAGACGTTGCCGCCGAGGGAGAGCGGGAAGACGGACAGGTCGGAGGTGCCGAGGCTCACCCGGCTGTGGTTTCCGGTCATGAGGGGAGTCAACCGGATTGCGCGGTGCGGCATTCCGGGAACCGGACGGTTTTCACGGGGCCGTCGCACCGGTGTCGCACGTGCGGGTGGTGTGGCATGTACGACGGGGGTCCGGGGTGTGCCCGAGGTGGGCGGATTCGTTAGAGTCCGTGCCATGGCTGACAACGACTACGACCCCGCCGGCAGCACCCAGATGTTCCGGGCGTTCGTCGAGGAGAGCCCGGCACCGCAGGCACCGGGCAACGTTTCCACCTACGGCAGTGCCAAGAGCGGCAGCCGCACGGGCGTGATCGCGCTGATCGCCGTCGTCGCGCTGGCCGTGCTGGGCGGCGTCATCTGGCTGGCGGTCAAGTGATCCTGGCGCGGGTGGCGCTCGCCCGGGTGGACCCTCGCGCGGGTGGCCCGGCCGAGGGCCACCCGCGCGGCGGGAGCTGAACGCCTCAGCAGGGCTTGCGCCAGGCCTTCAGGTCGAGTTTCTTCTGCATCGAACTGAAGCCCAGCGACTTGGTCTTGGCGCAGAACTGGCTCGTGTCCAGCTTGTACTCGACGTGGAAGACCGCCTTGCCCGCCTTGACGAAGGGCGCGACCCGGTCGCACTCGTCGAACTGCGCGCACTCCTCGTTGACCGCGAAGTCGAAGTCGGCGAGAAGCGCGGGGATCTGGTCCAGGTCGTTCTTCAGGCCGATGGCCAGGCCGCGTTCGTGGGCGAGCTGCGCCAGCATCCGGTTGTACCTGAGCTGGTCGTCCGGGGTCAGCGGGAAGCCGCTGTTCTGGTTGTAGGCCTCGATGGTGTCCGGCTCGACGGCGTCGAAGCCCTTGTTCCGGCACATGTCGAAGCGGGCGGCCATCAGCGGCCTCAGCTGGTCGAGCTTGCGGATGTCGAACCACTTCTCGCCCTTCCAGCCGGTGTCCGAGCCCTGGAGGGACTTGGCGAAGGCGGCGGAGTCGGGGCGGAAGTCCTCCCAGGAGCCGGCGTTGATGTAGCAGATCACCTTGCGGCCCTTGGCGTGCAGCGCGGCCACCACCGAGGCGTCGTTCTCGAAGCCGTCGATGTCGTAGACCGGGACGTCCACCGACTGGTCCACGCCGCCGCCGAGTTGCCACTGCCAGGTCAGACCGGGGGTGGGCTGCCAGCGGGCGCCGGTCGGTGGCGGGGCGGGGGTGCCGGGTGCGGTGCCGGTCCCCGGTCGGGGGGCGGGCGCCGTGCCGCCGCCGGGTGTGCCCGGTGCCGGGCCGGTGGTGCCGGGGGCGGTGGTCGCGGGTGCCGGGGTGTCCGGCGCGGTGGTGCTCGCGTCGGGGGTGCCGGTGGCGCCGGGGGTGCTCGGCGCGGTGGCCGCGGGGGAGTTGCTCGGGGTGCCGTCGGCCGAGTCCTGGTCGTCCTCCGATCCCGAGCTGCTGCACGAGCTGACCAGCAGGGCGGTGGCGGTGGCGAGGGCCAGGGCGGCCGGTAGTAGCCGGTTGCGGCGGTTCACGGTAGTCGAACTCCGAGTCGGGTCAGGTCAGTTCAGCGGCGTTCAGGCCGTACGGCAGGGTGCGCCAGGGGTTCTCCCCGGCTCCCGGTACGGCGCATCCGACGCCGGCTCGCCGGGCGGCGATCAGGGCGGCGGCGTCCTGGGCGTGCTCGGCCGGGACGTCGTAGACCAGGTGGCAGAAGCGGGAGGCCGAGTGCCGCCCGGTCCACAGCGGCTGCGTCATGGTGCGGTAGGTGTCCCAGTCGCCCTCGAAGGTGACCAGCAGGTCGGCCAGGCCGACCTCGGCGTAGGCCGGGTCCGGATGCTCGCCGTGGCCGAACACCACGGTGCCGCAGCCGGCCGCGCGGGCGGCCGTGGCCAGCCGGCGGTAGTGCGCCAACGCGCCCGGGTGGGTGGCCACTTGGTCGAGGTAGACACCGGTGATGCCATGGCGCTGACGATACGTCAGGATGTCGCCCACCACGGCGGCGTGCGGCCGGCGGCCGTATTCGGTGTCGGCGTAGCCGACCAACGGCAGCCCCGCGGCGCGCAGTTCGTCGGCCGCCTCGGTGAAGACGTGGTCCGGGGTCGCGCCCGGGCCGTCGGCGAGGTTGAGCACGACGGCGGCGATCCGGGCCGGGTCGGCGGCGGCGACCGCCCGCCAGGCCGCCGGGTCCACCGCGGGATGGACGTACAGCGGTACCAGCAGGCGGCCGTCGGGGGCGGTCCCGGCGGTCATGCGACCACCGGGTCGGCCGTGGGCTCGGCGGTGTCGAGCCACAAGTCCCGCAGGGTGTCGGCGAGTTCGGTCTCCGGGTGCCAGCCGAGCTCCCGGGCGGCGGCCGACACGTCGGCCTGCTGCCAGGAGACGGCGGCCGAGCGCTCGGAGCCCGCCCCGCTCTCGTCGATCCGGCCGGTGAAGCCGGCCGCGGCGGCCAGCCCGTCGGCGATCGCCCTGACCTGCCGGGCCCGCCCGGAGGCCAGGTTGAGCACCCGGGGGAGCGGACGCCCGGCGGTGACGGCCAGGCCGACGGCCTCGGCCACGTCCCGGGCGTCGACGAAGTCGCGGTAGGCGGAGAGGTCGCCGACGGTGACCACGCCGTCGGCGCCCTCGGGCGCCACCCGGCGCAGCTCGGCGGCCAGCCGGCCGGGCAGCGAGCCCGCCGGGGCGCCGGGGCCGACCGGGTTGAACACCCGGAGCACCACGGCGTCCAGCGGCGAGCCGGCCACCGCGAGGGAGCCGGCCAGCTTGGTCGCGCCGTAGACGCCGACCGGACGGGCGTCGGCGTCCTCGGAGAGCGAGTCTCCCTCCGCGCAGACGCCGTACTCGCCGGCCGAACCGATGTGCACCAGACGGGACTTGGGAGCGCCCAGGGCGAGCGCCTCACAGAGCACCGCCGGGCCGCGGGCGTTCACCTCGGCGAGCTTGACCGCGCTGCCGGCCACCGCGCCGGCGAAGTTGACCACCACGTCGGGGGCCAGCGCGGACAGTTCCTCGCCGAGCGGGCCGGCCTGGGCGGTGGCCAGGTCCAGCCGGAGGTCGTGGGCGGGCCGCCGCCCCGCGGTCAGCACGGTGGCACCGGGCAGTGACCGCAGGACGGCGGTGGCGTGACGGCCGAGGAAGCCGTCGCCGCCGAGGAGCAGGATTCTCACGCGGCCCGTCCGTCGGTCTCGGCGCCCGCCGTGGCGGGCTCGGCGACGGCGTCGTCCGGGGCGGTGCGGGCGGCCGGGATCGACAGGTCCGCGACGCTCGGCGCGGCGCCGGTCGACTCGAAGGGCATCAGGACGGGGCGGATGGTCGAGAACTCGGCGTTGGCCCGGTCGTAGTCGTCGGGCCGGCCTATGTCCAGCCAGTAGCCGCCGAACTCGTAGGCGGCGGGCGGGGTCCCGGCGGCCAGGAGGTCCAGTACCAGCTCGTCGAAGCCCAGTGGCAGGCCCGGGGTGTACTTGGCGAGCGCCGAGCGGGAGACGCCGTACACGCCCATCGAGACGCGGTAGTCGATGCTGGGCTTCTCCTGGAACCCGGTGATGCTGCCCTCCGCGGAGGTCAGCACGCCGAAGTCGATCTTGACCTGGCGGGCGTAGGTGGCGATGGTCAGCGGGGCCCCGGACGCCTCGTGGTGCTTGAGCACCCCGGCGAAGTCCAGGTCGGTCAGGATGTCGCCGTTCATCACCAGGAAGTGCTCCGGCAGGCGGTCCTGCATGGTGAGCAACGGGCCCATGGTGCCGAGCGGGCTGTCCTCGACGGCGTAGCCGACCCGCAGGCCCCACTGCGAGCCGTTGCCGACGTAGGCGCGGATGATGTGGCCGAGATGGCCGATGGCCAGGGTGACGCTCTGGAAGCCCGCGGCGGCGAGCTGGCGCATCACGATCTCCAGGATCGCGTGCTGGTCGCCGATCGGGACGAGCGGCTTGGGAAGCGCGGTGGTGTACGGGCGGAGACGGACGCCCTTACCGCCGGCCAGGATCACTGCATGCATGGTGTTTCCCCCACGGAAAGGATGTGCAGGACACGAACCTCGACTACCAGGACGAGCATGATCGTTTCAGGCGGTCAGACGTTGTAGATGTCGGTCTTGTAGCGGGCCAGGTTGGCCGGATCGCGGAAGAACTCGATCGTCTGCTCCAGGCCCTGCTCCAGGCTGAAGGCCGGGGCCCAGCCGGTGGCCTCGCGCAGTCGGGTGGCGTCCGCGACCAGGCGCATCACCTCGGAGTTGGTCGGACGGATGCGCTGCTCGTCCTCCTTCACCACCAGGTCCACGCCCATCAGCTTGCCGACCAGGGTGACCAGGTCGCCGACCGAGATCTCGCCGCCGGTACCGGCGTTGAAGGTCCGGCCGACCACCGCCCCGGCGGGTGCGGTGCCCACCGTGCGGAAGGCGTTGGCCGTGTCCTTGACGAACATGAAGTCGCGGGTCGGGCGCAGGTCGCCGAGGGTGATCTCGGTCTGGCCGGCCGCGACCTGGGCGATCACGGTCGGGATGACGGCGCGCATGGACTGGCGCGGGCCAAAGGTGTTGAACGGGCGCAGGGTGACGACCGGGGTCTCGAAGCTGGCGTGGTAGCTGTCGGCCAACCGGTCCCCGCCGGCCTTGGAGGCGGCGTACGGGGACTGGGTGTTGATCGGGTGGTCCTCGGTGATCGGCACGGTCTGCGCGGTGCCGTAGGTCTCGCTGGTGGAGGTGTGCACCAGACGCGGGATCTCCAGGTGGCGCACCGCCTCCAGCACGTTCAGGGTGCCGGTGACGTTGGTGTCCACGTACGAGTGGGGGGCGCGGTAGGAGTACGGGATCGCGATCAGGGCGGCCAGGTGGTAGACCGCCTCGGTGCCCTTGACCAGGCCGTTGACCGAGCCCGGGTCCCGGACGTCGCCGAGGACGATCTCGACGGAGTCCAGCACCTCCTCGGACAGGGTCTCCATCCAGCCGAAGGACGAGAACGAGTTGTACTGGACCATCGCGCGGACGTGGTGCCCGTCGGCGACCAGGGCCTCGACCAGGTGGGAGCCGATGAAGCCCTCGGCTCCGGTAACCGCGACGCTGCTCATGCGGGGTTCGCTTTCTCGATCTGCCGGGGCGGCCGGGCGCTCTGTGGTGACCGGCCGCCGTGGCCAGGTGTGGGTTCTCAGGTGGAACGGGTACGGCGGTGCACGCGGATCGGACGTGCGGGATATTCGATGTGTTCAGCGGTGCTCGACGTTCGACAGCGCCGACCGGCAGCGCTGCTCAGCGGTGCTGTGCGGTGGTGCTCAGCGGTGCTGCGCGGGTGGTGCCGTTCGGTGGTGCCGTTCAGCGGTGCTGGGTGGTGCGGCCGAGCGCGGGCCCGGCGATTGCGGTGAGGACGGCGGCGGCCGCCCCGCAGCCGATCAGCTGCAAGGCGATCGGGTCCGCACCTGCCAGCAGCCCGGCGCTCTCGGCGACCGCGGCGGCCAGGCAGATCAGGGCGGTGCTCCAGCTGAACCCGAAGGCGTTCAGCAGCAGCGCCAGCCAGAGCGAGCCGCCGAGGAGCAGCATCGCGCCGAGCTGCGGGACGCCGAGCGAGGGGGCGCCGGGCCACAGCACGGTCGCGGCGGCGTCCAGCGCGGCCACGGTGGTGAGGTAGATGAACAGGCAGCCGAGCAGGATGCCGCCGGTGCGGCGGGAGAACTGGCCGCTGGTGTGGCTGCTGCGCAGCGCGGCCACGGCCATCGCCCGGTAGCGGAAGAGCAGCCACTCGGCGAGGCCCAGGCTCAGCGTCAGCGCGATCATGGCGGGGCCGGTCAGCGCGGTCGACGTCTCCTGGGTGGCGTGGCCGCCGGTCCGCACCGCCTGGTGGATGGTCCCCCCGAGACCGGCGATCAGCGTGAGCGCCCCGCAGGCCAGGCCGAACAGCAGGTGCGGGACCTCCTGGCGGACCGGCAGTCTCAGCTCGACGGACTCGCGTTCGCCGCGGCGGATGCAGACCAGCAGCTCCCGGACGGCCAGGCCGACCGCCAGCAGCACCGAGGCGAGCAGCACCACCGTGCGGACCACCTGGGGGACGTCCACCGCCAGCACCACGCCCGCGCCGACCGAGGCCGGGGCCAGCGCCAGCAGCAGGAACTTCTCCCGCCCGAGCACCAGCAGCACGGTGGCCGCGGCGAGGTAGCAGGACTGCCCGGCGGCGAAGCACAGCGCGCCGAGCGGCCCGCCGACCACGTACGCGGCGCTCGCCGCGACCAGGGCGCCGACCGGGGCGCCGACGGCCAGGCAGACCGCGGCCTCGCGGCGGCGCAGCCGGCCCAGCCAGCGGTAGGAGCGGTGCGCCAGGGCCTGGTTGAAGCCCCAGCTGACCAGGGTGGCGACGGACAGCGCGAGCATGCCCGAGGGCAGGCCGAAGCGCATCCGGGTGGTCGCGAACAGGTTGGCGCCGAGCAGGTAGCCGAGTCCGGGCAGGGCGAACACCAGGCCGCGCACCACGCAGCGCCAGGGGTCGGCCCGCCAGGGGTTGGCGAACTCGGAGCTGGGGCCGGGGTAGCGGCGCTCGACCTTCTCGAACAGCTCCTCGGCGACGGTGAACGCGTCGGGGCGGCCGTACAGCAGGGCGGCCTGCTCGTCGGAGAGGCCGTCGGACTCCAGGAAGGCCGCGATCTCGTACGGGTGGACGGCGTCGGCGCAGACGTCGCGCAGGCGCTCGGCGAGTTCGTCCAGCGGGTCCGCGGAGAGGTAGAGCGACTGCTCGTGCTCCGGCTCCGGCGGCGCGGGACGGCGGCGCTTGAGCGGCAGCGCGCGCAGCTGCACGGTGTGCTCGGGACCGGCTTCGTCGGGGACGAGCCTCAATGGACCACTCACGCGCCCACCTCGCAGGGCTCGGCGGCCGCGGAGTGGAACACGCGCTTGTCAACGGTTCGCTCGCGGTGCTCGCTCATTAGAGGACCATCCCTTCTGCAGCCCTCTTCGGTAGGGTTGTGACCTCTCGGTCCCGGTGGGTGCATGGCCAGTGTCGCGAGCCGTTCGA
>NZ_JBVITE010000003.1:0-148851 GCF_055575155.1 Kitasatospora sp. NPDC034533
CCCCCCCCCCCCCCCCCCCCCCCCCCCCCCCCCCCCCCCCCCCCCCCCCCCCCCCCCCCCCCCCCCCCCCCCCCCCCCCCCCCCCCCCCCCCCCGGGCCCGTCACGCCGACGGCGCGGCCAGGGTGTCGAGGTGGCGGCGGAGCACCGCGCGCAGCTCCTCCGGGCCGACCAGGTCGGGGTGCTGGACGGCCTGGAGGGTGAGGCCGTCGAGCAGGGCGGAGAGCCTGCGGGTCTCGATGCCGAGGTCGAGGCCGGGGGCCAGGCCTCCGGCGCGTTCGGCCTCGGCGAGGACGCGCCGGACCAGGTCGTCGAGCCCGGCCTGCATCTCGGCGGCGCGGGGTCGCAGGTCGGGCCGGGTGCGGGCGGCGGTGACGAAGGAGAGCCAGAGCGCGGACTCCTCCCGGCGCTCGGCGTCCAGCGGGAGGGTTTCGGCGAGCAGCCGGACGGTCCGCTCGCGCCGTTCGGTGCCGACGGCGGCCGGGTCGAGCAGGACGGCGGCGTGGGCGCGGATCCGGGTCTCGATCCGGCGGGCCAGCTCCCGCATCGCGAAGATCATCAGCTCCGAGCTGCCGGCGAAGTAGTGCCGCACCGAGCCGACGGCCAGTCCGGCCTCCTCGGCGACGTTGCGCAGTGACGTGTGCTCCAGCCCCTCCCGGGCCGCGACGCGCAGGACGGCGTCGGCGACGGCCTGGCGGCGCTCCACGGGGTCGACGATCTTCGGCATGTTGCCGTTATAGCACGGCCGAGCTAAATTGCTGATTTAGCACGGTCGAGCTACAAAAGGGGAGTGGGGATGAACGGCTGGGTCCATGCGGGGCTGATCGCCGCGGTGGTCGTGGTGGTGGTGATCCGGCGGCTGCGCGGCGAACCGCTCAACGTCCGGGACCTCTTCGGGGCGCCGGTGGTGCTCACCGGTCTCGGCGTGTGGGCGGTCGCCCAGCGCCACGGGCTCGGTGCCGCCGACTACGGCTGGATCGTGGCGGGCTCCGTGCTCGGTGTCGCGCTGGGGGCGGTGCGCGGCGCCACCATCCGGGTCTACGAACGGGAGGGCGTGCTGTGGCAGCGCTACACCGGCCGCACCTTCCTGGTCGCGGCGGTCTCGCTCGCGGTAATGGCCGGCTTCGCCGCGCTCGCCGCGCACTTCGGTTTGGCCGCCGACGCCCGTCCGGTCCAACTGTCCATCGGCGTCGGCTTCCTGGGCGAGGCCCTGGTGGTCGGCTACCGGGGGCTCACCTCGCAGGTTCCGTTCGCGCCCGAGCGGCGGGATCCGAGCCCCTTGGAGCGGCTCCGTCGGTAACTCCGGTCGTCGAAACCCGAACCGGTACGCGGCGCACGGCTGGGCCGTGCCGCGTCGTTCCCGCCGGGCGCCCTGATCCGACGCGAACGATGAGACGCGGCCCAGGTCCTACGACCGGCCCCGCAGCTCCCGGGCGATCAGCTCCGCCAGGTGCAGGGCCCGGCGCCCGTCGGCGAGTTGGGCGATCTGGGTGCGGCAGCTGAAGCCGTCCGCCAGGACCACCGTCCCCGGCCCGGCGGCGCGCAGCTCGGGCAGCAGCACCCGCTCCGCGATGGCCTCGGACACCTCGAAGTGGCCCCGCTCGAAGCCGAAGTCGCCCGCCAGGCCGCAACAGCCCGCCTCCAGCACCCGGTTGTCGAGGCCGAGTCGGGCCTCCACCCGGCGGTCGGCGGCGCTGCCGAGCACCGCGTGCTGGTGGCAGTGGGTCTGGGTGAGGGCGTCCAGCCGGGTCCGGGGGAGCGGGGCGTCCGGGGCGTACTCGTCGAGGAACTCGGCGAAGGTGCGGGTGCGGTCGGCGAGCGGGCGGCCCTCCGCGCCGAGCAGCCGGGGCAGGTCCTCGCGCAGGGTCGCGGTGCAGCTCGGCTCCAGGCCGATCACGGGGGTGTCGGCCCGGAGCCCGTCCGCCGCCAGCACCCGCAGGCTGCGCCGCAACACCCGGCGGGCGATGCCGAGTTGGCCGGTGGAGTACCACGTGAGGCCGCAGCAGACCGGGCCGGAGGGCAGCCGGACGTCGAAGCCCAGATGTTCGAGCACCTCGACGGCGGAGCGCGGTACGTCCGGCTGGAGGTGGTCGGAGAAGGTGTCCGGCCACAGCAGCACCGGCCGGGCGCCCGCCGGTGCCGGGTGCTCGGCACGGTGCCGCCGGTACCAGGCGGTGAAGGTCTGCGGCGGGAACACCGGTAGTACCCGGCGCCGGTCGATCCCTCCGAGCCGCTTGACCAGGGCGCCGGCCCGGGAGCGGGCGAGCGCGTTGGCGGCCCCCGGCGCGAGCGCCACGGCCCGCAGCCAGAGCGGCAGCCAGCCCATCGAGTAGTGCGCGAGCGGGCGCGGCCGGTGCCGGTAGTGCTGGTGCAGGAACTCGGCCTTGTAGGTGGCCATGTCGACGTGGACCGGGCAGTCGCTCGCGCATCCCTTGCAGCTGAGGCACAGGTCCAGCGCCTCCCGGACCTCCTCCGACCGCCAGCCGTCCGCGATCGCCGCCCCGCCCTGGTGGCCGGGAGGCGCGCCCGCCCCGCGCAGCATCTCGGCGAGCAGCCGGGCCCGCCCCCGGGTGGAGTGCCGCTCCTCGCCGGTGGCCAGGTAGCTCGGGCACATCACCCCGCTGCCGGGGGCCACGCACTTGGCGACACCGACGCAGCGGTGCACCGCCCTGGCCAGGCTGCCGCCGTCCTGCTCGTACGGAAGGGCCGGCGGCAGGGTGCGGTGCGGGGCGGTGACGAAGCGGAGGTCGGCGTCGAGCGGCCGGGGATCGACCAGGGCGCCCGGGTTGAGCAGGTTCTCCGGATCCCAGATCCGCTTGAACTCGCCGAACAGGGCGATGACTTCGGGCGGGTACATGCGCGGCAGCAGCTCGGCCCGGGCCTGTCCGTCGCCGTGCTCGCCGGAGAGTGAACCGCCGTACGAGACCGCGAGATCGGCGGCCTGCTCCAGGAACTCCCGGAAGACCAGCACCCCTTGGGGCTCCTCCAGCGGGAAGTCGATCCGCAGGTGCACGCAGCCGTCGCCGAAGTGCCCGTACGGGACGCCGTGCAGGCTGTGCCGGCGCAGCAGGGCGCGCAGGTCCCGCAGGTAGTCGCCGAGCCGCTCGGGCGGGACGGCGGAGTCCTCCCAGCCGGGCCAGGCCGCGCCGCCCCCGGGCAGCCGGGTGACGATCCCGGCGCCCGCCTCCCGGACGGCCCACAGCTGGCGCTGCTCGTCCGGGTCGGTGACCAGGGCGACGCCGGCCGAGCGTTCGCGGCGCACCGCGTCGGCGAGCCGGCGGGCCGCCTGGTAGGCCTCCCGGGGGGTGGCGCCGCCGGTCTCCAGGAACAGCCAGCACTCGCCGGCCGGCAGCCGGTCCAGCGCGGGCGGTCGGGGGCCGGCGGCGAGCAGCGCGGCGATCAGGTCGGCCGCCATGCCCTCGGCGGTCAGCGGCCCGTACGGCAGCAGTGCCGGGACGGCGTCGGCGGCGGCGCCCTCGTCGGGGTAGCCGGCCACCACCAGGGCGCGGGCGGGCGGGTCCTCGACCAGGCGCACGGTGGCGCCGAGCAGCAGCGCGCAGGTGCCCTCGGTGCCGGTGAGCGCCCGCGCCAGGTCGTGGCCGCGCTCGGGCAGCAGCGCGTCCAGCGGGTAGCCGGAGGTGCGGCGCGGCAGTTCGGGCATGCCCTGGCGGATGACGGCGAGGTTGCGGTCGGTGAACTCCTGGAGCCGGCCGTGGAGCCGGCCGACCCGCCCGGGCGGCTCGGCGAGCGCGGCGCGCTCCCGGGCGGTGAGCCGCCCGCCGACGGTCAGCTCGGTGCCGTCCGCGAGCAGCAGCTCCAGCCGCTCGACGTTGTCGGCGGTGCGTCCCCAGGCCAGTGAGTGCGAGCCGCAGGAGTCGTTGCCGATCATGCCGCCGAGGGTGCAGCGGCTGTGCGTGGACGGGTCCGGGCCGAAGCGCAGCCCGTACGGCCGGGCCGCGCGCTGGAGGTCGTCCAGGACGGTGCCGGGCTGGACGCGCGCGGTGCGGGCCTGCGGGTCGATCTCCAGCACCGCGCCCAGGTGGCGGCGGAAGTCCAGGACCACCGCGCCCGGGCCGACCGCCTGCCCGCCGATGCTGGTCCCGGCCCCGCGCGCCACCACCGGCACCCGGTGCTCGCGGCACAGCGCCAGCGCGGTGCGCACGTCGTCCAGGTCGGCGGGCTTGACCACGCCGAGCGGCAACTGCCGGTAGTTGGAGGCGTCCTGGCTGTAGACGGTGCGCTCGGCGGCGCCGAAGCGGACCTCGCCGCGCAGCACGGCGGCCAGCTCGCGGGCCAGCGCGGCCCCGGGGTCGGCGGACGGACGGCTCACCAGGGACCTCCCGGGCGGGTGCGGCGACGGCTCCGCCGATGATCGCAGGCGCGGGGCCCGCCGGGTACCGGGCGCGACGGGCGTACCGCCGACGGGGTGTCGTGCGGCGCTCCCGGCGATCACGCCGGCCGGAGTCCGCGGCCGTGGGCACCGGCGGCCGGGCACCTGCCCGGGGCCGGTCACTTCCTCCCGGTGAGCGTGCCGCGCGCGATGTGGGAGAGCTTGGCGACCTCGAAGGCCGGGTAGGCGCCGCCCGCCAGCAACGAGAACTTGATCCCCTCGCGGCCGCCCGGCCTGCGGTGGCCGGGCGGCTGGAAACGGCGGTGGTGCTCGGCGGCCCGGTGGAAGAACTGCGGGCGCTCGGCGCGGGTGACGCAGCCGGCCAGGTCGAGGACGAACAGGTAGTGCCGGACCATCCGGACGAACAGCGCGTCGCGCACCGCGTACAGGTGCGGCTGGTCGGTCAGCAGGGCGAAGCTGCGCTCGTACTGCTCGAACAGGTCGAAGACGCTGCTGCCCGGGCCGCTCGCCGGGTGGACGGTCTCCCGGCGGCGCAGCTGGACGCACTCGCGCGCCAGCACGGCAGCCGTCCGGGCGCCGAGCAGCGCGGCGTGCGCCACCGGGACCTCCTCGTAGCGGCCGGGCGGGAAGGCCAGGCCGAGCCGCGACCAGTGGTCGCGGCGGATCAGCCTGTCCCAGACCAGCGGCGGGGCGCCGAACAGCGCCGGGCGGTCGAAGGGGGCGAAGGGCTCGTGGCCGGCCTCGGCGAGCAGCGCCTCCGCGCCGCCGGGCCAGTCGCGGCCCTGGTGCCGGCGGGAGTGGCCGAACAGCAGGACGTCGACCGGGCCGGTCTGCTTCAGCCGGTCGGCGATCGTGCGCAGGGCGTCCCGGGGCAGCAGGTGGTCGGCGTCGAGGAACAGCAGGTACTCGCCGGTGGCCCGGGCCGCCCCGGCGTTGCGGCTCGCCCCGACGCCGACCGCCGCGTTCAGGCGCAGCACCGACATCCGCGGGTGCCGCGCCGCGTACGCCTCGGCGAGCCCGGTCGCGGTCTCGGGGGAGCGGTCGGCGACCACGATCACCTCGACGTCGGCCAGGGACTGCGCGAGCAGCGAGTCCAGGCAGTCGGCGAGCTGCTCGTGCTGGTCGTAGGCGGGGAGCACGACGCTGATCAGGGGTGGGCGCATGACGCCGGAGCGTAGGAGGGCCCGAGAAGGGTGGCAAAGCCGTGACGGTGGGTGATTCGGAGCAATCGGTGGCAAATCGTCCGGGCGTGCGCCATATCTTCACGCCGTCTTCCGGCCGTGTCCACGGGCTCCGACCTGCGGCGATGCGCGCCAGGCCCGCGACGCACCGGGCCCGCGACGCACCGGGCCCGCGACGCTCGGTGCGTCGCGGGCCGGGCCGGTGGGTTGGGCTCGGGTCCGAACGGGAGGGCTCAGTACCAGTGGTGGGTCTGCCAGAAGGACCAGGCGGCGCAGGGGCTGCCGTAGCGGGTGTTCATGTAGTTCAGGCCCCACTTGATTTGGGTGGCCGGGTTGGTGCGCCAGTCGGCGCCGGCGGAGGCCATCTTGGAGCCGGGCAGGGCCTGCACCAGGCCGTAGGCGCCGGAGGAGGCGTTGACCGCGAGCGGGTTCCAGCTGCTCTCGCGGAACACGATGTTGCTGAAGCACTGGAGCTGGCCGGCCGGGACGATCTGCGCGGCGATCTGCTGCGGGGTGCCGGAGTAGGTGGCCGGCGCGCTGTTCAGGTTCTGGCGCTCCTGCGAGCGGGAGGCCGCGGCCTCGGCGTCGGCCTTGGCCTTGGCGTCCGCCTGGGCCTGCGCCTCGGCCTGGGCCTGGGCGGCGGCGTCCGCGTCGGCCTTCGCCCGGGCCTCCTGGGCGGCCTGCTCGGCAGCGGCGGTGCCGTCCTGGCCCTGGTCGGCGACCGGCTGCCCGTCGAGCGAGACGGCGGCCACGGGGGCGGCCTCGGCCGGGTCGCCGACCTGCGGGATGGCGAGGGCGGCCGTGGCGGCGGCGGAGACCACGAGGGTGGCGACGCCGGTGATCAGGGAGTTGCGGCGGGCGTGGCTGAGCTGCATGAAGCGGACGTTCCTTCTCCGTCGGGGGCCGGGCCGGTGGGGCACCGGGGCGGGGCATCGCGTGGAACCCCGGGTGAGCGGGGCCGTGCGGCCGCCCTGGACGGCCGTGTCGCGCCGGCGGAAGCGGCGGGGCGGACGGGCTGCGCGGTGGAGCCGGCCGGCCGGCGCTGCCCGGCGACGGGCCATTCTTGGCAGGGCCGGGGACGGGTGGCAAAGGCGTTCGCTACTACGCCGGGTCGTGGCTACGGGACGGTCATGGCGGAGCCTGGCGGCGTGTTTGCTGAGATTTGTCCGCTTTATCCATCCAGGGCCCACGCGCGGCGCCGAAAGTGGAACCCGAGGGCATCGGGCCCGGTGGCCTGCGCTCTTCAGGCGGAGCCCGGTCGTGGACGGCCCGGTTGAGGCGCCCAGACCGGGCCGGGGCGGGAGTGGCGGGGTGCCCGTCCACTATCGGGGATCGTGGACGGCGAACCCCCTGTGGGCGGGCTCACACGCTCGCGGCCCCGGCGTCGACGCGGTGTGAGCGGGTGGACACGGGTTCGCGGGTGGCCGGGGTGCGGGACCCGGGGGCGCCGGGCCCGGAACCCCGATTGCCGTGTTCCTGCCAGTTCCGGGCGGCAAGGCCCGACCCCTCCCGCCGCGCCGCCCGCTCGGCCACCCTCGGTGCTCCCCCACCTGTCGAGGAGGAGCCCGATGAAGCGTCAACTCGGCCGAATGGTCAGCCTGTTGTCAGGTCTGGTGCTCGGCGTCGGCCTGCTGGTGCTGCCCGCCGCCGCCTCGCCCGCGCCGTCCCCCTCCGTGGTCGGCGGCACCCGGGCGGCGCAGGGCGAGTTCCCGTTCATGGCACGGCTCTCGATGGGCTGCGGCGGCGCGCTCTACACCTCGCAGATCGTGCTCACCGCGGCCCACTGCGTCGACGGCACCGGTGCCGACAGCACCATCACCGCCACCTTCGGGGCGGTCGACCTGAACAGCGGCAGCGCGATCACGGTCCGCTCCTCGTACGTCTACCAGTCGCCTGCCTTCACCGGCGCCGAGAACGGGAACGACTGGGCGTTGATCAAGCTGGCCTCGCCGGTGAACAGCAGCCTGGTCAGCACCCTGCCGATCGCCACCTCCACCGCCTATGACAGCGGCACCTTCACCATCATGGGCTGGGGCGCGGCGCGCGAGGGCGGCGCCCAGCAGCGGTACCTGCTCAAGGCCACCGTGCCGTTCGTCGACGACGCGACCTGCGCCCGCGCCTACCCGGGCCTGAACACCGCCGGCTCGCTCTGCGCCGGCTACGTCACCCAGGGCGGCGTCGACACCTGCCAGGGCGACTCCGGCGGCCCGATGGTGCGCCAGGACACGGCGGGCCGCTGGGTCCAGGTCGGCATCGTCAGCTGGGGCAACGGCTGCGCCCGCCCGGGCTACCCGGGCGTCTACACCCAGGTGAGCACCTACGCGTCCGCCATCGCCGCGGCGGCGGCCCGCCTCTGAGCGCCGGCGGCACCGGTACGGCAGGGCCGGCCACCACCCCCGAGGGTGGTGGCCGGCCCCGTCGCCGCGCGGTGGACCGGATGCGCCCGCTGCGCCGGGAGGTTCACCGGCGCAGCCACTCCTCGGCCCGCCGCCGCTCCCGGGCGATCCGGCCGGTGGCGTGCGGCGGCAGCCGGGCGAGCAGGGCGGCGGCGGCCCCGGCCCGGCCGGTGAGGGCGTGGACGCCGGCGAGGCGGGCGGTGACCAGGGCGTGGTCGCGCGGATGGGCGGCCGGGTCGAGGAGGCGCAGCGCGTCCTCCAGCCGGGCCGCCGCGGTGCGGGCGTGGACGGCGCGGCCGGTGCGGACGGCGAGGTCCCGGTGGCAGGTGCCGTCGGCCACGGCCAGCACCAGCTCGGCCCGCGCCGACCAGGGCGTCGGTTCGCCGGAGCGCGGCGCGGCCTCGGTCAGCCGCCGGGCGTCCGCCAGTGCCCGGCGCACCTGGAGCGCCCGGCCGGCCAGCGCATGGGCGTGGGCCTGGGCGACGGCGGCCCAGGCGTGCGGCCCCGGCAGCGGAGGGGCGGCGGCCCGGGCGGCCTCGGCCAGGGCGAGCGCGGTGGCCGGGTCGCCGTGCCACCAGTACAGGGTGCTCTGCCTGGTGAGCAGCGCGGCCGCGGTGGCGCGGTCTCCGGCGGCACGGGCCCGTTCCAGGCCGGTGGCGTACCAGCTGAGCGCTCGGGCGTGGCGGTCGCCCTCGAAGTGGGCCCAGCCGGCGAGCTCGGCGTACTGGGCGGCGAGCGAGCGGCCGGCGGTGAGGCGCTCGCGCGGGGCGGAGCGCGGCCGGCCGAGCAGGCTGTGGGCGTGGTGCTCCAGGACGGCGGCGAGCCCCTCGGCGCCGATCCGGACGGCGGCGGAGCGGTAGACGGCCAGCAGGTGGGCGAGCACCTCGACGGTGGCGGCGTCCGGCGGGGCGGCGCCGGGGGCGAGCGGCGGCCGGGCGGCGGCGCGTTCGCCGAGCCGTTCGCGTTCCCGCTGGACGGCCTGCCAGAGCTCGGCCAGCTCGCCGTCGGCGAGCAGGAGCTCGTCGGCCCGGGCGGGCATCCCGGGCGGCGGCCAGCGGCGGGCGTTCTCCACCCGGCTGATCAGCGAGTCGTGGTAGCCGAGCAGCCGGCCGAACTCGGCCTGGCTGAGGCCGCGGGCCTCGCGCCAGTGCCGCAGCCGGCGGCCGAAGCGCAGGCGCGCGGACTCGGGTGCCGTGCGGGGCGGGGGCGGCGGGGGAGGGGTGGGGGTGGGTAAGGGCGGCACGAGGTCTCCCGGGGCGGGTGTGGGGGCGCTCGTGGGGGAGCGCCGCTGCCCTGGTATCCCCCTTGTCCTGCCCCGGTCAAACGGCGCGGGGAGGTGCCGGACGGGTCGGTCCGGCCGGTGGGTCCGGTCAGCCCGGCGCGGTCGGTGGGTCCGGTCCGGCCGGTCGGCCCGGTCCGGCCGGTGGGCCCGGCCTGTTCGGTCCGGACGTACGACGGCGCCGGGCCCGGGAGCCTCCGCATCGGCTCCCGGGCCCGGCGTTCACGCGCGGGGCGGGCGGGTCAGGAGCCCGCCGCCACCGCGGCCCGCCGCCGTCGGCCCACCACGGCCGAGGCCGCCAGCACGATGGCTGCTGCGACCAGCGACAGG
Source organism: Kitasatospora sp. NPDC034533 (assembly GCF_055575155.1). Lineage (NCBI taxonomy): Bacteria > Bacillati > Actinomycetota > Actinomycetes > Kitasatosporales > Streptomycetaceae > Kitasatospora > Kitasatospora sp. NPDC034533. The sequence continues at coordinate 9,536 of NZ_JBVITE010000003.1, forward strand.
TACATCTGCTTGCGCCCGCCGGCGTCGGTGAACATGTACGCCACCACGAAGCCGATCATGCCGATGGCCGCCCAGGTCAGGTACGGGTACAGCCACATCCGGACGGTCAGGCGCTCGGGCATCTCGCGCTCGATGATCTTGCGCATCCGCAGCTGGGAGAAGCAGATCACCAGCCAGACGAAGAGCGCGACGGCGCCGGAGGAGTTGAGCAGGAAGGCGAAGATCGTGTCCGGCGAGGTGTAGTTGAGGAAGACGGCGACGAAGCCGAACACCACGGAGGCCAGGATCGCGACCCGCGGCACGCCGCGCCCGGTGACGGTCGCGAAGGACTTCGGGGCGTCCCCGCGCTGGCCGAGCGAGAAGGCCATCCGGGAGGCGGTGTACATCCCGGAGTTGAGGCAGGACAGCACGGCCGTCAGCACGATCACGTCCATCACCTGGCCCGCGTGCGGGATGCCGACGTGGTCCAGCACGGCCACGTACGGGCTCGCCTTGACGTCGGCGGAGTCCCACGGCAGCAGGGTGACCACCAGCAGGATCGAGCCCAGGTAGAAGATCCCGATGCGCCAGATGACGCTGTTGGTGGCCTTGCTGACCGCCTTCTCCGGGTCCTCCGACTCGCCGGCGGCCAGGGTGACGATCTCGCTGCCCATGAAGGCGAAGACCACGGTGAGCATGCCGGTGAACACCGCGCCCACCCCGTGCGGCAGGAAGCCGCCGTGGCCGGTGAGGTTGGTGGCGCCGACCGCGTGGGTGCCCGGCAGCACGCCGAAGACGGCGAGGGTGGCGATCACCAGGAAGGCGGCGATCGCGACGACCTTGATGCCGGCGAACCAGAACTCGAACTCGCCGTAGGAGGCGACCGAGAAGAGGTTGGTGGAGGTCAGCACGGCCATGACGATCAGGGCCCAGCCCCACTGCGGCACGCCGGGTATCCAGCCGTTGAGGATCTTCGCGCCGGCCGTCGCCTCGACCGCGAGCACCACGACCCAGAAGAACCAGTACAGCCAGCCGATGGTGAACCCGGCCCAGCGGCCGAGCGCCCGGTCGGCGTACGCGGAGAAGGAGCCGCTCTGCGGGTCGGCCGCGGCCATCTCGCCGAGCATCCGCATCACCAGGACGACCAGCACGCCGGCCATCGTGTAGGAGAGCAGGATGCCCGGGCCGGTGGTCGCGATGCCCGCGCCGGAGCCGACGAAGAGGCCGGCGCCGATCACGCCGCCGATGGCGATCATCGAGAGGTGGCGGTTCTTGAGACCCGCCTTCAGGTGGCCGTCGCCACCGTGTCCGATCGGTCCCGGCTGGTGGGGGACCTTCGTGGCCGCCACGGGCCTGGTGGTGTCCGCACTCATCAAGGGTGCCCTGTGCCTTTCCAGCGCGGCGTACGTCCCTCGGCTCGATGTGCCTGAGGGTGGGGGACTGAACCGCGCGTTGCGTCGCAACCTAACTTCTGTGCACCGATGATCGGAACAATGTCTTGGTAACTGTTCGCTGAACGAACACAAAAGTCCTGGTCAGAGTGGGTGGAAAGGTGGCATGGAAACCTCAAATCTGACGCATCGTCAGTGATCGATAAGGCCTCCAGGCCCTGTTGGTGCTCAGGTCGGCCTGTTCGGATCGGCCGCAGTTCGAGGACGGTGAGCGCTTCCGCGTCCGAGGCCCGCCCGGTCAGCCGGGCGGCCAGGATCCGGGGGATGTCCTCCTCCTGTGAGTATCCGGGCACCACGGTCACCTCCGCGCGCCGGACGCCGGGCTCGCCCCGCACCGCGTACGTCACCAGGTAGCCGTACCGCTCCGGCGGCGGCGCCTGGTCACGGTCCTGCCGGTCCTCCCGGCCGCGGGCGGTCATCCGCATCGACCTCCTCGGCCCATTGTCGGCGCGGTGTGGCCGATCCGCGCAAATCCGGGCACAGTGGGACTCCCGGGGGGATGCCGTAGGAGCGACCCCATGCAGACCACCTGGAAGGGGACGATCAGCTTCGGGCTGGTCAGCATCCCCGTCCACCTGTACTCCGCGACCCAGGAGCACGACGTCCCGCTGCACCAGGTGCACGCGAAGGACGGCGGCCGGGTGCGGATGAAGCGGTACTGCGAGCGGGAGGAGAAGGAGGTCCCGTACGCGGAGATCGCCAAGGGGTACGAGTCCCCCGACGGGCGGACCGTCACGCTCTCCGACGAGGACCTCGCCGACCTGCCGCTGCCCAGCAAGAAGGTCATCGACGTGCTGGCCTTCGTGGACGAGGGCGAGATCGACCCGCTGATGTTCTCCAAGGCCTACTACGTCGGCGTCGCCGACCAGGCCGCCGCCAAGCCGTACGCGCTGCTGCGCGACGCGCTCACCCAGTCCGGGCAGATCGCCGTCACCAAGATCGCGCTGCGCACCCGGGAGTCGCCCGCGGTGCTGCGGGTGCACGACAACACCCTGGTGCTCCAGACCTGCATCTGGCCCGACGAGGTCCGCCCGTCGGCCGGCATCGGGCCCGAGGGGGACGTCACCGTCCGGCCGCAGGAGCTCAAGATGGCGCGGTCGCTGATGGACACCCTCTCCGAGGACTTCGACCTCTCCCAGCTGCACGACGACTACCAGCAGGCGCTCCAGCAGGTGATCACCGCCCGCCTGGAGGGCGTCGAGGTGCCGCACGAGGAGGAGCCGGGCGAGGCGCCGGACAACGTGATCGACCTGATGGAGGCGCTGCGCAGCAGCCTCAAGCAGGCCAAGGGCGGGCGGGGTGCCGGGGCCGAGGAGGAGCCTTCGCCGGGTCCTTCGGCGGGCAAGCGGGCCCCGGCGAGGAAGAGCGCGCCGGCCGCCGGGAAATCCGCCTCCAAGTCCGCCTCGAAGACGGCTTCGAAGACGGCGGCCTCCAAGAGCGACTCGAAGACCGCCGCCAAGGACTCGGCAGCGAAGGGCTCGGCGGCGAAGAAGACCACCACCCGGAAGTCCGCGGCCCCCCGCAAGGCGTCCTGACCCCCTCCGGGTCAGGCTTCCCGCGAACGTCCAGCCGTCCAGCATTGGAGGCGATCCCGATGGACCTGCTGACCTACAAGGAACTCGACGCCCGGACCGAAGCCGAGGCCGAGGCCGCGGCCCGGACCGAAGCCGGAACCGGAACCGGAACCGGAGCGAAGCCCGGGGCCCGCCCCGGAGCCCGCAGGAGCCGGGGCTTCGGCCACCTCGCCTGGCACTGGCTGCTCAGCCTCAGCCCCACCGTGGTGACGTTCATGGTCGCGCTGTCGATCGGCCTCTGCATGGTCGCCGTCCAGGTGAGCCTGCTGCCGGTGCTGGTGCCGATGGCGATCTTCTGGGGTCTGACGCTGGTCGCCCTGGGCGGGGTGGTCGCCCGCTGGATGACCCCCGGACCGGGCAGGCACCGGGTGGTGTCCTGACCCGGCCGGGGTGGGCGGGGCCGGGAGGGCTCAGCCGATCCACACCGTGGTGACGTTGCAGAACTCCCGGATCCCGTGCCCGGACAGCTCCCGCCCGAACCCGGAGCGCTTGACGCCGCCGAAGGGCAGCGCCGGGTGGGAGGCCGTCATCCCGTTAAAGAACACCCCGCCGGCCTGGATGTCCCGGACGAAGCGTTCCCGCTCGGCCTCGTCGGTGGTCCAGACGTTGGCGCTGAGCCCGAACGGGGTGTCGTTGGCGACCGCCACCGCCTCGTCCAGGTCGGCCACCCGGTAGACGGTGGCGACCGGGCCGAAGGTCTCCTCCTGGTGGATCCGCATGGCCGGGGTGATGCCGGTCAGCACCGTCGGCTCGAAGAACCAGCCGGTGTCCCAGCCGGTCGGCCGCCCGCCGCCGCACTCCACCCGGGCGCCGCGGGTGCGGGCGTCCTCGACCAGTTCCTCCAGGTCGTCCCGGCCCTGGCGGCTGGCCAGCGGGCCGACGTCGGTGTCCTCGTCCATCGGGTCTCCGACCCGCAGCGCGCGCATGGCCTCGGTGAAGGCGGCGGTGAAGCGGTCGTACACGTCGGTGTGCACGATGAAGCGCTTGGCGGCGATGCAGGACTGGCCGTTGTTCTGCACCCGGGCCCGGACGGCGGTGCGCACCGCGGCGTCCAGGTCGGCGCTCGGCAGGACGACGAACGGGTCGCTGCCGCCGAGTTCCAGGACGGCCTTCTTCACCTCGTCCGCGGCGGTGGCGGCGACCGCCCGCCCGGCCGGCTCGCTGCCGGTGAGGGTGACGGCGGCGACCCGGCGGTCGCGGATCACGTCCTCGACCGCGCCCGAGCCGATCAAGAGGGTCTGGAAGCAGCCCTCCGGGAAGCCCGCCCGCTGGAACAGGTCCTCCAGCGCCAGCGCGGTGCGCGGGACGTTGGAGGCGTGCTTGAGCAGCCCGACGTTGCCCGCCATCAGGGCCGGCGCGGCGAACCGGACGACTTGCCAGAAGGGGAAATTCCAGGGCATGACGGCCAAAACCGGGCCGATGGGTCGGTAGCGGACATAGGCGCGGGCGGCGCCGGAGTCGGCGACGTCGCCGTCGGCCGGGTGCTCGTCGGCGAGCAGCGCCTCCGCGTTGTCCGCGTACCAGCGCATCGCCTTCGCGCACTTGGCGGCCTCGGCGCGGGCGGCGGAGAGCGGCTTGCCCATCTCCTCGGTCATGGTGCGGGCGACCGTCTCCTGGCCCTGGTCCAGCAGGTCGGCGGCGCGGTGCATCAGGGCGGCGCGGGCGGAGAAGGAGGTGCCGCGCCAGCTCTGGAAGGAGGCCTCGGCGCGGGCCAGCCGCCGCTCGATGCCGGCCGCGTCGAGGGGTTCGAAGGTCTGGAGGGTCTCGCCGGTCGCGGGGTTGACGCTGGCGATGGGCATGCGGGGCTCCCTGGAGGGGTTCGAGGGTCCGTGCGTCTGTCCTTCCACCCTCCCCGACGGCCCGGCTCCGGGCACACCACCGCGCGCCCGGCGTGTCCCGTCGTCGGGCGCGCGGTCGCGCGTGCGGTCGGGTCGGCCGCCCGGGCTACTCCGGCAGCGACTCCACCCGGGCCGCCGCCTCCCGGGCCCGGGCCCCGGCCCTCGTCCGGGCGGCGGTGACCTGCCGGTTGGGGAAGCGGTGCAGGTACTCGGCCTCCAGCTCCCCGGTGCGCAGCGTGTGGCGTTTCAGCGCCTCCTCCGAGCCGTACAGGAAGGTCTCGTGGCGCGTGCGGTGCAGCTGCTCCAGCTCGTGCAGGAGCGTGTCGTTGCCCAGGGCGTGCGCGGAGATGCCCGCGGGCCGGATGTGCGGGTCTTCGGCGTGCCGCATCTCGGTGCCTCCTCGGCGGAAGTCCCCTCCTACAGGGTGCCGCCCGACCGCCGCCGCTGCACCCGTTCGCCCCCGAGCTGCTGGTCCGGGTGGCGACCGGCGCGATGTTCGCCGGCTACGCCACCATTCCGCTCGGCGCCCTGGCCGGTGGGTGGCTGGGCGAGGCCGTCGGGTTGCGTGCCACCATGTGGGTGATGGCGGGCCTGCTCGTCCTGGCCGGAGCGGTGCCGCTGCTCTCGCCGCTGCGCACCCTCCGGGAGCTGCCTACCGCCCCCAAATCGGGCAGCTCATAGGATGATTCCTTCCATGACCTTCGGGTCCACGCCTACTGCTCGGACACAGATCGCACATGCCGCTTCCCAAGGCCGAACTCCACCTGCACATCGAAGGCACCCTGGAGCCCGAACTCGCCTTCGAGCTCGCCGCCCGCAACGGCGTCCGGCTGCCGTACGCCGACACCGAGGCGCTGCGCGAGGCCTACTCCTTCAGCGACCTCCAGTCCTTCCTGGACCTCTACTACGCGCTGATGGCCGTGCTGCGCACCGAGGACGACTACGCCGACCTCGCCGACGCCTACCTGGCCCGGGCCGCCGAGCAGGGCGTGCGGCACGCGGAGATCTTCTTCGACCCGCAGGCGCACACCGCGCGCGGGGTGCCGCTGGGCGTGGTGGTCGACGGGCTGACCCGGGCGCTGGAGCGCAGCGAGGAGCGCTACGGCATCAGCACCCAGCTGATCATGTGCTTCCTGCGGGACGAGTCCGCCGAGTCCGCGCTGGAGACCTTCGAGGCCGCCCGCCCGTACTTCGACCGGATCGCGGGCATCGGCCTGGACTCCGCCGAGGTCGGCCACCCGCCGGTGAAGTTCCGCGAGGTCTACCGCCGGGCCGCCGAGGCCGGGCTGCGCCGGGTCGCCCACGCGGGCGAGGAGGGCCCGGCCTCGTACATCACCGAGGCGCTGGACGTCCTCGGCGTCGAGCGGATCGACCACGGGCTGCGCTGCCTGGAGGACGGCGAGCTGGTCGCCCGCCTGGTCCGCGAGCAGATCCCGCTGACCCTCTGCCCGCTCTCCAACGTCCGGCTGCGCTGCATCGACACGATCGCCGACCACCCGCTGGACGAGATGCTGGAGGCAGGCCTGCTGGTCACCGTCAACTCCGACGACCCGGCGTACTTCGGCGGCTACGTGGAGGACAACTTCCGCGCCGTCCGCGAGGCCCTCTCGCTCGACCAGGAGACGCTGCGCCTGCTGGCCGCCAACTCCTTCCGGGCCTCGTTCATCGACGAGCGGCGCCGTGCCGAACTCCTCGCCGAGGTCGAGGCCTACGTCTTCTGACCGGCCCGCCCGGCACCGCGGCTCGTCACCCGTCCAGGGGTGACGGGCCGCCGCGCTCGTAGTGGAGCAGGGTGACGCCGTTGGTGAAGCGGTGGGTGTCCTTCAGCGCGAGCGGGGTGGGGCTGTCGGTCGGGCGGAAGAAGAGGGTGCCGCGGCCCAGGACGACGGGGTGGACGTAGAAGCGGAACTCGTCGACCAGGTCCTGGGCGAGGAAGGACGCGGCCAGGTTCGCCCCGCTGAGGGTGAGGTCGCCGCCGGGGCCGGCGGTGAGCGCGGCGACCGACTCGGGGGTGACCTCGCGGACGACGGTGGTGTTCCAGTCGGCGCGGTCGAGGGTGCGGGAGAAGACGGTCTTCGGCATCGCGCGCCAGATGCCCGCGAACTCGGCCGTCGGGCGGTCGACGGCCGGATCCTGGTCGGCGGTGGGCCAGTAGGAGGCCATCAGCTCGTGCGTCACCCGGCCGGAGACGAAACCACCCATACGGGCGAGCACGTGGTTGAAATGGGTGTGCACCTCGTCGTCGACGAGGTTCCAGCCGAGGTCGTGGCCGGGGCCCTCGAAGTAGCCGTCGACCGAGAGGGACACGAAGAGGACGATCCTGCGGCGCACGGCACCCACCGGGAGGACGGTCCGCCGCCCTCGCCGAGGGAACGGCAGGGCGGCGGACGGGGATCAGATCAGGGTGCTCCAGTAGTACCAGAACCGGTTGAGGACCAGCAGCGCGATCACCGCGTACCAGAGCGCCGGGAGGACCCAGTGGTAGCGGGCCGCCTCCCGGACGACCACCCGCAGGCGCGGGCCCACCGGGATCACGCCGGAGCGCAGGTTGTGCAGCGTGGTGTACCAGAAGAGCGGGATCACCGCGGCCCACACCACCATGCAGTACGGGCAGAGCGCGCCGATCCGGTACAGCGCCTGGTACATCAGCCAGGTCACGAAGCCGATGCCGAACACGGTCCCGGCCTGGAGGCCGAGCCAGAACCAGCGCCGGTACGCCGCGCCGGAGAGCAGCCCGGCGCCGACCGCGACGACCACCCCGAAGGCGACCAGCCCGATCAGCGAGTTGGGGAAGCCGAAGGCCTCGGCCTGCTCGCTGCGCATGATCGAGCCGCAGCTGATGATCGGGTTGATGTTGCAGCTGGGGACGTAGGACGGGTCCTTCAGCAGCTTGATCTTGTCCAGGGTGAGGACGGCCGAGGCGAACAGGCCGACCGCGCCGCCGATCAGCAGCAGCCAGGCGAACGGGCGGCCCGCGCCGTAGGAGGGCCGGACGGTGGGGGCCCCGGCCGTCATCCGGTCACCTGCTTGACCATCGCGGTGAACTGCTCGGGGGAGACGGCCTTGCCGTTGGTGAGGACGTCCAGCTTCTTGCCGTCCAGCTTCACGGTCGGGGTGCCGGTGACGTCGCTCTTGTTGAACTCGGCGTTGACCTTGGCCGCCCACGGCGCGTAGGTGCCGTCCTGGACGGCCTTGACGAAGGCGTCGGTCTTCAGGCCCGGCACCTGGCCGGCCAGGTCCAGGAGGTGGTTGACGTCGCCGAAGGAGTCGCTGCGCTCGTCCGGCTGGTTGGCGTACAGCACGTCGTGGAACTGCTTGAACTTGTCCACGCCCTCGTTCAGCGCGGCGCCGGCGGCGGCCAGCGCGGTGCGCGAGCCCTTGCCGCCGAGGTTGTTGTCCAGGAACGTCGCCAGGTGGTACTCGATCTTGTACGTGCCGTCGTCGGCGAGCTGCTGCACCGCCTTGCCGGTGGTGGTCTCCAGCTGCTCGCAGAACGGGCAGCGGAAGTCCTCGTAGACCTCCAGCGTGTGCGGGGCGTCCGCCTTGCCGTAGGTGATCACGGTGCCGTCGGTGCCGCTCGCGTTGGCCGGGACGACCAGCGGGCCGTTCGCGGCGCCCGAACCGGAGCCGGAGGAGCCGCCGACGGCGAAGGCCACGCCCGCCGCCAGGGCGAGCACGGCGGCGGAGGCGCCGCCGATCACGACCCGGCGGCGGATCCGGTCGGAGCGCTCGGCCTGGGCGCGGGCGGTGCGCATGCGCTCGGTGGCGGAGGTCTTCTTGTCGGTCTTGCGGGTGTTGCTCATGGGTGTCGTCGTCCTGTGCTCTCGGGCGTACGGGAAGGCGCACGGCGCTTCGGGGCCGTGCGAGGGGGAGAGGCAGCCGACTGCTGAGCGGGGCGGGAGCGCTACGGGCTCGGCGCTGCGGCTCAGGCGGCCAGGGCGAACACCGGCGGGCCGCGCCGGACGGCCGGGCGGACGACGACGTCCTCGGCGGGGACCAGCGCGCGGCTGGCCCGGGGGAACGGCACCCGCGCCACCGGGCGGGACGGCAGCGGCGCGAGCAGCAGCCGCAGCCAGCGGGCGGCGGCCGGCAGGTGGCGGTGCAGGAACTCGCCCAGCATCCGCACGGCACCGGTCAGGCAGCCCAGCGCGGCGTCCGCACGGCGCAGCCAGTAGGCGCCGGCCAGCGCGATCACCGTGTGCAGCAGCAGGAGCAGCAGCACACCGGCCCGCGGGGAGACGCCGTGGCCGACCAGGAAGCCGCCGAGCGAGCCGCCACCGCACAGCAGCGGCTGGAGGCCGTGCCCGGCACCGGGCGGCAGGGAGGGACAGGTGCTCTGGGCGAGGCCGAACAGCGCGCCGGCGGCCAGCTCCAGCGGCAGGAACACCGCGGCGATCGCCGGGTAGCCGCGCTCGCGGCCGGCCGGCGCGTAGGCCACCGCGAAGACGGCGACCGAGGTGAGCAGCATCGGGCCGACCGGCAGCGCGCGGCCGGTGACCAGCACCTGGCCGAGCCCGGCGAGCAGCACGACCAGCGCGGCGAAGACCGCCGCGCGGAGCGTCCTGGTGACCGGGCCGATGTCCATGGCTTCCGAGTCTGCCACAGGTTGAAAGCCGGACGGTCGGCCCGGCGGCGCGCTGTGAACAGCCTCACCACCCGCGCTGAGCTGGGCTTATGCGGTCCTTACGGGCGCGCGCCGGGGTCTGACGGACGGGCCTCGGGGCCGGTGGCGTGGGTGCCGGGGCCGGTGGCGTGGGCGTCGGCGGCGTGCACCCGGGCCTCGACCAGCTCCCGGAAGTGGTCCAGGTCCTCGCGCACCGCCCGCTCGATCGCCCCTGCCTGGGCGAAGCCGCGCGGTCCGCCGAACTCCCGGTGCACCGCCTCCGGGTCGTACTCCACCCGGATCTGCACCCGGGTGTGCCGGGAGTCGAGCGGCCGCAAGGCGAAGGCGCCGCGCAGCCGGAGGGAGTCGAGCGTCCGCCAGGCCATCACCCGGCCCCGGCCGCGGTCGGTGATCTCGGTGTCCACGGAGCGCTCGGCGCCGCCGATCGCCACCCCGAGGTGGGCGAGGTTCCGCCCGTGCGGCTGGGCGCTGCGGACGCCGTCGACGAACCGCGGGTACTCGTGCACCCGGTGCAACTGCTCCCAGGCGGCGAGGACGGGGACGGCGATGTCGATCTGTTCCTCAAGGGTGCTCATGGCGGCGCGGCACCTCCTCGCATCCAGCCTGCGCCTCGGGGTGGGGGCGGGCAAAAGCGGGTGGGCGCGGGGGAGAGGGGACGCGGAGGGTGAGCGCGTGGGCGTTGACGGTGGGTGCGGGGTGGGTGGGTGCGGGGTGGGTGGGTGCGCTCCCCCGCGGGCGGAGGCGGACGGGCCGGGTGCGCGCGCGGCGGGCCGCCGACTGCGGGAGACTGGCCGCATGCCGGAGCTGCCCGAGGTGGAGGCACTGAGCGCCTTCCTGTCCGAGCGGCTGACCGGGCGCGTGATCGCCCGGGTGCAGCCGGTGGCGATCAGCGCGCTGAAGACGTACGACCCGCCGGTGACGGCGCTGGAGGGGCGGAGGGTCGGCCCGGTGACCAGGCGCGGCAAGTTCCTGGACATCGAGGCGGAGGGGCTGCACCTGGTGGTCCACCTGGCCCGGGCCGGCTGGCTGCGCTGGAAGGACGGCCTGCCCGAGCAGCCGCCGCGGCCGAGCCCGCGGAACCCGCTGGCGCTGCGGGTGCGGCTGGAGGGCGAGGCGGCGGACGGCTTCGACCTCACCGAGGCCGGATCGAAGAAGGGCCTCGCGGTCTACGTGGTGCGGGACCCGGCCGAGGTGCCCGGGGTGGCCCGGCTCGGCCCGGACCCGCTGGATCCGGCCTTCGCCCCGGCGGACTTCGCCGCCCTGCTGCGCGGCGAGCGGCGGCGGATCAAGGGCGTGCTGCGGGACCAGAGCGTGCTGGCCGGAGTCGGCAACGCCTACTCGGACGAGGTGCTGCACGCGGCCCGGATGTCGCCGTACAAGGTGGCCGCGAGCCTGACCGAGGACGAGGTGGCCCGGCTGTACGAGGCGCTCGGTGACACGCTGCGCGAGGCGGTGGAGCGCTCGCGCGGACTGGCGGCGGGGGAGCTGAAGGCGGAGAAGAAGCTCGGGCTGCGGGTGCACGGCCGCACGGGCGAGCCCTGCCCGGTGTGCGGGGACACCATCCGGGAGGTGTCCTTCGCGGACTCCTCCCTCCAGTACTGCCCGACGTGCCAGACCGGGGGCAAGCCGCTGGCGGACCGGCGGCTGTCCCGGCTGCTGAAGTGACCTCCGGGGCGGGATGGGGCGGCGGTCGCGGGCCGTCCCACCCGCCCGGCGGCGTCAGCGCTTGATCGCGACGCCGCCCCAGTAGTACGCGGCCTTCGGGTCGGCCGGCGGCTCGCCGTCCGGGCGCCAGGCCAGCACCGGGGTGACGCCCGGCTCGATCAGCTCCCAGCCGTCGAAGAAGCGGACCACGTCGTCGTAGCCGCGCGGCACCAGGGTCATCCCGCCGGCCCGGGCGGCGGCGGCGACCTGGCCGACGGCCTCCGGGTCGAAGTCCGGGGTGGGCGTGGTCAGCGCGAGGCAGCTGCCGGCCGGCAGGGCGTCGCGCAGTGCGGCGACCCGCGCCCAGGGGTCGTCCGCGTCGGCGATCAGCATCAGCACGGCGATCATCAGCAGGCCGACCGGCTGGGTGAGGTCGAGGGTGGCGGTGAGCGCCGGGTCGGCGAACAGCTCCTCGGGCTTGCGCAGGTCGGCGTGGATGTAGGTGGTGCGGCTGGCCGGGCTGGAGACCATCAGCGCGCGGGCGTGGGCGAGCACGATCGGGTCGTTGTCGACGTAGACCACCCGGGTCCCGGGGCTGACGGCCTCGGCGATCTCGTGGGTGTTCGGCGAGGTCGGGATGCCGGTGCCGAGGTCGAGGAACTGGCGGATGCCGTGCTCCTGGGCCAGGTAGCGGACGGCCCGGCCCTGGAAGGCCCGGTTGGCCTTGGCCATCTCCTTGACGCTCGGCACGGCCTGCTCGATGGCCTGTCCCATGGCGCGGTCGGGCGGGAAGTTGGTCTTCCCGCCCAGCCAGTAGTCGTACACGCGCGCAGAGTGCGGGGCGGTGGTGTCGACACCGAAGCGCTCCCACTGGCTGAGCTCGGCGGCGTCGTCCTGCGGGCGCGGGCGGGGGGAGTCCTGACTCGTCGTCATGGCCACGTCCTCTGACTCTGATGGCAGATCATCACACTGGGGAAGGCACAGCGTAGCGGTCCGGACGGGAGGTGGAGCGTCCGGTCGGGGAAGATCGGTGGAAGAACCCGGGACGCGAGGTGTGCGGGCGGTGTCCTTGGGCCGTCGGAGTGGTGATCGGGTCCGTCGGAGTTGCCCACGGGGAGGGGCGGTGGCGGCCGGGGGAAGCATCCAGAATGCTGTCAGATCGTCAGATTACTTCGCGAAGATTGCTGCTGGTTGCGGCCGGAATGTCCCTTCTGGGGATGGCCGCCGGATGCCGGAGTCCCTGGAGTGGCGGGGAGGGTGGCGAACCGGGCGCGACCGATGCCGCCGCTCCGTCCGCTCCGTCCGCTCCGGACGGGCCCGGGGGAGCGCCGGGCGTCCCGGACTCCGCCCCGGCCGCGCCCTCGCCGGGTACTCCGGCGGGCACGCCGTCCACCGTGCCCTCGCCGGTGCCGCCGTCCGCGTCCCCCACCGCCCCGGCGGACGCGGTGCCCGTGCGCCGGGTGCTCACCGATGCGGAGGCCAAGCCGGTGTACGACCTGGACCCGGCGCAGCGGGTCGTGGCGCTCACCATCGACGACGGCCCGGACCCCCGGTACACGCCGACCGTGCTGGCGCTGTTCGAGCAGTACGGGATCAGGGCGACGTTCTTCCTGATCGGCGAGAACGCGGTGGAGCACCCCGCCCTGGTGCGGGAGATCGCGGACCGCGGCCACCACATCGCCAACCACACCTGGACCCACCCGGAGCTGCGGCACCTGTCCGAGGCCAAGGTGAGGGACGAGCTGGAGCGCACCTCGGACCTGTTGCAGCGGACCACCGGCCGGCAGCCCACCTGGTTCCGGGCGCCGGGCGGGGACTGGTCCGCGGCCTCCCTCAGGATCGCCGCCGACCTCGGGATGCGGAACATGGCCTGGTCGGTGGACCCGCGGGACTGGGCCCGGCCGGGGACCTCGGCGATCATCGACCGCGTCCTCAAGAACGTCCGCCCCGGGTCGATCGTGCTCAACCACGACGGCGGCGGGGACCGGTCGCAGACGGTGGCGGCGCTGAAGGCCTACCTGCCGGTGCTGATCGACTCGGGGTACTCCTTCACGGCCCCGCCGAACTGAGCGATCCGAGTGGATCATCCGGCGACGGAGGGTAGCGGCTTTGAGGTTTAAACCACCCAAAAGGGTGGATTGAGAGAACCGTTTCTGCGTTTTTGAGGGCTCTAGGGTGTTCTCGCACCAATGAACCGGGTACCGCCGAGTACCACCTGAAAGGCCCTCACTCATGCGTCTCCGCAACGCCGTGCTCGCCGCCGCCAGCGCCCTCGCCCTCGTCCTCGCCGTTCCGTTCTCGGCGCACGCCGCCGAGGGCGAGTTCCGCTACAAGTACGGTTTCGGCTCCACGAGCGGGCTCTTCAACCCGCCGAGCGGCCGGTGCATCGACATCCCGGAGGCCACGGCGCAGGAGCCGGCGTTCGCGCCGGAGAACATCACCCGGTCCACGGCCACGGTCTTCCTGGACTTCGACTGCGACGGTGAGTACTACGTCCTGAACCCCGGAAAGAAGGCGAGCGACCGGCTGAAGCTGCGCTCGGTGGTCTTCTCCTGAGCGCCGGGGGGTGAGGGGTGGACCGGGCCGGACGGTCGGCGTAGGTTCGTACTGTCCGGCCCGGTCGCCGGCGCCCCGCCGTGCCCGTACGTCCTGCCGTGGTCGTGCGGCCCGCAGTGCCCGTGGTCGGGCGCCGCAGCCCTGGGCAGAGCGAAGGAGGGCCTGGGATGACCGGCAACGGCTACGCGCACCCCGAGGCATTGGTCCGGACCGAGTGGCTGGCCCACCACCTGGACGACGGGACGATCCGGGTCGTCGAGGTGGACGAGGACACCGAGGCCTACGACCGGGACCACATTCCCGGCGCGGTCGGCTGGAACTGGACCACGGACCTGCACAGCCAGGTCGGCCGGGACTACATCGACCGGGACGGCGTCCAGCACCTGCTGCGGGCGGCCGGGGTCGAGGACGACACCACCGTGGTGCTGTACGGCGGCAACAACAACTGGTTCGCCGCCTACGCCTACTGGCTGTTGCGGCTGCGCGGCTTCGGGCCCGTGCGGCTGCTGGACGGCGGGCGCAAGAAGTGGGAGCTGGAGGGGCGGGAGCTCACCCACGAGGTGATGGACTACCAGCACACCGACTACCGGCTGAGCGGGCCCGAGTGGCCGGAGCTGCGGGCGATGCGGGACGAGGTCCTGGCCAAGGCCGAGGTGTTCGCCAAGCCCGGGGCGGACGCGGTGCTGGTGGACGTCCGTTCGCCGGCCGAGTTCCGGGGCGAGCTGATCGCGCCGCCGCACCTGCCGCAGGAGCAGGCGCAGGTGCCCGGGCACATCCCCGGCGCGGTCAACGTCCCCTGGTCACAGGCGGCCAACGACGACGGGTCGTTCCGGTCGGCCGAGGAGCTGAGGGCGCTGTACGGGGGGAAGGGCGTGGAGTCGGAGCGCGAGGTGATCGCGTACTGCCGGATCGGCGAGCGGTCCGCGCACACTTGGTTCGCGCTCACCGAACTGCTCGGGTACCCGCACGTGAAGAACTACGACGGCTCGTGGACGGAGTACGGCTCGCTGGTGCGGGCGCCGGTGGCGCTCGGGGCGTGAGTGCGACGGCAGGAGCGCGGCGGCATGGGCGCGACGGTGTGAGCGCGGCCCGGGTGAGTGCGACGGTGTGATGTCGGCGCGTTTCTTTTCATGAACATCTCACAATCGGGGAGTGGAGCGAGGCCTTCCGGGACAAGGATCGATTCAATCCAATCGTTCCGGTGATCCCTGGAGGACCACGTGCGCAAGAGGCTGATCGTCTCTGCTGCCAGTGCCCTGAGCCTGTTCCTGGCCGTCCCCGCCTCGGCATCCGACTTCCAGCCCGGTGCGGCCGGGGTGGGCGACTCCTACTACCCGACCTACGGCAACGGCGGCTACGACGTCTCGCACTACGACATCCGGCTGAAGTACCAGCCCGCCACCGACGAGCTCGAAGGCACCACCACCATCCTGGCCACCGCCACCCAGGACCTCTCCCGCTTCAACCTTGACTTCGCGCTGAACGTCTCCGAGGTCCTGGTCAACGGGCGGGTCGCGAAGTTCGCCACCAGCGGGGAGCAGGAGCTGGAGATCACCCCCGCCAGGCCGCTCGCCAAGGGCTCCCAGGCCACGGTCGTGGTGCGGTACAAGGGCGTGCCGTCCACCGTGAAGAAGTACGGCTTCACCAGCTGGCACCGCACCCCGGACGGCGCCGTGGCCGCCAACGAGCCCGAGGCGGCCTGGTGGTGGTTCCCGAGCAACGACCACCCGAGCGACAAGGCGACCTTCGACGTCTCCGTGCTGGTGCCGGACGGCAACCAGGTGATCAGCAACGGCGTGCTGACCGGCACCTCCTCCCAGGCCGGCTGGACCCGCTACAGCTGGCGCGAGAACAAGCCCCAGGCGACGTACCTGGCCACGCTGGCGGTCGGCAAGTTCGACATCACCCGGGACACCACGCCGAGCGGGCTGCCGGTCTACAACGCCTACAGCAAGGACCTCGGTGACAACGCGGACGCGGCCCGGGCGAGCGTCGAGCGCACCGGCGAGCTGGTGGACTGGCTGAGCGGCTACTTCGGCCAGTACCCCTTCAGCTCGGTCGGCGGCTACGTGCCCAACGTGACGACCGGGTACGCCCTGGAGACCCAGACCCGGGTCTTCTACAGCCCCCGGCAGTTCGCCAGGGGCGCCAACACCTCGGTGGTCGTGCACGAGCTGGCCCACCAGTGGTACGGGGACAGCGTCTCGCTCTCGCGCTGGAGCGACATCTGGCTGAACGAGGGCTTCGCCCGGTACTCGCAGTACCTCTGGTCCGAGCACGAGAACGAGGGCACCGCGCAGGAGCTGGCCGACTACGTCTACGCCTCGCACCCGGCCGACGACCCGTTCTGGAGCGTCAAGCCGGGCGACCCGGGCCCGGACGACCAGTTCTCGAGCGCCGTGTACGACCGGGGGGCCGTCGCCGTCCAGGCGCTGCGCAACGCCGTCGGGGACGAGAAGTTCTTCCGGATCCTCAAGGGCTGGCCGACCGAGCGCCGCTACGGGAACGCCACCATTCCGGAGTTCCAGGCGTACGCCGAGAAGGTCTCGGGTCAGAAGCTCGGGGACGTGCTGAACACCTGGCTGTTCACCCCCGGCAAGCCCGCCGTCGGACCGGTGCCGAAGGGCACCCCGGCGGCGCTGGCGGCGGGTGCGGACCAGACGCAGGCGAAGCCGGCGGCCGAGCCGAAGTCCTGGCAGAAGATCCAGGCGACCAACTCCGTGCACGAGGCGCACAGCTGACGGAGCGTCGTGACGTCCGAAGTGGCGGCTTCGCGGCGCGGCGGCATCGCCGTGGAGCCGTCATTTCGGCTCGTTTCTTTTCATGAAAGTCCTACAAACGGAAGGTGGGTGGGGGACTTCGGGGCAAGGATCGATCCAACCCGACCACTCTGGTGATCCCTGGAGGACCATGTGCGCAAGAGGCTGATCGTCTCCGCTGCCGGTGCCCTGAGCCTGTTCCTGGCCGTCCCCGCCTCGGCGACCGGCTTCCAGCCCGGTGCGGACGGCCTCGGGGACCCGTACTACCCGACCCTCGGCAACGGCGGCTACAAGGTGTCGCACTACGACATCCGGCTGAAGTACCAGCCCGCCACCGACGAGCTCGAAGGCACCACCACCATCCTGGCCACCGCCACCCAGAACCTCTCCCGGTTCAACCTGGACTTCAACCTGAAGGTCTCCGAGGTCCTGGTCAACGGGCGGGTCGCGAAGTTCGCCACCAGCGGCGACCAGGAGCTGGAGATCACCCCCGCCCGGCCGCTCGCCAAGGGCTCCCAGGCCACCGTCGTGGTGCGGTACAAGGACGTGCCGTCCACGGTGACGCGGTACGGCGGCTTCACCGCCTGGCGCCGCACCCCGGACGGCGGGGTGGCGTCCAGCGAGCCCGTGGCGGCCGGGTGGTGGTTCCCGAGCAACGACCACCCGAGCGACAAGGCGACCTACGACGTCTCGGTGCTGGTGCCGGACGGCAACCAGGTGATCAGCAACGGCGTGCTGACCGGCACCAGTTCACAGGCGGGCTGGACCCGGTACAACTGGCGCGAGAACAAGCCGCAGGCGACGTACCTGGCGACCCTGGCGATCGGCAGGTTCGACGTCACCCAGGGCACCACGGCGAGCGGGGTGCCGGTCTACAACGCCTACAGCAAGGACCTCGGCGAGGAAGCGGGCGCGGCGCGGGCGAGCGTCGAGCGCACCGGTGAGGTGGTGGACTGGCTGAGCGGCTACTTCGGCCAGTACCCGTTCAGCTCCGTCGGCGGCTACGTGCCCAACGTGACCAGCGGTGGCGCCCTGGAGAACCAGACCCGGGTCCGCTACAGCCCCGGGATGTTCGCCGACGGCTCCAACACCTCGGTGGTCGCCCACGAACTGGCCCACCAGTGGTACGGGGACAGCGTCTCGCTCTCGCGCTGGAGCGACATCTGGCTGAACGAGGGCTTCGCCACGTACGCCCAGTTCCTCTGGTCCGAGCACGAGAACGAGGGCACCGTCCAGGAACTGGTCGACTACATCTACGCCTCCCGCCCGGCGAGCGACCCGTTCTGGAGCGTCAAGCCGGGCGACCCGGGTGAGGAGAACCAGTTCTCCAGCGCGGTGTACTACCGGGGCGCGATGGCCATCCAGGCGCTGCGCCATGCCGTCGGGGACGAGAAGTTCTTCCGGATCCTCAAGGGCTGGCCGACCGAGCGCCGCTACGGGAACGCCACCATTCCGGAGTTCCAGGCGTACGCGGAGAAGGTCTCGGGCCAGAAGCTCGGGGACGTGCTGAACACCTGGCTGTTCACCCCCGGCAAGCCGGCCGTCGGACCGGTGCCGAAGGGCGCCCCGGCCTCGGCCGCGCCGGCGCTCGGCGCGGACGGGGCGCAGGGGCAGGTGCCGGTGGAGCCGAAGTCCTGGAAGAAGATCCAGGAGAGCAACGAGGAGCACGAAGCGCGTAACTGACGGCACGGACCGTCCGGTCGGCGGTTCCCGCACGCGCGGGAACCGCCGGCCCGGGGCTATGCCACTCCCGGGCCGTCCGCCGCCAGCAGTTCGGTGAGGCGGCGGACGGCGAAGGGTATGAGGTCGCGGACCGGGACCAGCCGGCAGGGCGCGTTGCCGACCAGGACCTCCCGGATGCCCGCCCGCTCCTCGAACTCCCGCCCCACCACCGGGAAGTGGGTGTCGTTGTCGTCCGCCACGTCCGGCGCCTCGATCCAGACCCGCTCGCCCTGGATCGCCATCGGGAAGCGGCGGAGCTTGAGCCGGCGGTTGGGGGCGAACGTCTCGGCGTAGTGCAGGAAGGTGTTGCGGTTGTGCCCGACACCGACCAGCAGCACGTACCCGCCGAGGTCGTGCAGCGCGCCGAACGGCGACTCCCGGCCGACGGCGAAGCCGAGCGAGCGGCGGGCGGTGACCTCCCGGGCGTGCGCGCCGACCGCGGCGACCGAGACCTGGGGGTGGGAGCTGCGGTGGCTCTCCGGCAGGGCCCGCAGCGCCTCCGCCACCGCGCCCGTGGTGGAGGGGAGTTCGGGATGGAACAGCGGGACGGCGGCCCGCCGCTCGGCTATGTCGGCGTTGGGCGGGCCGCTGTGCCCGGGGGCCGGGTCGCGGACCGTGTCGGAGGTGAAGGCGGGCACGGCGACGGTGCCCTCCGGGCCGACCGCCTCGCGCAGGCTGGCCACCACCGCCGCCGCGCCGCCCTCGACCCGGCCGAGGCTGGAGAGCGAGGAGTGCACGATCAGCGCCATGCCGTCGCGGACGCCCACGCGGCGCCAGCCCTCCACGAGGTCGGCGGTGGTGAGCGGGGCGGTGCCCGGTGTCGTCATGGTGCCTCCTGGTGACGGCGGTGAGGTTGGTGCGGGATCGTTCGGGGCCGACCATAGCGGGTGCCACTGACAGTCGGTCAGGGCGGGGGTACCGAGCGTCAGCTCGGGCTGGGGTGGGGCGCCGCCGGGCGGCCGGTCGTGCGGCCGGGCGGTGCGAACCGGTCGTGCGCACGGGCGGTGCGAACCGGTCGTGTGTCCGGGCGGTGCGGCCGGGTGCCCACCGGGGGTGATCAGGCCGGCGCTCGCCCCGCCCCGGCCTCCGTGAGGATCAGCTCCTCGACGCCGTAGAGGAAGCGCTCCATCGCCGCGCGCGGGAGCACGGCCGGATCGGCCGTCATGGCCAGGCTCAGCGCCTGCGCGGACTGGAGCGCGTCCAGGGCGTAGGTCAGGCCCGGGCGCGGCTCGAACTCCACCGGCCAGGTGAGGGTGGTCCCGTCGCTGCCGGGGTCGGCCGCGGCCGGGAGCAGCTCCCGGGTGTCGTTGAAGACGCAGGAGCGGTCGGCGAGCGGGACGCCCTCGGCGGTCAGCCGGGCGACCTCCGCAGCCAGGGCCGACTTGTCGTAGTACGCGTGGCGGTAGGTGCCGATCGCGGCGGCGTGGGTGCGGCGCACGACGTCACCGAACTCGGCGGTGGCGTCGGCGAGGTGGAACAGTCCGTCGCCCGCGACCACGCTCACCGCGTTGGCCAGCTCGGGCAGGAAGCGGTTGTTGACCACGACGTTCAGCACGGCCTCGGCCGAGCCGGAGAGCCGGGCGGTCATCGTGGCCGTCGCGGCGAGCAGGACCGAGCCGGTGCTGACCCGGTGGGTGGCCGCCACCCGCTCCAGGGCGCGGGGCAGGGCGGGGGAGCGGAGCACCGCGTTCGGGAACCGGGCGGGCGGCTCGGCGTCGGGTCGCTCCGTGTCGGACGGTTCCACGGCGGGCGGCTCGGTGCCGGGTGGTTCGGCCACCGGCGGGAAGAGCCGGGGCGGGCCCAGCCGGAGCTTGCGAACGAACTGCTGCCGGGCCGCCGCGTCGCGTCGCAGGCCCCGCTCGGAGGTCTGGAACTCGGCCTCTTCCAGCGGTTGTCGGGCCGGGATGCGGGCGCCGGCCAGCTGCTCGGGGGAGCTGCCGAGGCAGAGGGCGGAGAGGTCGGCGACCAGACGGCTCATCCCGGAGCCGTCCACCGCGGTGTGCGAGAGCACCAGGCTGATGTGCCGGACGAGGCCGTCGGGGGTCGTCACGGCGCCGACTCGGACGGGCCACTGCTCGGCGGTGTCGAAGGACTGGGCCGCCAGTTCCCCGTGCAGCCGGGCGCCGAGCTCCGCCGGGTCCTCGTGCGCCGTGGCGGGCAGCAGGTGGACGCCCAGGGCGCCGTCGGGGTCGACGACTTGGCGCAGGCCGCCGTCCTCGTCCGGGAGCAGCCGGGTGTGCAGCGAGTCGTGCAGGTGCAGCAGCTGCTCCAGGGCGGTGAGCAGCACGGGCAGCGGCAGTCCGGGGTCCAGCGGCGCCGCGGTGGCGATGTTGTAGCGCGGCGCGTCGGCCGGCGGCAGCTGTCGCACGGCGTCCCAGATGGCCCGTTGGCCCCAGGTGGCCGGTCCGGTCCCGGAGCGGCCGGACGAGAGGGCGATCTCCAGCAGTTGGCGAGTGGTCACCGTGTGGGCTCTCCGTAGTGCGGTGGTCGTGGCGTCGTGGCGTCGTGCCGGTGCGTTGGGAGCGCGGGTGCGTTGGGAGCGCGGGTGCTGCTGGGGAGAGTGTGGCGCACCGCCCGCCGTGCGTCGAGGGTCGCGGGGCGGTGGCCGATCCGGGCGCAGCCGAGGAGCCGAGGAAGGCGCCTGGGGGCGGGCCGGCGGTGCTGCCGATGGTGCGAGGGTTCCGTAAGTCTCTTGATATGAAGTATCTTGATGTCGAGATTGATGTCGAGGGTGCGACGCGCACGACTGAAGCGACGGGGGGCCTGCCATGCGGGAGAACGGACTGATGGCGCAGCTGCGGCGGCCCCCGGGCGGGCGGGACGCGCGGATCATGCTGCTGGCGCAGTGCGTCGACCGGACCGGGACGGGGCTGTGGGCCGCCGCCTCGGTGCTGTACTTCACCTACGTCTGCGGGATGGACGCGCGGCAGCTGGGGCTGCTGCTCGGGGTGGGCGCGGTGGCGGGGGTCGCCGGCTCCCCGCTGGCCGGGCGGGCGGCCGAACGGGTTCCGGTGCGATGGCTGCTGATCGGCTGCCACCTGCTGCGGCTGGGCGCGATGGTGCTGCTGCTGGTGGTCGGCGACTTCGCGGCGCTGCTGCCCGTCGTGGCCCTGATCTGCCTGGCCGAGCGGGCGGCCAAGACGCTGGAGATGCTGTTCGCGACCCGGGTGGCGGGCGAGCGGCGGGCCACCTACCAGGCGCTGTTCCGCAGCGTCGCCAACGCCGGGTACGCACTCGGCGCCGGCATCGCCGCGATCGGGCTGGCGGCCGGGACCACGGCCGCCTACCGGGCGCTGATCCTGGCCAACGGGCTGTCCTTCGTGCTGGCCGCCGTCCTGGTCTGGCGCACCCGGGAGCCGTCCGGGCACGGCCTGGTCGCCGCGAGGTCCGGGGCGCGGCCCGGCGCGGGCGGCGGGGAGCCGTCGGCGGCGCCGAGCCCCTGGCGCGACCGTGGCTACCTGCGCTTCGTCCTGCTGGACATGCCGCTGAACCTGGACGACTCGATCCTCAACGTCGGTCTGCCGCTCTGGCTGGTCCACCACACCGGCGCGCCGCACGCCGTCGTCCCGGTCGTCCTGGTGCTCAACACGGTGCTCGTGGTGCTGCTGCAACTGCGCGTCTCGGCCTGGGCGGACGGCCCGCGCGGAGCGGCCGCGGCGGTGCGCTGGTACGGGGTGGCGGTGCTGGCGAGCTGCGTGCTGGTGGTGCTCGCCACCGGCGCCGGGCCGTGGCCGGCCTCGGTGCTGCTGCTGGCCGCGGCGATGCTGGTCACCCTGGCGGAGCTGCTGCGCTCGGTGAGTTCCTGGGAACTGGCGGTCGTGCTGGCACCGCCGGGCGCCCGGGCCTCGTACCTGGGGGTCGCCGGGATGTCCCAGTCGGTGCAGAAGGCGGCGGGCCCGCTGCTGCTGACCGGGGTGGTGATGGCGGCCGGGCCGGCCGGCTGGCTGGGGCTCGGCGCGGCGACCGTCGGCCTCGGCGCCCTCCAGCGCCGGGCCAGCCTGCGGCGGCTGGCGGAGCTGGGCCGGGCGGAGGCCGCACAGCCGCGGCCGCAGGCGGCGGGAAAGGCCGCGGGCTGAGCGGCGCGGGCGCGGAGGGGCCCGAGGAGACGAGCGGCGCCCTCCGCAACTGTCGTGCGGAAGGCGCCGCTCAGGTGGCGGGCCCGCTCACGGGCGGCCCCTGGGCCCCGGTCGCGGGAGGCCGCCCGTCAGAAGCGCCAGACCTGGTCGGCGTCGTTCGTCTCCTACGGGCAGCAGCAGTGGGCGACGGTGACGGCCTACCCCGGCGTCGACCGCACCGACACCACTCCGCCCCAGGGGTCACCACCGGCACCACGTCCCTGATCTGGGGCAGCGAGGAAAAACTCGCGTCGGTCGCCAAGGCCGGGGAGCCGGAGGGGACTTCGTGCCTCTACGACGCCGACGGCGACCAGCTGATCCGGCGCGACCCCGGTCGCACCACGCTCAACCTCGGGGTCGACGAACTCACCCTGGACACCAGCAAGTCCGGCTCCCGGTCGCGAGCAAGGGAAAGCTGCTGAAGTCGATCTTCCGCCCGCGCGACGGGATGTATCCGTCGCTGATGAGCGACGGCAGGACCGTGGACAACGGAAACCATCGCCCGTTCGTCCTCAAGGAGCTCGCGGAACAGGGCAAGATCAGTTGGGATGAGCCCATCTATCTGCACAGGCTCAGGTAGGGGCACTGGACGGCATGCCTGCCCCAAGGACTCCCCGTCCCTCGAAGAGAGGTCAGTGTATGGAGCGCTCCGACATCAGGCGCGCGCTGTGGCGGTGCACCGTTCAGGGCTTCCTGGGGATTCGGTCGACGGTTCGGCACGGAGTTCCCGAAGCAGAGGCTGCGGCCTGGGGGATCGCTCCGGGAACCCTGGGAGCAGGACGTTATGTCACCGGGGTCGCGGGTGTCTGCCACGCGGTGAGAAACGCCGCTGCCGGGGGAGCCGACGGGCTGACGGCACTTGTCCAGGGCTGGTCGAACGCAGACCCGGTCGGGCGGTACTGGCTGGAGGAGACAGTCCGGATCTACGTCGGGCAGACTGCGGCAGGTCATCTTGCCGCGGCCTGCCGTGACGGGCGGCGAACAGTGGAGCCGGCCACCGGGTCCAAGCGCGGCCCGCTTGCCGACCGGCGTCGGTCGGGTTCGGCTGCCTGGTGCGACGAGCTCCTCTCGGCGGGGTTCGAGGACATCCTCGCGATAGCCGAGCGACGTCGCGGTGCCGTGGACGGCGAAGCCATGGAGAGGATCGGGGCCATCGCCGACGTCTGTCATCGGATTCCGTATCCGCAGGAGCTTCCGATCGTGCTCAGGCCGTGGCTCGTACGGCGGTACCTGAAGGATGGCTGGAGGTCGAGCTCCCGGGCCGGCCGGGAGTGGTGCCGGGAGAGGTCCGAACGAGTCGAGATGCGTGTTCCGGTCCGGATCCGGCGGATCATCTCCGTGCCCTGACCACGGAACCCATGCCGGGCTACCGTTCCGTTGAGGGTTTCGGGCCCTCCTGACGGCAGCGCGGTCGGACGGCGGAGCCCCACGAGAACCTCGTGGGGCTCCGCCGTTCCTCCGTGGGCGGAGGGCTGCGACGAAGGGCGAGGCGGCCGGTCAGGCGCGGGTGGCGGTGATGACGTGGTAGTCGAGGAGGCCGTCGCGCCAGGCGGTGAGGAAGTGGCGGGACCAGTGGGCGGCGGGGAGGGTGTCGGCGAGGTAGCGGTCGAAGCCGGGCCAGACGTCGGTGCCGATCGACTCGGTGGTGATGTCGGTGAAACCGGCCCGGGTGAGGTCGTCGGCGAAGCCGTCGACGGGGTGGGCGATGTCGAGGCCGTCGGCGAAGCTGGCGAGCATGATCTTGAGGCGTTCGGCGGCGTCGTCGCCGGGGGCGGTGAAGAAGGTGGTCACCGCGATCCGGCCGCCGGGGCGCAGGACGCGGGCGGACTCGTGGGCGAAGCCGGCGAGTTCGCGGAAGTGCTGGGCGGCCTCGACGGAGAAGACGCCGTCCAGGTAGCCGTCGGAGAAGGGGAGTTCGTCGGCCGCGCCGAGGGTGTACGCCAGCCGATCGGGGTACGTCGCGAGTGCTCTCGCGTTGACGGCGCGGGCGCGCTCGATCTGGTCGGGGTGGATGTCCACCCCCGTCACCGCCGCGAAGCGGAACTCCCGCAGGGCGAGGGCCGCCCCCAGACCGCGGCCGCAGCCGACCTCCGCCAGCCGCAGCTGCTCGCGTGGCTCGGGGAACTCCCGCAACACCCGCCGGTAGAGCTGCTCTTGGCTGCGCACCCGGTCCTCGGGGGTCGGGTCGGCGAGGTCGATCCCCTGCCAGTAGCCGAAGTTGATGAAACCTCCGGCGAACGACGGGGCGGTGCTGAGGTCGTCGACGCCATAGGTCTGGCGCACGGTCTTGGGGATGCGGTTGTGGTCCATGGGCCGCTGGGTCTCCTGCTCGGTGGGCGCCCGGCCATCGGGTGCGCCGGGGTACGTACCCAAACCTGTGGTGGCCTGAACACGGTAAGTGATCGTCCGGTGTCCAGGTGGTAGAGGGGGCGTGCGGGGGCACCCCAGGGCGATTGAAGCCCCGTCGCACGCCCCCTTCCGCCCCGGCGGAAAAGGCGTTCCGGGTGGGGCGGACGGTCCGTTACCGTCCACGGAGAACTGTCGGCCACCCCGAGGAGAGCGCCACCGTGAACGTCCCCGACGAACGCCCCGCCCCGCCGCTGACCGGCGGCGAGCGCGAGATGCTGCGCGGCTTCCTCGACTTCCACCGGGCGACCCTCGCCATGAAGTGCGAGGGCCTGACCGACGAGCAGTTGCGCCGGCGCGCCGGCCCGCCCTCCACGCTCAGCCTGCTCGGGCTGGTCCGGCACATGGCGGAGGTGGAGCGGACCTGGTTCCGCCGGGTGATCAACGGTGAGGAGCTGCCACTGGTCTGGTCCGAGGACGGCGACTACCAGGCCGCGTACGACCCCACCGGCGCCACCCGGGCCGAGGCCTTCACCGCCTGGCGGGACGAGGTCGAGCACTCCCGCCGGATCGAGCTCGCCGCCGGCTCCCTCGACGTCACGGGCTACCAGGCCCGGTGGGACGCCGAGGTGTCGCTGCGGCTGGTGATGCTCCACCTGATCCACGAGTACGCCCGCCACAACGGGCACGCGGACCTCCTGCGGGAGGCGATCGACGGGGTGACGGGCGCGTAGCGCGGGCCTACCAGCCGTGCCGGCTCAGGGGCGGTGGGCGCCGACCACTCAGCGGTCGGCGCCCATTCGGGAAGGAAGCGTTCTTGAGTGAGCGTCCCTAGAGAAGCGAACGGACCCGCCTGTCCCAGGACTCGACGCCCTGGATAACGGTGAGGACAGCGCGGACCGCCTCGTGCACGTCCCGGGCGGGAGCGCGCAGGAAGCGGGAGTAGCCGGACGCCTGCTTCATGACCGCACCGAGACCGACGATCTCGGCAGTACCCGTCAGCCACTTCTCGCTGGCGAGGAGGAGGCCTTCGAGCTGGTCCGGAGTCGTCGGGTCTCGCTCCTCCGGGGGCTGCTGCTCGACGAAGTCGAGTGTCGCGTGGATTCCCTCGTTCACGTCGGCCATTCGTTGGGCGAAGGCGTCGGCGCTGGAACGGAAGGCAGCGGCCGGGGCCGTGATGGCGTCGGAATAACGCTTGACGATCGCGAGCCTCGCGCTGGGAGAGTTGTCAGCGGTCAGGTCCGGCGTGAACTCCGCGCTGAGGGCCCCGATGAGGGTCATGGCCTCCGTCATCTCCTCCATGTCGACCAGGACAGCCTCCATCTGGGCTTCGGCATGGGCGATTCGGTCGAACAGCCCTGGTTCGTCTTCCTGCTCCCCTGAGGCTGCGGCAGGTCGAAGATCGGACGACGAGCCGACCGCGGTGAAGGAGCCGAACCCCTTGGTGATGCCCTCGGAAAGGAAGCGGTGGAGCTGCTCACGGGCTTGGAACATGCCGCTGGCGTCCCGGCGGAACCTGATGGTCCGCTTGCGGGCGATGTCGAAGGGCAACTGCCCGCTCTCCCCGATGAGAATCATGGGCTTGCCGATGGCGTCCCGGAACCCGAGCTCGTACATCACGTTGGGGTTACCACCGCTGACGTCGGCGATGACGATGTCAGCCTCGATGAGGTGGATGCGGATCTGTTCGGTGATCTCGCCGACGTCGGCGATGGCGTCGGCGCGAAGGGGAACGATGCCGTGCGGTTTGCAGCCCGCACGAATGACCTCGTCGTAGACGACCAGGGCCTGTTCGTAGGTGCTTCGTTCGGGGCTGCCGAGCTCGGCGTGTTCGTCTCCGATGGGGCCGATCACGAAGCAGGTCGGCACGTTCGGCTGGTCCGGTTCGGCGGCGGCAATGGTCATGACCGTCACTGTGGGACCTCCGTGTCGGGGTTCGGCTCGTTGATGCGGGCGGCGTGTTCGGCGCCAGCGGCCAGGTGACTGGCGTAGACGGGAAGCTCCTCGATGTCGAGGGCGCGGAGGAGCGCGGCAGTGGGGACACGGTACTGGTGGCCGAGTCGGATGACCCGGCAGGGGAATCCATCGAAGTGGACGAGCCGGTACGCGGTGGCACGGCACACACCGAGGGCTCGGGCAGCGGTGCCGAGGTCGACGCAGAGCGGGAGGTCGAAGGCCTCCGCGAAGCTCAGCGCGCGTTCGGGAGAGTAGCTCATCGTGGGCTCCTGGAGGGTCGCAGGGAGAGGGTCCCGATGCGCCGACCGGCTCGCGGGCGGCGGGCGCGGTAGACGATCTCGTGCAGTCCGATCCCGGTGGCCAGTGCACCGAGTCGCTCGCCGGCGAGACGTTGGCGGGAGACCGTGAAGCAGATGGGTGCGGCGAGGCTGCCGTCCTCCCGACAGGGAGGCGAGATGTGGAGTTCCCAGTCGGTGGGTTCGGAAGCGGGCAAGTGCCACAGAGCTTGCAGCTCTTCGGCGATGGTGGAGCGGGGTGAGACGGGCCGCTCGTGGTAGCCCTGCCGTGCGAACTCCCAGGCGTGCCTGCTCGCGGAGACCATGAGGCGTGCCCCGGTGCGCACCTCGGAGGCATCGATCCCGCTCCCGATCGGGTGCTGGTTGTTGTTGATCTGATGAATCCCAACGATCACGCCCAGGACCGTCGCGGCTTCCAACTCGCTTCGGTCGACAGGGAATCGGAGCATGATACGGCGCACGATCCGGCGCAGTCGGGGCAGCGTCAGCCATACCGGCAGCACGTCCCAGTACGGCTGTGGCACAGGGGCGTCTGTGGCTCCGGCGCGGGCCAGGGCGATGGCGGAGCGCCACACGGCTTCGGCCTGTGAACCATCGCGGCCGGGGCCGTGGACGAGTTCCCGCGCGTCTTCCGGAGTGAGTTCGATGGGACCGTCCGCCATGGTGACGCGAAAGACGGCCGGGCGGGAGGGCTCCGGCTGGGTGACGCGGGACTCGATCGCATCGAAGAGCCGGGTAGTGGTGAGTGGAGCCATCGGCTCCTCCTCGTCTTGGTCGGAGACACTGGGTTGTCAGGGCTTGCTGGGGGGAGGCGGCGGTGGGGTGAGGAGCCGGAGCGCTACGGAGGCCCGACGGGCCGGATCGGCCAGTTCGGAGAGCCTGGCGGCCAGCATGAGCAGGTGCTTCGTCGGAGGGCTGGGCTGCTGGGGCGTTCGGTTGGCAGGGGAGCCACTCGTGCCGCTCCGGAGGCCCGAGCGGACGGGCGAGGGCGACACGGTGTAGATGTTCACCGTTCCCACCTGCGTGCCGTGGAAGTTGGCGCCGTGCCCGACGCGCTGGTGGGAGGAGGAGGTCCCAGGTGGAGGCGTGCCACCGCCCGAGACCTCCCCTCCGGCAGCTGTCGTGCTCACCTGATTTCCAGAGGAGGAAGGCCGGCCGTCACGTGGTTCTCGACGCTGTGGATGATCGAATCCGTGGCGATGATGCCGTTCTCAACCTGCTGGGTACGGATCACCGGTCCCGTCGACCAGCCCCGGTCCCGGCCGGGTGAAGCGGAGGCTCGTCCGGGAGTGTCCGTGCCGGGGCGCGGCCCGGGGCCGGCCGGGGCCGGGGCGCCCGGGTCGGGATCCGTGCCGGGCAGGGACCGTAGCAGGCCGCCCGAGGGCGTGGGGACGTACATCCAGGCCAGCTGTGAGTAGTTCTTGCACTCGGCGCTGACCTCGATGAACCGCTCCGGTGGGAGCGCGCAGTAGCCCCCTACGACCACCTCTTGAAACACGGCGTCGGAGACGATCGCGACCAGCGGAGTGGCGTTCGCGCTGCCGGACGCGAGGTAACGGCGTGCGACCCCCGAGTCCAGCAGCCGCTGGCTCTCACTGCGCGGCGTCGCGTTGCCGTCACCGGGCTGCCCGTAGGCGAGGGGCACGGCGCCGGAGTGGAGGCTCATGCGCAGCCGCATCGGTACGCCGGTGCTGTGGGTGTTGTGCTGGAGGAGGAGGTCGTTGAACCGGTCGATGAAGGGATGAACGACCATCGGGAGGTACTCCGGAGGGAATCCGAAGGACAGACCGTCGCCGGTGTTGGTGATGAACGGCCGGGGCATCGAGCCAAGCCCTGCGCAGTCGAGGGCCCGGTCCAGGGTCTCGGTGATCGCACGGCTCAGTGCGGCCTGCCTCACAGAGGGCAGGGCGGTGGAGTCCTTCGCGTCCACCGCCAGAAGGCCGTGGCGGGGCGGGAGGGGGCGGCTCGCGGCCGGGGCGGGCCAGTACGATTCGGGCATTTTCGCTCCTCGAAGGCTGGTCTCTCGGTGCCGTGAATTCCGGCTGCTTCGAGGATCGGTGTGGCCTCGCTTTTCGGGGCGGAAATATTTCCGCGCCGCGGGGTGAGGTGAATCACTTCATTGTTGGCGATGGCTGGGCTTGCCTCAGTCGTCGATGTGGGCTATCGCGCGCAGGGTGCCCTCGTTGCGGATTTCGATCCCGTATCGCTTGGAATGGACGGCGTCGAGTTCAGACAGCTTGGTGATCGCCGTGTGAAGCGTCCTGGGGGTCACTCCGATCAGATCCGCGATTACCTTCCGGGGGATTCCCTGCACGATTGGGGAGCCGCACCGTCGGGAGAGGTCGAGGAGCAGCCGGCTGAGACAGGTGGTGACCCCGAAGCGCCGGGAGCCGATGCGCTGGTTGGCTGCGCGCTGCTGATCGTGGGAGTTGAGGAGGAGTTCCTTGAGAAGGCCGTGCTCCTGCACGTAGGCGAGGAAGCGGTCGCTGGTCACGGCGGACACGACGGTTCGGCAGACCGCCCGGACGTGGGCGTTGCGGCGGCATCCGCTCAGGGCGGACGTCTCGCCGAGGAGTTGGTTCATTCCGCGCAGTTCGAGGGTGGTCTCGCTGCCGTCCCGATGCGGGTCCGTCGCTACGGCCCAACCGCTCCGGATCAACAGGACCGCGCCCATTTCCTCGCCCTTGCGGAGGATGAGGTGGTCAGGCTCGAAGGTCCGCTTGCGGCCCGAATCGAAGAGGGCCTTCCAACCTTGTTCGACGTCCATGGCTCTCCTTCCGGGTTTGCCCATTTTCTGATCGGGGTCGACCGAATGATTTGGATGGGCTGGGCTGAATCCCGAAAGGAATCATGGGGGCTGGCCGGGAGTCGAAGAAGAGCGCGAGGGGATCGAAGTAATGGTGTGAAAATGTACTCGTGCATCGGGAAGTGGTTCGGTTTGCTCTATGCGCACTTGCGTGCGCCCCGTTGCAGGTCCCTACCGTCTCGACACATGGAGCCAACAACCGAGGAAATGCTTGAGCGGCTCGGCCGCTCTCTGCGTGTGCGCGTCTTTTCAGCACCGTCGCTGGTGGCGAACGTGTCGAAAGCCGCGGCTGCCATCGACCGCAAGCGTGGTCGGAAGGACGGCGACGGCGAGCCGAGCCACCGCAGGAGTGGTTTGGGCGCACTGCCGCATGAGGATGGCGGCGATCTCGTCGTCACCCCGTGGGAACTGATCGGAACGTTCGCGAGGGCCACGACACTGGCCCGACACGGGCACGGCCGAGGGTTGGCCGAGCAGTGGCAGGCCCTCAAGTACTGCCGGGCGCTGGGAGCAGGCGCCCACGGACGGATGGCCCTGACGGCGACGGGACTGCTTCCCGAACAGTGGTACCGGTCCATGCAAGCACGGGAGTTGGGCCGGGCGTTCGGGCTCGCGGTAGCTGAGCGGGTCGTTCGGAACCGATTCCCTGACCGGTTGGTCTCTGTGGTGGATGCCGAGATGGTGCTCCTGGCGGGTTTCGCGCGGCCTGGGCCACGACCGACTCTGGGTGCTCGGCCGCGGCCTGACTTCTTCATCGAGGCATGGCGGCCGGGAGAGCCCTCCGTGGTGTTCGCCGTCACGGTCAACGGGAACCATCAGGCCAGCGGGAGTCGGACGTCCGTGGCCGACAGAACCGCATTCGGTCAACTGGCCCGAGGTGCCGAGCGTGCTGAGTACTTCCACATCGGCAGGTGGAACAGCACGCCTTGCCTGCTCTTGTCGACCGAGTTGCTGGCAGAGGGAGGCATCACCGTCAATGCCTTGCAGGCCCCCGGGACGGGGATGCTGCCTGTACGGCCGTCCGGTGGGCCGGACAGCGCTGACGTCGTGGTCAGGCAGCGGAACCCACCGTACGTCAACTCCGTGAAGGTCCCGGTGTCGGGAGGCCGGGGCGCCCGGGTCCACGACGGATTCTTCATCCCGCGGAACCGGGTCGACTGGTTCGGGAAGGTGCTCGTCAGGACCGGTGCGGCCGGCCAACTCGCGTTCGCCGGTACCGGCAAGGAGATTGCCCAATACCTCACGGAGGGGCAGGGGCACAAGCACTACAAGGAAGACACCTTCGCCGGGTCGTCCAGCGTACGTGACGCGGAGCACCGGTTCGGCAGTGTGACGTTCGTCGGTACGGACCAGGTGTTTCGACTGGGAGGCCGACGCGTCGAAGCGTTCTCCGGGGTGGCGAAGGACCTGTACGAACTCCTGGTCGGAGGGGAGGTCGAGGAGTACCGGCGTCAGGCCTACGCCCTGCGCGAGGAACTGCCTGGTGGCACGGAAGCCAACGGATGGGGCACGGTGTCGTTCGGTGACGACGGGACCGTCATCGCTGTTCGGATCATGCCGGAGTGTGACGAGAAGAAGGAAACTGCCCCATCCGAACGGTGACCCTCGGGTGCCTGAGGTCCCGGGACCTCAGGCACCCCGGCGGGCCTACCAGCCCAGGAGGTGGGTGCGGTCGGTGAGGGCGGCGAGGACGGCGGTGGTGGTCGTCCCGGGGGTGAGGCCGGTGGTGTCGAGGGTGTGGGTGGCGTCCTCGGGGGCCGGGCCGGGGTGGAGCACGACGTAGTGGAGGGCGGCGCCGGTGGTGCGGCTCTCGCGGCGGAAGGTGTCGAGGGCGGCCGGTGCGGCGGCGGCCTCCACGACGACGCGGTAGCCGCGGGTGGCGTAGGCGAAGGCGGCCTGGGCGGCGGCGGCCAGGGCGGTGGCGCTCTGGCGCACGGCCTCGGGCAGGTCGGGCGGGAGCGGGCCGTTGTGGATGACCCGCAGGAAGTCGTCCGTCCGCAGGTGGACGCTCGGGGTCAGTTCCCGGACGAGCAGCTCCGCGACCGGGCTGTTCCCGGCCCCGGCCGGGTCGACGAGGACGAGGACGCCCCCGGCGCCCCGGCCGCCCCCGAGCTCCGGCCCACCTACGGTCGTACGGTTCACAGCTGCTGATCCCTTCGCGGGCCGGGGACGGACGGGTAGCCGGGGCGGGCGGTCGGCGTGCGAAGGGGCTGGTCGGCCCGCATCGGACAACCGACCGCCTCGTCCCTACGACTGATGCGTTTCGGGGATCAACCTAGTCCAAACGGGTGGTCCGAGTCGTCCCCCACCCGGTTCCTGGGCGGGTCGGCGCGGCGGTCGGGGCCAGGGCGGGACCGAGGCGTGCCCTGGTCGGGCTCGGGTCGGGGCCGAGTCCGGACCGGGTCGGGGCCGAGTCCGGACCGGGTCGGGGCCGGAAAGGAAGGGCCTCGGGGAGCCGTCAGCGGTCGCCGACGTGCAGCACGATCGGGTTGGTGAGCGCGGCCATCGGCCCCCAGGGCAGGTCCGGGCCCATCGAGTTGCCCCTGCCCGGCGTGCCGTCCGCCCGGGGGTGGCGCACCTCGGCCCGGACGTAGGCGGCGAGCGAGGCGGTGGTGCGCCAGACCACGGTGCCGGAGCCGTCGGCGGGCAGCGACTCCTGGTGCAGCTGCCCCTCGTCGGTGAGGAGGCGGACCGTCCCGCCGGGCACCCCGGAGACGGTGAGCCGGACGTCCAGCGGGGCGTCGGCCGGCACGGTCAGCTCCTCGCCGATGCCGGCCTGCCGGCCGTGCCCGGTGACGGTGAACTCCAGCGCGACCGCCTTGGATTCGGCCAGCCAGCTGCGCCCGGCGCGCAGCCCGTCGAGGATCGCGTCCCGGGTGAGGTCCTCGGCCAGCACCACGGTGTGCGGGGAGCCGATCGGCTGCGGCTCGCTGTGGGCGTCGCTGTTGCCCATGGCGGGCAGCCAGGAGCGGCCCTCGCGCAGGGCGACGGCGAGCCGGCCGTCCCAGGTGTCCACCGCCGACTCGTCGTCGTACGTCCAGGGGCCGTTCCACACCTCGACGGCGTCGGCCTGCTCGTAGCCGAACTTCCACTGGCAGGCGACGTACGGGCAGTACGGGTGCGCGGGCACCACCAGGCCGCCGGCGCGGTGGACCTGGCGGACGAAGCGCGGGTACTCCTCGTCGCGCGAGCGGTAGCGCCAGTCGACGAACTGGCCGGGCTCCAGGCCGAGGGCCAGCCAGTGGCCGTTGCGGGTGGTGATCTCCTCGCCCGGGAGGACCAGCAGGTCGGGGCCGGCCAGCGGGCCCCAGGCGCCGTGCGAGGAGCTGGTGTTGTGGTCGGTCGAGACGATGAAGTCGAGGCCGGCCGCGCGGGCTCCGGCGGCGACCTCCCCGGGCGTGCGCCGTCCGTCGGAGTGGACGGTGTGCAGGTGGCAGTCGCCCCGGTACCAGGCCCGGCCGCGGCCTCGGGCCCGCTCGGCCGGGTAGTGCGGGGTGAACCTCGGCCCGGGCTTGCCGAACCGGAGGGTGACCTGGACGCGGTAGTCCAGGCCCTGCGGGGCGACCTGGTAGGGGCCCAGGACCACGTGCCAGGTGCCAGGGTTGATCGGGCCGGGGAGGTAGCCGGGGGTCGCGGTGTCGCGGGCGAGGGCGAACTCGGTGCGGAAGCCGCCGGACCAGCCGCGGAAGCCCGGGCCGCCGAGGTCGGTGCCGCGCTCGTCGAAGATGCCGATGTCGCAGGAGTTGCCGGGGGTGCCGGGCGGGACCTGCGGCTTGTCGTAGCCGTAGGAGACGGCGATCTCGCGGACGCCGGCGGGGACTTCGACCGGGAGGTAGACGAAGTCGGGGGCGCCGGTGGGGAGGTGGCCGGTGAGGGTGAGGACGCGGTCGGCGGCGGTGGCGCCCGGCGCGGGGGCATCGGCGGTCGCGGGGGCATCGGTGGTCGCGGCGTGTGCCGGGCCGGTGGCGGCGGCGAGGCCGAGGGCGGTGGTGGCGCCGGTGGCGAGGCCGGTGCGGAGCAGGTCGCGACGGGCGGGCCGGGGGGTCGGGACGGGCCGGGCGGCGGCCGGGAGGGTCGGTGGCGCGGCGGGGTGAGCGGTCGGCGGCTGGTCGGGGCGCGGGCTGCTGGGCTCGGTCGGCATCGGGGCCTCCGGTTCGGGGCTGGCGGATCGGGGCTGGCGAATCGGGCGGGCGGATCGGGCGGGCGGATCGGGCGGGCGGATCGGGCGGGCGGATCGGCGGCGCTGGTCGCTCGCGTGCCTACCCGGGTGAGTGAACCGGGGGTGAGTCGGGGCCCACCGGAGCGGGGCGGGTCGGTGAAGAGGGGCCGGGCGCGGGTGGGGGCGAGTTGCGGGGAGTGACGAGTGGTCCGTTCATAGTGATGTCATCTGTTTATCTGACCAATGATCGAAACGGTGATCGGAACAGTGATCGGACGGGAGGCGGCCGTGTCGGTGAGTCGGCGGACGCTGCTCATGGCGGTGGCCGGAGGAACGCTGACGGGGTGCCGGGGCAGGTCGTCCGGCGCCGGCTCGTCCTCGCCGTCGGCCACCGAGCCGGCGGGCTCGGCGGCACCACCGTCCGCCGCGTCGTCCGCGACGCCGTCCGAGGGGCCCGCCGAAGCCGCCGCGACGCCGTCGGGCCCGGCGGCCACGTCCGCGTCCGAGCCCGCGCAACAGCCGCACGGGCCGACCCGGGACGAGGTGGTGGAGCGTTACGGCGGCCTGGCCCCGAGCGAGTGGGGGCTGGAGGTCTCCGGCGTGCTCACCGAGCTGCCGGAGGGAGGGAGCGCGATGGCGCTCACCTTCGACGCCTGCGGCGGACGCGGCGGCAACGGCTACGACGCCGACCTGATCGACTTCCTGCGGGAGCACGACGTCCCGGCCACGCTCTTCCTGAACGCCCGCTGGATCGACGCCAACCCGGAGGAGTTCGGACAGCTCGCCGCCGACCCGCTGTTCGAGATCGGCAACCACGGCACCCTCCACCTCCCGCTCTCGGTGACCGGCCGCTCCGCCTACGGCATCGCCGGCACCGGCGACGTCGGTGAGGTGTACGACGAGGTGGCGGGCAACGCGGAGAAGCTCGCCGGGCTGCTCGGACACGCGCCCCGGTTCTTCCGCTCCGGCACCGCGCACTACGACGACGTCGCCACCCGGGTGGTCGCCGACCTGGGCCAGCGGGTGGCGGGCTTCACCGTGAACGGGGACGGCGGGGCGACGCTGCCGGCCGACGAGGTGCGGCAGGAGGTCGCCGCCGCACCCCGGGGCGCGATCGTGATCGGGCACATGAACCACCCGGGCGGCGGAACCGCCCCCGGGGTCGCGGCGGCGGTGCCGGGGCTGCTGGCGGAGGGACGGCGCTTCGTGCGGCTCTCGGACGTGCTGTGAACGGACCTGCCGTGGGCGGGCAGGCTGTAGGCGGGTGCGCCGTGAGCCGGGGGTGAGCCGGGGTGCCGTGAGCGGAGAGCGCCGTCGCGCACGTCGTGCGCCGTCAGCGGAGAGCGCCCGTAGCGTACGGAGATCGCCGCGACGCCAGGGCTCACGCCAGCCGCAGACCGCCCGGGTGCTCCTCCTCGATGATCCGGACCAGCCAGTCGAAGACGGTCGGCCCCCTGCCCGCCCGGGCGGCGTTCAGCTCGGCGGTGACGTGCGCCCGGTTGGTGGGGTGGGCGCGGGCCAGCCGCAGCTCCAGTTGGCGGACCGTCTCCGGGTAGCCGAGGTTGCGGCGCGAGACCCGGTGGTGGCGCCACTCGATGACCCAGTCGCCGTCCTCGGGCGTGCCGTAGCCGCCGCGCAGGCAGTCGGCGAAGGCGTCGAGGTTGCGGCCGAAGTAGCCGTCGACCCCGATCGTCCGCCCGACCACGTCCCAGAAGTCCTCCAGGGTCCTGATCTCGTCCCCGTCGATCACATAGGTCACCGTCACGGGGTCGAGGATATGCCGGGTCGCCGGGGCCTCAGTGGGTGACGGCGATCGCGGTGGCGAGCAGCCCGTCCCGGACCGCCCAGCGGCCCTCGAAGCCGTCGAGCCGCCGGCCGCCGACCACCGGGCCCGGGACCAGCAGCCGGGCGGTGAAGGTGCCGTCGGGGTGGAGGTCCAGTTCGGCCTCGCTGAAGTCGAGGAAGAGCAGGGTCAACGGGAACCAGGCCTTGTACACCGACTCCTTGGCGCTGAACAGCACGCGGTCCCACGGCGCGCCCGGGTGCTCGGCGGCCAGCTTGGCGAGCCGCTGCCGCTCGGCGGGCAGTGCGACGGCCTCCTCGACGCCCTCGGGCAGCGCCAGCGCCGGCTCGGCGTCGATGCCGAGGGAGGCCAGGGCGTCGGTCCGGGCCACGGCGGCCGCGCGGAACCCGTCGCAGTGGGTGAGGCTGCCGACCACGCCGTCCGGCCAGCTCGGTGCGCCGCGCAGGCCGGGGACGAGCGGGCGGTACGGGACGCCGAGCCGGGCCAGGGCGGCCCGGGCGCAGTGCCGGACGGTGGTGAACTCGCGCCGCCGCTTGTCGACGGCCCGGGCGACGGCCGGTTCCTCCTCGGGCTCCAGCCGGGCCTCCGGCGGGTCGTCGTAGGCCACCTCGGTCACCACGGCGTCCGGCAGCAGGTCCCCGATCATTCGTTCCCCCCTCGGAAGTCCGCGCGGGGTGGGTGCCCGCGCGGGACGAGGGTAACCCGCGCGGCGGATCTTGGTGGGCGGATCGGGGACCTGTTTGCCGGGTGGCCGGCTACTCGAAGGCCGCCGCCGCCTCGCGCAGGGCCCGGGCGACCGTCTCCGGGTCGTACGGTGCCGGCTCGCCGGGCAGGTAGCGGACGGAGCGCAGGGCGCCGGTGTAGCGGAAGGAGCGGTGGCGCTCGTGCACCGGCCAGGAGACCGGGGACTTGCGGTCGATGCCGACGCTGATGCCCTGGAACGGCGCCATGCCGATCAGCTGGTGGACCGGGCCGAGCAGCGGGCCCTCACCACCGCCGGCGGCCCGGCCCTCCCCGCCGCCCCCGGCGAGGCCGCCGCCCGTGGCCCGGCCGTCGACGAGCAGCCGGAACTCCCACTTGAGGTCGGCGACCGCGGTGGCTTCCAGGGTGATCAGCCGGGTGCCGGCCGGCAGCGGGCCGGCGTCGGCCTCCAGGAGGTCGCCGTACTGGTTGTAGGCGAGGCGCAGCCGGCCGTCCTCGACGTAGAGGCTGTAGCCGCCGCCCTGGTCGCCGTGCGAGACCAGGACGCCCTGGTCGCCCTCCTGGTAGCCGTCGAGCGCGACCTCGACCGTGAAGGAGCGGAAGGAGACCAGCCGGGAGGAGCGGTAGCGCTCCAGCTCGGGGGTGCCGGCGAGCAGGGTGACCGGGCGGCGCAGCCGCTCCGCCTCCGGTCCGCGCAGGGCGAGGGCGCCGCTGCCGTCGGCGAGCGGGAAGACCCCGTTCCGCCAGGCCGCGGCCTCCCAGGCGGCGGACAACTCCTTGACGAGGTCCGGGCGTTCGGCGGCGAGGTCGTGGATCTCGGTGGGGTCGGTGCGCAGGTCGTACAGCGCCCACTCGCCGTCGTCGTACGGCGCGCCGGGGCGGTGCAGGGTGACCAGCTTCCAGCCGTCGCGGTAGTAGCTGCGGTTGCCGGTCATCTCGCAGTACTGCTCGTGGTGGGTGCTGGGCGCGGCGCCGTCGCGCAGCACGGAGGCGAAGCTGATGCCGTCGAGGGTCTGGACCGGTTGGCCGCGGCGCTCCGACGGCCTTTCCACGCCCGCGAGTTCGAGCAGGGTTGGCAGGATGTCGGTGACGTACTGGTACTGGGGGCGGACGCCGTTGTCCTGCTCGGCGCGGGGCAGACCGGCCGGCCAGGAGAGGACGAAGGGGACGCGGACGCCGCCCGCGTAGGTCTGGCCCTTGTAGAGGCGGAACGGGGTGTTGGAGGCCATGCCCCAGCCGCGCGGGTAGTGGACCAGGCTGCGCGGGCCGCCGATCAGGTCGATCTCGCGCTGGACGTCCGGATTCCAGTCGTCCGGCAGGTTCGGGTGGTGGACGAAGCGGCTGAAGTAGCTGCGGGTGCCCTCGGCGCCGCCCTCGCCGGTGCCGCCGTTGTCGCTGGTGAACACGATGATGGTGTTGTCGAGTTCGCCGAGGGCGGCCAGGGTGTCGGTGAGCCGGCCGAGGTTCTGGTCGACGTTGTCGACCATCGCCGCGTACACCTCCATGTAGCGGGCGTACAACTTCTGCTGGACGTCGGAGAGTTCGTCCCAGGGGCCGACCTCGTACCCGGCCTCGGAGTTGC
Organism: Kitasatospora sp. NPDC034533; assembly: GCF_055575155.1. Lineage (NCBI taxonomy): Bacteria > Bacillati > Actinomycetota > Actinomycetes > Kitasatosporales > Streptomycetaceae > Kitasatospora > Kitasatospora sp. NPDC034533. The sequence continues at coordinate 47,449 of NZ_JBVITE010000003.1, forward strand.
GCTCGGGCAGTTCGGTGCCGGGCGGGAAGTGGCCGGCGGCCAGCTGGCGGGCGAAGCGGGTGCGGCGCAGTTCGTCCCAGCCGCCGTCGTAGCGGCCCCGGTGGCGGGCCAGGTCCTCGGGTTTGGCCTGGAGCGGGCCGTGCACGGCGTTGTGGGCGAGGTAGAGGAAGAACGGCTTGGCGTCGTCGTGGGCGCGCAGTGACGTGACCATCTTGATGGCCTGGTCGGTGATGTCGTCCGTGTAGTAGTAGCCGTCGGGGAACTCGTCGATGTCCAACGGGCTGTTGTCGCGGACGAGTTGGTGGGGGTGGAAGAGGCTGGTGAGGCCCTCCAGGACGCCGTAGTACTGGTCGAAGCCCTTCTGGAGCGGCCAGTTGGCGCGGTCGTCGGCGGCGCTGGAGGCGGAGTCCCGGGTGAGGTGCCACTTGCCGACCGCGTAGGTGGCGTACCCGGCATCGTGCAGCAGCTCGGCCAGGGTGGGTATGTCCCCGGCGACCTCCATGCCGTAGCCGGGGAAGCCCGGGTCGGCGTTGGCGACGAAGGAGTAGCCGACCCGGTGCGGGTTGAGGCCGGTGAGCAGGGCCGCCCTGGCGGGTGAACAGAGCGGCATGGTGTGGTAGTTGGCGAGCCGGACGCCGCTGGCGGCGAGGCGGTCCAGGGTCGGGGTGGGGATCTCGGCGCCGAAGGGTCCGATGTCGCTGTAGCCCATGTCGTCGATCAGGACGACCACGATGTTGGGCGCGCCCTCGCGGGGGCGGACGGGCTGCGGCCAGGCGGGGGTGGACTCGGCGAAGGTGCGGCCGACGGTGCCGGGGAACCCGGCGTACGGGTCGCGGCGATGGGGGTCCGGCTCGGGTGCGGTGCTCATGGGGCGGCTCCGGAGGAGGGCGGGCGAGTTCAGAGGGCGGGCGGGTTCAGAGGGCGGCTGCGGCGGGTTCCAGCGTCGGGACGGCCGCCAGCAGCTCGGCGGTGTACGGGTGTTCGGGCGCGGTGACGACCCGGTCGGCCGGCCCCGTCTCCACGATCCGCCCGCGGTGCATCACGGCGATCCGATGGCTGACCTGGCGGACCACCGCCAGGTCGTGGGCGATGAACAGGATGGCCAGGCCGAGTTCGCGCTGGAGCCGGGCGAGCAGCTCGATCACCTGCGCCTGCACCGAGACGTCGAGCGCGGAGACCGGCTCGTCGCAGATCAGCACACTCGGTTCGGGCGCCAACGCCCGGGCGATGCCGATGCGCTGGCGCTGGCCACCGGAGAAGGCGCGCGGGTGGCGGTCGGCCGTGGCCGGGTCCAGGCCGACCTGCTCCAGCAGTTCGGCGACCCGGGCGGCGCGCTGCTCCCGGTTACCGAGGCGGTGCGCGATCAGCGGTTCGGCGATGATCTGCCCGGCGGTCATCCGGGGGTTCAGCGAGGAGTACGGGTCCTGGAAGACGAGTTGGACGTCACGCCGGGGTGAGCGGCCGATCTCCTGGCCGCGGAAGCGGATGCTTCCGGCGGACGGCGCGTGCGCCTGGACCAGGGCCCGGGCCAGGGTGGACTTCCCGGAACCGGACTCGCCGACCAGGCCCAGCGTCTCGCCGGGGTGCAGGTCGAGGTCGACGCCGTGCAGCGCGGTGACGGCGCGCCGCCGGGAGCCGTAGGTCTTGGTCAGGCCGCGGACGGTGAGCAGCGGCTCGGCGCCCGGGGTGCTGTTGGCGGCTGCCCGGGAGGGCTCCTCCAGGCGTGGTACGGCGTCCAACAGCTCGCGGCTGTAAGGGTGTTCCGGCCGGGCGAGGAGATCGGCGGTGGCGCCCCGCTCGACCACCCGGCCGTGCCGCATGACCAGCAGCCGGCGGCAGGTCCGGGCGATCACCCCGAGGTCGTGGCTGATCACCACGAGCGCGGTGCCGGTCTCCCGGTTGATCCGGGCGAGCAGCCGCAGGATCTGCTGCTGGACGGTCGGGTCCAGGGCGGTGGTCGGTTCGTCGGCGACCAGCACCTCGGCGTCGTGCGCCAGGGCCAGGGCGATCATGATGCGCTGGCGCTGGCCGCCGGAGAACTGGTGCGGGTGGTCGCGCAGCCGGCCGGTGGCGTCCGGGATGCCGACCAGGTCGAGCAACTCGGCGGCGCGGGCGCGCCGTTCGGCCTTCCGCAGCTTCCCGCCGTGGGCGCGCAGCGCCTCGTCCAGCTGGCGCCCGACGGTGAGGACGGGGTTGAGCGAGGACATCGGGTCCTGGAAGACCATGGCGATCCGCCGGCCGCGCAGGGCGCGCAGCGCGTCCTCGGGGAGGGCGGCGAGGTCCTGCCCGGCCAGCTCGACGGAGCCGGCGGTGATCCGGCCGCCGGACGGCAGCATCCGCAGCAGGGCGAGGGCGGTGGTGGACTTGCCGGAGCCGGATTCCCCGACGATGCCCAGGGTGTCGCCGGCTTCGAGGTCGAAGCTGACGCCGTCGACGGCGGCGGCGCCCGCGGCGGCGCCCGGGATCTGGTCGAACCGTACGGTGAGGTCGGTGACGCGGAGCACGGTGGTCATCGGCGGATCCCCCGGTTCAGGGCCTCGGCGATCAGCGTGAAGCCGAGCACCAGCGCGGTGGTGGCGGCCAGCGGGGCCGCCGCGAAGGTCGGGTCGGTGGCCAGGTAGGCGACGGACTGGCTGAGGATGCTGCCCAGGGTGGGCTCGGGCGGGCGGACGCCGAGGCCGAGGAAGCTCATCGCGCCCTCGATGAACACGCCGAGCGAGAGCGCCACGGCGGTCTGCACGATCAGCGGGTCGACGGCGTTGGGCAGCACGTGCCGTAGCAGCACCCGGGCCCGGGAGGCCCCGCCGACCCGGGCCGCGAGGGCGTACTCGCGCTCGCGCTGGACCAGGATGCCGGCCCGCAACTGCCGTCCGAAGCCGGGGATCTCGGCCAGTGCGATCACGATCACCACCGGCCAGCGGCCCGGGCCGAGGACGGCGGTGACGGCCAGCGCGAGGATCAGCCCGGGGAAGGCGAGCAGCAGGTCGAAGGCCCGCTGGACGGCGAGGTCGGCCCATCGGGAGGTGGCCGCGAGGAGGGCGGCCGAGCAGCCGAGCAGGGCGCCGATCGGGACGGCGGTGACGATCAGCGCGAGGTCGGTGCCGATGCCGTGCAGCACCCGGCTGTACAGGTCGCGGCCGAGGTCGTCGGTGCCGAAGGGGTGGTCGGCGCTGGGGGAGGCCAGGGCGAGCGGGCCCTGGGCGTTGGGGTCGGTGCCGGTGAGCAGGGGCGCGAGCAGCCCGGCGAGGGCGACCAGACCGACCAGGGCGAGGCCGGTCAGGCCGCGCCCGCTCAGCAGGGCGGTGCGGTAACGGCCGCGCGGTGCGGCGGGCTTGAGGGGAATCGTGGCGGTGGTCATCGGGTCACTCCCAGCGGATCCGGGGGTCGAGCCAGGTGTAGGCCAGGTCGGTGAGCAGTTGGACGGCCACGTAGACCGCCACCACGAGCAGCAGCAGGTCCTGCACGACCGGGTAGTCCCGGCGGACCACGCCCTGCTCGATCAGCTGGCCCAGGCCCGGCCAGGCGAAGATCCGCTCCACCAGGACGGCCCCGGCGACGAGGTGGCCGATCTGGAGGCCGAGCACGGTGACGGCGGACGGCAGGGCGTTGGGCAGCGCGTGCCGCCAGACGATCCGCCGCCGGGAGACGCCGAGCGCGGTCGCGGTGCGCACGTAGTCCTCGGCGAGGGCGCGCTCGATGCCGTCCTTGAGGTAGCGGGCCAGTACCGCGGCGCTGGGCAGGGCCAGGCAGAGGGCGGGCATCGCCAGGTACTGCACGGCCAAGTCCGGTTCGGACAGCAGGGATTCGTGACCGCCGGCCGGGAGCAGCTCGAAGCCGACGGCGAAGACCAGCACCAGCAGCACGCCGGTGACGAACGGCGGGACGGCCAGCACGCCGGTGGTGACGGCCCGGACGGCGGCGGCGACCGGGCGGCGCCTGGTGGTGGCGCCGACCACGGCCAGGGGCAGGGCGATCAGCACGACCAGCAGCAGGGCGCCGAGGGTGAGTTGGGCGGTGGCGCCGAGGCCGTTGCCGATCAGGTCGGTGACCTCGCCGCCGATCGCGTAGCTCGGGCCGAGGTCGCCGCTGAGCAGCCGGCCGAGCCAGCTCGCGTATTGGCTGAACACCGGCTGGTCGAGGCCGAGTTGGGAGCGGATGGCCTCGACGGCGGCGGGGGTGGCGTCCGGTCCGGCGAGCGTGGTGGCCGGGTCGCCGGGGATCAGCCGGAGGATGAGGAAGACGAGGAAGGAGGCGAGGACCAGGACGAGCAGTCCACTGGGGAGGCGTTTCAGGAGGAACGTGCGCATGGTTGTCTGGGGCCGTCCTGGTCAGGCCGTGAGGTAGGCGTCGTCGAGGTTGAGGTAGCCGAACTTGTTGAGCGTCACGCCCCTGGCGCGGGGGCCCGTGACCTCGACCAGTCCGGCGATGGCGAGGTCGATCACGAACTCCTCGTCCAGCAGCACGTCGGTGATCCGCTGGTAGAGCGCCCTGGCCTCGGGGCTGTCGCTGTCGCTGCGGTTCCAGGCGCGCTGCACGACGTCGGTGTAGGCGGGGGAGGAGAACCGCGAGCTGTTCTTGGCCTCGTTGAAGGGGTAGGCGCTCACCGCGAGGGTGGCGGGGTGGAGTTGGGCGAAGCCGTGACTGAGCGACCAGAGGGCGGGCATGGTCTGCGAGATGAGCTGCTTCTGCATGGTCGGCGAGTCGGCGGGCTGGAGCACCGTCTCGATGCCGACCTGCTTGAGGTCGTACTGGAGGATCTGCGCGATGGCGGTGGGCCCGGGCTCGGTGGCGTGCGCGAACGGGAGCGTGATGTTCTCGGCGCCCGCCTCCCTGAGCAGCGCCCGCGCCCGCTCCGGGTCGTGCCGGTAGTGGGTCGCGCCGGCCTCGGTGTAGGCCGGGGAGGACTTGGGCCAGGGCACCGAGGAGACGCTGCCGTAGCCGCCGAGGGCCTGCTGGACGAGGCGGTCGCGGTCGATCGCCCAGGCGATGGCCTGGCGGACGCGCTTGTCGCTGACGTGCTCGGCGGTGACGTCGACGCCGATGTAGTAGGCGCCGGAGCCGGTGTCGTACTGCTTGACGTGGAACCGGGGGTCGTCGCGGAGGATGGCGGCGTCCTTGCCGCGGACGTTGTACGACAGGTGCGTCTGCCCCGTCTTGAGCGAGGACAGCAGTGACTCGGCCTGCGGGATGATCCGGATCTCCACGCCGTCGAGGTGGGGGCGGCCGGGGTTCCAGTACTGCTCGTTGCGGGCGAAGGAGAGCGAGGACCCGGGCTTGCGCTCGGTGAGGGTGAACGGGCCGGTGCCGATCAGCCGGGTGCCGGCGACGGCCTCCTCGACCGTCGCCGGGTCCGGGATGATCATGAACTCGAACAGGTCGAAGAGGTTGCTGACCGGATGGGCGAGCACCAGGGTCAGCTCGAAGTCGCCGTTCTTGCGGAAGTCGGTGACGGTGGCGGCGGTGGACCTCAACTGGGCCGAGCGGGCCGGGTTCTGGAGGTTCCTGACGGCGAACACGACGTCGTCGGCGGTGAACCGGCGGCCGCTGTGGAACAGCACGTCCTCGCGCAGCTTGAGGGTGACGCTCAGGCCGTCGGGGGCCACGTCCCAGGAGGTGGCGAGTTCGGGCTGCGGCTGGAGCCGGTCGTCGTACCTGGTCAGGGTGTTGAACACGAGCCGCTGGACCAGGACGTTGGCGCTCTGGGCGAAGAGCAGGCTCGGGGTGATGTCGATGCTGGTGGCGACGGCCAGCACGCCGCCCCGGCGCGGGGAGTCGGCGGCGCCCGCCGCGGCCGCGTTCCGGGCGTGTTCGACGGCGGAGCGGCAGCTCGCGAGCGTCAGCAGGCCGGCTCCGGCGAGGCCGGCGCGCAGCAGGGCGCGACGGCTCGGGGCGGGGGGACGGGCGAGCGCGGTCATGGCGGTCCTTCGGGGCCGGTGCGGATGGCGGGCGGTTGCGGGCCGGTGGGCGGTGGCTGTTCGTGGGCGGTGCCCGTCTGCGGGCGGCGGGTGGCTACGGACGGTGGGCGGCGCGGGGTGCGGCGAGCGCGTGGACCGGCCGGGCGTACAGCTCGCCGAGCACCGGCGAGCCGGCGGCCATGGCGAGGACGTCCGCGCCGTGCCGCTGGGAGACCAGCAGGCCGGCGTCCCGGTCCAGGTGCGAGTGCAGAGCGAACTCGGCCCGGACGACGTCGAGCAGGGAGGGATCGAGGGAGGTGAAGTGCTCGGTCAGGACCAGCAGGTCGGGGTTGACCACGTCGGCGAGCAGGGCGAGCGCCCGGCCGAGCAGCCGGGCGCGGTTGCGTACCAGGCGGTTCGCCGTCGGGTCGCCCCGGCGGACGGCGGCGACCACCTGCTCGCGGTCCGGCTCGGCGGTGACCCCTTCGGCCGCCGCCGCCGCGAACAGCGTGGTGTCCGAGGCGGCCACCGAGAGGCAGCCGAGCCGACCGCAGTGGCAGCGCTCCCGGCTGTCCGTGTCCGGGTCGGTGACGGTACCGCTGACCGGGAGGTGACCGAGCCCGGCGGTGGCCGAGGAGGGGCCCTGATGGACGGTGCCCGCCACGGCCAGCGCCGCGTCCACCACGTGGCCGGCGAACAGCTGCACCATGCTGCGGCGGGCCGCCGGGCGGCCGAAGAGGATCTCCGCCAGGGCGAGCGCCCGGGCGTGGTTGTCCACCCGGACGGGCAGCCCGGTGGCGTCGGACAGCAGCTCGCGCAGTGGCAAGCTCCGCCACTCCAAGGGCTCGTGATGGATGACCAGGCCGCTGTCCGGGTCGACCGAACCGCCGGTGACGGCGCCCAGCCCCACCACCGTGCGGTGGCCGCGCAGGGTGTCGACCAGTCGGGGCAGCCGGGCCAGCAGCGCCTTCAGCAGTTCCGGTCCGGTCCGGCCGCGGTGCGGAACCTCCTTGCGGCGCAGCACCCGGCCGCGCAGGTCGAGCAGGGCGACGGTGGTGAACGGCACGGCGATGTGCAGCCCGGCCACCGCGAGCCGGTCCGGGTCGAGGTCCAGCGGGAGCTGGGGGCGGCCCAGGGCCCCGGTGCCGCCGACCGCCAACTCCGGCCGCTCGTGGAGGATTCCGAGCCGGACCAGGTCCACCGCCTGCCGGGAGACGGCCGAGGCGCTGAGCCCGGTGAGCGCGGCGACCCGGCTGCGGGCGATCGGCCCGTGGTCGAGCACCGTGCGCAGCACCGCGGAGGCGTTGGCCTCCCGGCGGTCGTCGCCGGCGCGGAGGGCGGTGGACGTGGTCACGGACGTCGTTCTCCTCGGAGCGTCGGGGTCAGTTGGCCGCGTCGGGCGCGTCGGGCGCGTCGGTTCCGAGGCCCCGGGCCTTCTCGGCCTTGATCCTCTCGGCCTGGAGCCCCTCGGCTTCGAGCTCCGGGGCGGGCACCAGGCCGGGCACCCGCGGCGGCTCGGCGGGCTCCAGCAGCCGGCTCGGGACACCGTCCACGCCGACCGGCAGGTCGCCGTCCAGGGTGATCCGGCGCACCAGGCGCGGCTCGTCGCCGTAGTCGGCCACCGCGTAGTGCTGGGTGGCGCGGTTGTCCCAGATCGCCACGTCGCCGACCTGCCAGTCCCAGCGGACGGTGTTCTCCAGCCGCTCCACATAGCGCTGGAAGAGGTCGATCAGCGCCCTGCTGTCATCGCCGGACAACTGCTGGATGCGCTGGGCGAAGGCGCCCAGCAGCAGGGTCTTCTCGCCGGTCACCGGGTGGACCCGTACCACCGGGTGCTCGGTCTTGAAGGCGGTGGAGACGAACACCTCCCGGAACAGCTTGGCGACCTCGGCGTTGTCCGCGAGCTCCGGGCGCAGGGCGAGCCGGGCGGCGTAGTCGTAGTCGTTGGTGTGGACGGCGCGCAGGCTCTCGGCGAGCGCCTTCAGCGGGGCGGGCAGGTCCTGGTAGGCGGCCGCGGTGTTGGCCCAGACGGTGCTGCCGCCGGCCGGCGGGAGCTCCAGGGCGCGCAGGATCGAGGCCTTGGGGTAGGACGGGACGAAGGTGACGTCGGTGTGCCAGTTGTTGGCGCGCACGCCCTTGGTGGCGTCCAGCTCGAAGACGTAGCGGCCGTCCACGCTGGGCACGGTGGGGTGGCCGATCGGGTGGCCGAGCAGCCGGGCGAAGGCCTCCTGCTCGGCGTCGTCCAGGTGCTGCTGGCCGCGGAAGAAGAGCACCTTGTGCTCGTACAGGGCGGCTTCGAGGGCGGCGACGGTCTCGGCGGGCAGGTCGCCGCCGAGGCGTATGTCGTGCACGAGCGCGCCGATCCGGCCGGCGACGGGGGTGAGGCGCAGTGCGGTCGGGCTGGGGGCGGTGGTGGTCATGGCGGGGCCCTTTCGGGGTGGGGTCGGTGACCGTGAGTGATGAGCGAAGGGTGCGGGGAGGGGCGTTCGGGCAGCGCTGGGCGTACGGCTCCGCAGGGCGGGGCGCGGGGTACGGGTGCGGCGGTCCGCTGCGGCGGACGGTCAGAACGCGAGCGCGCCGCGACAACAGCGGCGCGGGCAGCGGCGGGTGGCGGGGCGGACGGCGGTGTGCATCGGCCCTCCTTCCGGGTCGCTGCTGGATGGGCTCGGGCCTCATGGTGCGCAGCCGCCCGGCCTGCTGTCAATCGTCATCTTGGCTGGTGGGAAAGGGTGTTGCCGCTTCGTTTCGGCTGCTTGCGGTTTCTTTCGGCATGTTGCGGCGGATGGCGGGCCGATGACGGTCCTGCTGCGGGAGGGCGTTCGGGCTTGTCACCCGGGTACGCGGGTTACTAATTTTCGGAGCGGAAGAAATCCGGGCCGGCGCGGGCGCTCCCCCCGCCGGGGCCGACGCCTGCCCGGACGTCGGTGCGATCGTGGCGCGCGGTGCGGTCGTGACGCTCGGTGAGGGCGGCGCGGGAGCGCTACTGTCCGAGCAGCCGGGCGAAGTCCATCCCGAGGCTCGCCAGGACGGGCAGCGCGCCGAGATCGGTCACGCCGGCGACCGGGATGCTGTAGCCCTGGTTCACCTCGCGGGGCGCCGCCCCGGCGGTGAGGGGTGCGGCCGTCGGGAGCAGGACGGTGCCCAGGAGCAGGGCGGTGAACGTGGTGCGCATCTGAGGGGCCTCCGGAGAGTCGGGTGACGGCCTGTCAACACCCTCCGTGGCGAGGCGGTCACGTATCTTCGCCCCTTCGGGCGCATTGGTAAAGATGCCTGCCTTGTGTTCCTGCCGACAGCGCGGAGGTCTGGACCGCGATGCGGACCGGCGCATAGCTTTCCTCCCCAGGGGCCGGACGTTCGGTCGACGAACTGTCGTGCGAATCCGTCGACTTGTGAATGTCATGCTCATGACCTGCACTGCAACCGGAGGGAACGAACCATGCGTGCCATCGGCAAGAACCTCAGGATCCTCGCGGGCGCCCCGCTCGCCGCAGCTGCCCTCATCGCCCTCACGGCCGGCTCCGCCAGCGCCGCGATACCGATCAACACGCCCATGACCGGCAAGGCCACCTACTACAACGACGCCGGCTACGGCGCCTGCGGCACCCAGATCAACGCCGCCACCCAGATGCTGGTCGCCGTCTCGCACACCTGGTGGACCTCCGCCAACCCGAACAACGACCCGCTGTGCAAGGGCATTTCGGTCAAGGTGACCTACCAGGGCAAGACCATCACCGTGCCGGTGAAGGACCAGTGTCCGTCCTGCGACTCCACCCACATCGACCTCAGCCAGCCCGCCTTCGCCACGTTCGCGCCACTGGGCCAGGGCGTCATCAACGGCCTGAGCTGGCAGTTCGTCAAGACCGGCCTGAACGGCAAGACCATCGAGCTCTCCGCCCCGATCACCGGCTCGACCCTCGGCTGAGGCCCCCTCGACGGCCGTGCCCGCCCTCGACGGCCGTGCCCGCCCCCGCCGGCCGGACGGGGGCGGGCACGGTGCCCGCGGCGGATCAGGGCTGTCCGGCCTCGGGCGGTGCCGCGGCGGCCGACACGAGCGGCGGAGCCATCGCCAGGAGGAGCTGGACGGCCGGCGGGGCGGTCCGCGGATCGTGGGCGAGCCCCAGGGTGACGGTCGGCACCGGCGCGGTGAGCCGGCGCAGGCAGATGCCGGGAATCCGGAACACCCGGGCCCGGCCCTCGGGGATCGGCGCGATGCCGTAGCCGGCCGCCACCGCCAGCAGGAGCTGTTCGTCGTCCGGCTCCTCGCGCACGATCCGCGGCGAACGGCCGGGCCAGAGCTGCCCGGTGATCAGCGCGTGCATCCCGGGCCCGTTCTCGCGCGGCCAGAGCACCACCGGCTCGTCGGCGATGCGGTGCCGCCCGATCCGGGCCCTGCTGCGGGCGAGCGGATGGCCCGCCGGAACGGCCAGCAGCAACTCCTCCTCGGCGATGATCCGGCAGGCCAGCCCGGGGACGTCGAGCGGCGGCCGGACGAAGGCCGCGTCCAGCCGCCCGGCGAGCAACTCCCCGACGTTGTGCGACGTCCAGCCGGTCTGCAACGCGACGTCCAGGCGTGGGTAGCGGTTGCGGAACTCCGTCACCAGCGCGTCGCAGACCCCGCCGCGCGCGGAGCGGGTGTACGCCACCCGCAGCCGCCCCTCCCGACCCCGCACCACCGCCTCGACCCGCTTCTCGGCCTCCGCCACCTCGCCCAGCACCCGGCGCGCCTCCTCGGCGACCGCCCGGCCGACCGGGGTCAGCACGCAGCCCTTGCTGGTGCGCTCGATCAGCCGGGCGCCGAGCTGCCGCTCCAGCGTCTTGATCTGCTGGCTGAGCGCGGACTGTGCCACGCGCAGCCGACGGGCTGCCCGGGTGAAGTTCAACTCCTCGGCCAGCGTGGAGAAGTAGTGCATCCGGCGCAGGTCCATCCGCAGATCCATCCGGCGATGATAAGCGCGGCCGATCGGCGTGGGACAGATCTGGTCTTGGACGGATACCGCGCCGGGCGGCTTTCCTGAAGGCGGAGGCCGCCACCCCAGCGGGCGGCCCGTCGGAGGAGGAGAACGCGATGGATGGTGCGGTGGACGTCGTCGTGGTCGGCAGCGGGGTCATCGGGCTCACCACGGCGATCCGGCTTCAGGAGAAGGGACTCCGGGTCGTCGTCGTGACGGCCGACGGCCTGCTGTCGACCACCTCGGCGGTGGCGGCGGCCGTCTGGTTCCCGGTCGCCACGGGCACGAGCGGCGAGGTCGCGGCCTGGTCGGCGACCGCCTTCGCCGAGTTCGCCCGCCAGGCGGAGGGGGGTGTGCCCGGCGTCTCGATGCGCAGAACCCGGATGCTGTCCCACGAGGGGCAGCCGGGCGAGCCCTGGTGGGGCGCCGCCGTGCCGGACCTGCGCCGGCTGACGGCGGCCGAACGCGGACCGAACTGCGCGGACGGCTGGTCGTTCACGGCCCCCGCCATCGAGATGCCGCTCTACCTGCCGTGGCTGCTCGGGCGGTTCATCGACAACGGCGGCGAGATCGTCCACCGCCGCCTCGACGTCCTCGACCAGGCGCGGGTCTGGGCGCCCGTGGTGGTCAACGCCACCGGGATAGCCGCGCGACAGCTCTGCGACGACGAGGCCGTGCACCCGGTGCGCGGCCAGCTCGTCCTGGTCCGCAACCCCGGACTGCCCACCTCGACCCGCATCCAGGACGACCCGGGCGGCTACACCTACGTCCACCCGCGCAGCGCCGACGTCGTCCTCGGCGGCACCTTCGAACCGGGGGACTGGAACACCGCGCCGGACCCGGCCACCGCCGAGGCGATCATCGCCCGCTGCACGGCCCACGTCCCCGAACTGCGCGGGGCCCGGGTCATCGACCACGTCGTCGGCCTGCGGCCCGCCCGCCACGGCGGACCCCGCCTGGAGGCGGAACCGGACGGCCGGACCATCCACAACTACGGCCACGGCGGCGCCGGAGTCACCCTCAGCTGGGGCTGCGCCGACGCGGTGGCCGCGCTGGTCCGCTGACCGGTCGGGCGGCGGGCGATGGCGACGAGGGGCACCGGGGGCTCGCGCTCGTCGGGCGTCTGAGGCCGGGGCGCTGGGGTGCGCTCCCCGAGGGGTTTGGGAAGGTGGTGCATGCCGGCCTGACAGCAGGCCGGCGGTGACGAGAGGGGCGTTGCGCATGGCGGCCAGGAAGCCGGTGCTGTACGTGGTGGTGTGTGCGGCGGGAGTCGCGGGCGGGGTGGGGGAGTTGATCTCCGAAGCGCGGCAACAGGGCTGGGACGTCGGGGTGGTGGCGACGCCCAATGCCATGGCGCTGATCGACGCCGACGCGATCGTCCGGCAGACCGGGTTCCCGGTCCGCTCGGCCTGGCGGAAGCCGGGCGAACCGCGCCCGCTGCCCGACCCGGACGCGATCGTCGTCTCGCCCGCCACCTTCAACACCATCAACAAGTGGGCCCTGGGGGTCTCGGACACCCTCGCCCTCGGCATCCTCTGCGAGTCGTACGGCTGGGGCATCCCCGTCGCCGTGCAGCCGTGCCTCAGCGCCGCCCAGGCGGCGCACCCCGCCTACGCGGAGAGCCTGGCGAAGCTGCGGCGGATGGGCGTGCGGATCGCGGACTTCGTGCCCGGCTCGTACGACTGGACCCGTGCCCTGGAGCTGCTGCGGGACTGACCGGGAGCCACCGCGGCCCGGCCGGGACTGACAGGGTGGCTGGTCGGGCCCGGCGATCCTTGCAGTGTGGGGGGTGGCCCGCGCCGGCCCGCCGGAGGTAGCGTCCGGGCAGGTCAGCGAGGGTGCGGGAGGTATCCGGTGGCGGCGGTCAACGGTCAGGTGTCGTTCTGGTACGCGGCGGACGGGGTGCCCGAGGCGGGCCCCGCGCTGCCGGGGGACCGGGACGTCGACGTGTGCGTCGTCGGCGGCGGCTACACCGGACTCTGGACCGCCTACTACCTGAAGAAGGCCGACCCCTCCCTCCGGATCGCCGTCCTCGAACAGCGCTTCTGCGGCTACGGCGCCTCCGGCCGCAACGGCGGCTGGCTGTACAACGGCTTCGCGGGCCGCGGCGCGTTCGCCAAGCGGTACGGCCGGCAGCGCGCGGTGGCGATGCAGCGGATGATGGACGAGGCGGTCGGCGAGGTCGTCGACATCGCCGCCACCGAGGGCATCGAGGCCGACATCGTCCGCGGCGGCGTGCTCGAAGTCGCCCGCAGCAAGCCGCAGTTGGACCGCCTGCGGGAGCACGTCCGAAACGAGCGGGCCTACGGCGAAGGCCGGGTCGAGCTGCTGGGCGCCAAGGAGACGGCCGAGCGCGTCGACGTGGCCGGCACCCTCGGCGGCTGCTGGACCAGGTACGGCGCCCGCATCCAGCCCGCCAAGCTCGCCCGTGGCCTCGCCCGCACCGTGCGCGAGCTGGGCGTCGAGGTGTACGAGGGGACGGCGGTCACCGCGATCCTGCCGGGCTCCGGCCACCGCAAGCCGCGCGCCGTCACCCCGTGCGGCACCGTCACCGCGGACCACGTGCTGCGCGCCACCGAGGGGTTCACCGCCGGGCTGCGCGGCGAGCGGCGGACCTGGCTGCCGATGAACTCCGCGATGGTCGCCACCGAGCCGCTGCCCGCCGAGTTCTGGGCCGAGACCGGCTGGCAGGGCCGCGAGGTGCTGGGCGACTTCGCGCACGCGTACATGTACGCGCAGCGCACCGCCGACGACCGGATCGCGCTCGGCGGGCGCGGCGTGCCGTACCGGTTCGGCTCGCGGACGGACTCGGACGGCAGCACCCAGGTGGAGACGGTGCGCCAGCTGCGCGGAATCCTCAACCGGTTCTTCCCGGCCGCCGCGCACGCCCGGATCGACCACGCCTGGGCGGGCGTGCTCGGCGTCCCCCGGGACTGGTGCGCCACCGTCGAGCTGGACCGGGTGAGCGGGCTCGGCTGGGCGGGCGGGTACGTCGGCAGCGGGGTGACCACCACCAACCTGGCCGGTCGCACCCTGCGGGACCTGGTGCTCGGCCGGGACACGGAGCTGACCGGGCTGCCGTGGGTGGGCCACACCGTACGGCGCTGGGAGCCGGAACCGCTGCGCTGGCTGGGGGTGCACGCGATGTACGCCGCCTACCACGCCGCCGACCGGCAGGAAGCGGCCGGTCGGGCCACCACCTCGCCGATCGCCCGGGTCGCGGACCTGGTCTCGGGGCGCTGAGCCCGGGGCCGTCAGGTCCGGTGGCGCCGACTGCGGCGGGGCGCCCGGACCAGTGCCTCACCTGGGCCGCCCGGACGTCCCACGAACGCCCAGTCGTCCGTTCGGACGCGCCGCCGAGCGGAGACGGCCCGCAGCGACGACGGTGAAGGCGTGCGGAGGAGCGCCGTGCGGGCTTGTCACGTCGCTCCGCTGCTCCGCGCACCCCCGCCGCCCGGACCTGGCGGGCCCGACCCGGCCCCGTCCCGGAGGCTCCCGGGCGGTCGCGGGTCACCGCGTCGGCGGCCCTGCGGCGCCACCCGCCGATCGCTCGACCGCCGCGCACCCGGCCTGATCCGGCCGATCCCGCCGCCGGCCGGGACCCGACCGTGCCGGACGCGAGCCCGGCGCCGGCCGGCCACTCGGGGCGGCGCCCGAGCACCCGGCTCCGCGCGGCCGGGGGAGCCGCGGCCGGTGGACCCTCGACGGGCGGGGCCGCGACGGGTGCGCCCTCGGGGCCCGGCCGCGCCGGCCGTCGGCGAGCGGGTGAGCGCGGCACGCGGCCGGACCAGGTGAGGTGGTGGAGTGGCCAGTAGCAGATTTTCTACCCGAGGCCGTCCATCCGGGGGCGCGCGTCGGCGATACCACCCGAATTGCGGACGGCATTCGACTGACGGGGCATATTGTGTACACCGACAAACTACTCCGATGGTGGTCAGTTTCCCGTCGCGGTCCGCAAACCATCAGTCGACCCCCTTCGCCTGGGATAGCGTCGTGGGGTCGGGGGGTCGACACCGATCCGGTGTATTCGAACGCTAGCTACCGGGCCGTAACGGCCGAATGAGTCATGGAGAAAAACATGCGGCATTTCCCTGTGGAAAACCGGCCAGACGGAGTGGACGACCTTCAGCTCGCGATGGAATCCCTGGCCGCCTTCCCGTCCCGGAACGTGGGGAGCGGGGCGGACGTGACCGAGCGGCTCGCGGCCGTCCACGACCTGTGCCGGGCGGTCGACACGGTGCTGGACACCCTGGTCGTCCAGGCGGCCGCCGAGGCGGCCGAAGAGGGCTGGACCGCGGCCCGGATGGCGGCCGAACACTCCGGCTACTACGCCAGGTTGCAGCGTGCGCTGCTCCCCGCCGGTGCCGGGCTGAACCGGCAGTGAACGCGGTGCAGACGGGCCCTCACGTGCTGTCCTGCCCCACCAGGTGGAGCGACGTCGACGAGAACGGCCACATCAACAACGCCCGTCTGGTCGGCTACATCCAGGAGGGGATTTACGACCTGCTCCGCCACCACGAAACCGCCGTCCGGGAATCGCTGTTCCCCGCCGGGTTCATTATCGCGAGACACGAGATCGATTACCTGGAACAGTTGCACCACCGGCCCGAGCCGTTGTCGGTGCTGCTCACCGTGGAGCGGCTCGGGCGGAGTTCCGCGCAGATCGAGGTCAATGTCTGCCGGGACGGGTTGGTCTTTATGCGGGCGCGGACCGTGGTGGTCGCGCGGGACCGCGAATCCGGCCGCTCGCGTGCGCTGAGCCCGGCCGAGCGGATCTTTCTCTCGGGGTTCATGGCGGACGCCGGCCGGGCCCAGGCCGCCCTGGCGGCCACGACGGTGACCGCGGCGACCGTCACCACGCCGGCGGCCTCCGCGCCGGCGGTCCCCGTACAGGCGATCACGTCGGCCCAGCGCGTACCGGTCGGTGCGGTGACCCCGTCCCGCCGGCCGCGCAGGCGGTGTCACGCCTCGCTGTGAGCCCGCGGCCCCGGGCCGACGGCGGGGCCGCCGGCGGGACCGGTCGCGGCGTCGATCCGCCCCGTCGGCTTCCGTCGGCCTTGCCCGCCGGCCATCCTCCGGAGCCGGTTCCGGCACGGGACCCGGCCGCACCGGCGCCCGTACGAGTCCGGGCCGATCGGCCGGTTACGAAGGCGCCGGGGCGAGTTACGCTGAGCAGCACGGGCACCGGTACCTCCCCGGTGGCCACGCGCTGCGACCTTCCTCCTGGCCCAGGGGCGGACCGCCGCCGGTCCGGCCGGAGCCCGCCGACCGGAAGGAGGACGCGATGACCATCTCCTCGGACGACTTCCTCGCCCGCATCGTGGAGCGCGGCGAGTACCGGGGCGAGGCCGAGGCGGCTCACGCCGCCCGGGTCGTGCTGGCCCTGCTCGGCGAGCACCTGGTGGGATCCGAGCGGGGCGAGCTCGCCGACGCGCTGCCCGACGCGTACGCCTCGCTGCTGCGCGACGCCCGGCCCGCGGACGAGCCGCTGACCGCCGAGCGCTTCGTGCAGGCCGTGGTGGGGTGGATCGACGGGGCGACCCCGGCGACGGCGCAGTGGGACATCGGGGCCGTGCTCAGCACCGTCGCGGACCTCGTCCCCGAGCGGTTGGTGGACCGGGTGGTCGAGCAACTCCCGGAGGGCTACGACCTGTTGTTCGGGCACCCGGCGTCGGCCTGACCCGGCTGACCCGGTTCGGCGTTCGGCCTGACCCGGCTGACCCGGTTCGGCGTTCGGCCTGACCCGGTCTGACCCGGCTCGGCGTTCGGCCTGACCCGGCTCGGCCGCCCGGCGCGCCGAGGGGGTCCGGGCGGCGGAGGCGTGTCGGCCTGCCCGTCTGCCGGGAAGCGGAGCGGGGGCGCCCCGAAGGGGCCGGACGGAAGCCGGGCGGCGCCGCCAATTCGCCGAGCACGCCGACCAGTTGAGGCCGTCCCGTCGCCGCGGGAGGAGGCCCGGTCGGAACGGCGGACGGCTCAGCGGCAGAGCGCCGCCGCACCGATCAGCCCGGCGTCGGTGCCCAGTTCGGCACGGCGCACGTCCAGGCCGCGGAGGTACGGGAGGGCGGCGTAGCCGTCCAGGTGACGGGCGAGCGGGGCGAACAGCACGTCCCCGGCCGTGGCGACGCCGCCGCCGACCACGACCCGGGAGAGGTCCACCAGGGCGGCCGTGGCGGCGATCCCGGCGGCCAGCGCCTGGGCGGCGCGGTCGAAGGAGGCGAGCGCGACCGGGTCTCCGGCGGCGGCGGAGGCGGCCACGGCGCGGGCCGTCCGGTCGCCGTCCAGGGGCCGCCAGCCGTCGGCGAGGGCCCGGCGGGCGATCGCGGTGCCGCTGGCGAGGCCCTCCAGGCAGCCGCGCGAGCCGCACGGGCAGGGCTCGCCGTCCAGGTCGACGGTGATGTGGCCGAGGTGGCCGGCGTTGCCGCTGGGGCCGGGCCGTACCGCTCCGTCGAGCACCAGCCCGGCGCCGACGCCGGTCGACACCACCAGGCAGAGCGCGTTGGCGGCGCCCCGGGCCGCGCCCTGCCAGTGCTCGGCGGCGGCCATCGCCACGCCGTCCCCGGCCAGGTGGACGGGCAGCGAGCGCGCCGCGACGGCCGGGTGCGCGGCGACGGCGGTGACCAGCGGGAAGTCCCGCCAGCCGGGGATGTTGACCGGGCTGACGGTGCCGGCGAGAAGGTCGACGGGGCCGGCGCTGCCGATGCCGACGGCCGTCACGGCGGCCCAGTCGGCCGTTGCGGCGAGCCGCGCCAGCACCCGGTGCACCACCCCGAGCACGGCGGCGCCGGGCTCGGCCGCGGGCGTGGGCAGCTGGAGCCGGTGCCGCGGCCGTCCGGCGGTGTCGACCAGCGCCCCGGCGATCTTGGTGCCGCCGATGTCGAGGGCGGCGAACAGCGGGGCGGCGGGTACGGCGGGCACGGCGGGCTCCAGGGACGGTCGACGGGGCGTCGAACAGCGTAAGGGCTCGGGCCCGCCGCGCCGGTCCTCGGTGGCCGCCGGGAAGCGGGGACCGGTCGGCTCGGCAGGGGACCGGAGCTTCGCCCGTCCCGCCGGTCCTCGGCACGGCGGGACGGGCGAAGTGCGGTGGCCGCGGCGGCAGTCGAGCAGTGGGCGGGCGCGTACGGGGGACCAGGGCCCGGCCCGTC
The DNA here is from genome assembly GCF_055575155.1 of Kitasatospora sp. NPDC034533. Lineage (NCBI taxonomy): Bacteria > Bacillati > Actinomycetota > Actinomycetes > Kitasatosporales > Streptomycetaceae > Kitasatospora > Kitasatospora sp. NPDC034533. Next base: position 65,434 of record NZ_JBVITE010000003.1, read on the forward strand.
GCGGCAGGCGCCGACGTGGCATCCGGAAGCCGGTCGGCGGGCCCGACCGTGCCCTGATCGCCCTGCTCTGATCGCTTGCTCTCTCCCTGCGGAGTGACGCTCCTGCGGGCGGCCCGGCTGATGGGCGCCGCCGACGACGTGGTGCTGCCCCTGCACGCCCCGGTGGACCGGGAACAGGCGGTCCGCGACCTGCGCGCCGCGCTCTTCCACGTCAGCAGCGCGTCGGACACCGGCTGACCCGGACGACCCGGATGATCCGGCTGACCCGGACAGGAGGCGCGAGGCGCTCGCCGCCGGAGTGGCCGTGCGGGGACAAACGGCGCCGGACGTATGAAGCTGGAGGAGGCCGGCGGGCGCCGGTTGCCGGCCGTCCCGGATCCGGTAACCGCCCACGATCCCGTAACCGCCCACGATCCCGTAACCGCCCACGATCCCGTACCGAAGGGTGTTCCACCATGGCTGCCACCTCCTCGTCCGACCACCCGCAGCGCGCCGCGCGGGTCGCCGCGCCGGGCTCGGCGCTCGAACTGTCCGAGGTCCCGGTCCGCGAGCCGGGGCCCGGGGCGGTGCGGATCGCCGTCGAGGCGTGCGGGGTCTGCCACTCCGACCTGCTGATCGCCGGAGGCGCGCTGCCCGGGACGACCTTCCCGGTCACTCCCGGTCACGAGATCGCCGGCCGCATCGAGGCGCTCGGCGAGGGGGTGGGGGGCTGGAAGGTCGGCGACCGGGTCGCCGTCGGCTGGTACGGCGGCAGCTGCGGGCGCTGCGAGGCCTGCCGTTCGGGTGATGGCATCCACTGCCCCGAGCTGAGGGTCCCCGGTGCGGCCTACCCCGGTGGCTACGCCGACAGCGTCGTCGTCCCGGCGATGGCGCCGGCCGCGATCCCCGACGGGCTGAGCGCCGCCGAGGCCGCACCGCTGGCCTGCGCCGGGGTCACCGTCTTCAACGCGCTGCGCAGCTCCGCCGCCCGGCCCGGTGACACCGTCGCCGTCCTGGGCCTGGGCGGGCTCGGCCATCTGGGTGTCCAGTTCGCCCGGGCGATGGGATTCCGTACGGTCGCCGTCGCCCGGGGCACGGAGAAGCAGCCGCTGGCGCACGAACTCGGCGCCGAGTACTACGTCGACAGCACCGTCGGTGACGTCGCCCAGGCGCTCCAGGGCCTCGGCGGCGCGAAGGTGGTCCTGGCCACCGCCACCAACGCCGACGCGATGTCCGCCACCGTCGACGGGCTCGGCCGGCGCGGCGAACTCGTCATCGTCGGCGCCTCGACCGATCGGCTGGCGATCACCCCGCTCCAGCTGATCGGCGGTGGCCGCCGGGTCTACGGCCACGCCTCGGGCACCGCCGTCGACACGGAGGACACCCTGCGCTTCGCGGCGCTGACGGGTGTCCGAGCATGGATCGAGGAGGTTCCGTTGGAGCGGGCCGCCGACGCAGTGGCGAAGATGACCGACGGCCGGGCCCGCTTCCGCATGGTCCTCACCACGGGCCGCTGACACCGCCCGGGCCGAGCCTCCGGCGGCGGGCCCGCCGCCGGGCGGCAACGGCCTCAGTCGGCCTCGGACGGCCTCGAATTCGGCCGCGCCGCCGAGCGTCTGCAACGAGGGAAGCCCACCGTCAGCGACGCGATCCGCCGCCAGGATAACGGCCTCGGCGGGCGGCTGTTCCACCGTGCCAGCCGCCGGGTGTCACTGACCGACCTCGGTGCGGCGCTGCTCGCCGCACCCCGCAGCGCTACTGCCCGCCCCGCTGCGCCACCGGTGTCCGGGTCGCCGCGCACCGGGCGAGGTCGGGGGAGCGGCCCCTGAGATGAGATCGACGGCCGTGTCAACTGGCGAACCCCAGGCCGACATTCGTACACCGAGTCGGTCCGCCGCCTCGCCCGTCTGGTGTGGGAGGAGCCCCTTGGGGCACCCGGGCCGTCCCGGTTCCCCAGGGATGGCCGACCGATTTCCGCGTCCAACTCTGCGGTTGACGAGGCTAGTTCGAGCACGTCACGCTCGATGGACCGCTGAGACCGGGCCGCCGACCACTCCGTCCGTCGGCCATTCCGTGCCGTCGACCATTGCGTCCGTCGGCCCCGATGCCCGGCCCGGATGTCCACTGAGCAAGCCCGTGTGGAGGTACCGCCATGCCCAAGCGCCGTCTCGCCGTCCCCGGAATCGCCGTCGCCGCCCTGACCCTCGCCTCCCTGCTCCTCCCGGCCGCCGGTGCCAACGCCGCGCCGGCCGCCGACTCCTGCACCCAGAACTGGAGCATCCGCTCCAACGAGGGCTACGCGAACGGCAAGACGTGCAACAACCACACCAAGCTCGTCGGCTCGGTGCACGACACCAAGGCCGACGGCCGCTGTCCCTACGTGCGCGGGACCCTCTCCAGCGGCGGCCATGTCGACAGCGACTGGGCCGGCGGCAAGGGCAAGTCCCGCGCCATCACCCTGTACGCCCCGTCGGGCACCTACTTCACCGACGTCACCATGCGCTACATCAACTGCTGACGGCGGACCCCGGACGGCACCCGCTCCCGGCCGGACGCCGTCCGGCAGCTCATCGAGACGCGAAGGAGCCCCGCCAGATGTCCTGGCGGGGCTCCTCGGCAGGAAGCGTTCGGCCCGGAGGCTGTGCACTGTGGCAGCGGGCCCCTGGTCAGGAGCCGCCCACGTAGCGGGACTCCATGTACACCGTCCGCTCCGTCTGTCCCGGGTCCGCCACCACGCTGAAGCGGCTCCCGTTCGCGGTCGTGAAGTCCACGAAGAGGTCGTAGGTCACGGCCTGGTCGAAGGACCAGCCGAAGCCGCGGGTCTCGGCGTCGTCGAACCCGATCTTGTTGCCGTGCCCCGGGGTCCAATGCACAGGGCTGGCGGGGTCGGCCGAGTGGGCGGCGAGGAAGCGGTCCACACAGTCCTTCGGGGCCCGGAAGCTCAGGTTCAGGTTCTGCTCGGGGTACTTCGAGTTTCCGAAGAACCCGACGCCCTGGAGGTCGCAGGCGGGGAGGTCCAGACCGAAGGCCTTCGCGACCCCTTCGAGGGTCTGACCCTTCGGGGACCCCGGGTACGCCCGGGGGTCCGGGTCCGCCGCCGCGCAGCCGACCGCCAGGGCGATGACGACGACCAGGTTCGCAGCTGCCGCCGCTGTGCGTCGCACCGCTCCGTAGCCGTGCGGTCCTGCTGTGTTCCGTACTCGCATCAGTGTCCTCTCCCGGACGGGTACCGTCCCGCGGGGAAGGTCCCGCGGGACGGTACCCGATCCGGATCGGGCGATCAACCAGTGGTGAAGTCGATCTTCCCGTTGGTGCTTCCCTGGACGGTGAAGTCGCGGGCGTAGCCCTGGCTCGGTGCCAGAGCCAGCATCGTCACGTCGATCGGGATGCCGTACAGGTCGATCGGCGCCTTGTCCGTGTCGTAGTTGTATTCCTTCTTCAGGTCGAACCGGTAGCCCCCGGAGAGCCGCACCTTGCCGGGCCCGACGACCGTCGCCGTCACGTCCCCGCTGATGCGGTACTCCACGCTGTGCAGGGCCCAGATGTGGTCCTTGGACCCGGGGGCCACGTATGTGAAATCGATCCAGTTGGTGTCCAGCTTCACCGCGCACGTGGTGCCGGCCCCGCCGGTGCACTTCGCCGCCGCGGAGTTCGCGTAGCTGGCGGCCCGGTCGTTGAGGTCCTTCTGCAAGGTCGGGTTGTTGTACAGCTCCCGCATCTGGTCCTCCGTGAAGATGACCGGCTTGCCCGACTTCTGCTCCCAGTGTTTGAACAGTTGGCAGGCCATCGGCCCCTCGTAGCAGGCGAACAGCTCGGCGCCGCCGACGATCGTGAGCATCGGGTCCTGCTGCCCCTGGTTGCCGAGGTTGCGCATGAACTTCTCCCAGCCGCTCGGCTCGTGGAACGGCGGGTGCTTGGTCGCGTTGTCCTCGTCGCTGACGTACTCGTGGCCCTTGTCGTCAGTGACGGTGATCGTGCCCGGCGGGGGCGGCGTCGACGACGACTGGTTCTGCTGGGCGGCGCGGGCACGCTCCTCGGCGGCGATCTTGTCGGACGCGCTGCGCATCGCGTCGGTGCCGGCCTGCGCCGCCTCCTGGGCGCTCCGGCCCGCGGCCAGCGCCGAGTTGCGGGCCTGGGCGGCGGAGCCGTAGGCGGAGTTCGCGTACGCGGCCGCCTTCGACGCGGAGTAGGACGCCCAGGCCGCGGACTTGGTCGCGGCCGCGGCATCGGCGCGGGCCGACTTCTCGGCGGTCCTGGCCTGCTGTGCGGACGCCGCGGCCTGCTGGGCCGACTTGTCCGCCTGGTCGGAGGACTGACGAGCCTGGTTCGCGTAGCCCTTGGCCTCATCGGCGGACTGGCGGGCCTGGGCGGCGTACTTCTGGGCCTCGGTGGCAGCGCCCTGGGCCGTCAGTGCCGCCGCGGTCGCCGTCGCCGCCGTCTCCTGGGCGTTGGCGGCGCTGGTCGAGGCGTCCGCCACGATCCGCTGGATGTCGGCGGCGTGGACGGCACTCTGCTGGTCCTGTTCGGCGGCCCGGTACTGGGCCACGGCGACGAAGTTGCGCAGCTGGGTGGGCGGTCCGGCCAGGGCGACCTGGGCGGAGGCGGCCAGCTGGGGACCGCTCGCCGCGGTCAGCGAGAGCGCCGTCACCCGGTCGTCCTCCTCCCGGGCGCGGTACTGGTCGGTGTCGAGGAACTGGTGGAAGGCCGCAGCCGTGTTGGCGTCGATGGCCTTGCTGCCGGCCTCCTTGACCGCCCGGCCGCCCTGGCTGATGATCCGCAGGATCTCGACCCTGTTGTCCTCGGCCATGGCCGCGTCCTGGCCCCCGTTGAGGAAGGCCTGGACGTCCTGCGGGGCCCCGTTCAGTGCGGTGAAGGCCGCGGCGCGCAGGCGTGGGTTGGTGGACTCGGCGAGGTGGGCGACACGGGACATGTCGTCGTGTTCGGAAGCGAGGGCCCGGCGCTGCTTCAGCCACTCCAGCACGTCGCTGTCGGACCCGGTGAGCGCGTCCTTGGCGGCCTGGCTGGTCCAGGGGCCGCCGGTGGAGACGAGGTTGAAGGCGGCCTGACGGCCCATCCGCGCGGCGGCGGCCGGGTCGGTGCCCGGCGCCACGGCGTCGGACAGCAGTTGCTTGGTCGCGGTGTCGACCCGCACCGCTTCGGCCCGGTCCTCGCGGTCCTGGGCCCGGCGGTCGTCGTACTGCTTCTTCAGGTCCTGGGCCTGCTGGATCCGCTTGTCCTTCTCAGCCGCCAGCTGGGCGGTCTCCGCGGCGCGCGCGGTCTCCTCGACCTCGCGGGCCGCGGTCGCGGCCTTGGAGGCGGTGTTGGCCGCGGCCACGGCGGCCTGGGCGTGGAGAGTGGCCTGGTTGGCGTCGCCGGCCGCCTGACCGGCGTGCGCCGCGGCGTCCTCTGCCGCCTGAGCAGCGTTGTTGGCGTGGGTGGCAGCCTCGTTCGCCGCCGTCTTGGCCTGCTGAGCGGCGGTGGCCGCACGCCTGGCGAGGGTCTCGGCGGAGTTCGCGGCGTTGGTCGCGGTGGCGGCGGCCGCACGAGCCTTGGCCGCCGCGCTCTTCGCGCGCTCGGCCTGGGCACCGGCCGCCTGCGAATAGCCGCCGGCCTGGGCGGCGGCATCGGCGGCCGCGGCCGCGTTCGCCCCCGCGCTGGCGGCGGACTTGGCCGCGTCGACCGCGTTGTTCACCGCGGTGATCGCGTGGTCGACGGATTCCGCGGCACGCTGCGCGTTCGCGGCGGCGTCCCGCGCAACCGTGGCAGCAGCGGCCGCGTTGGCCGCCTGACTGGCGTCCCCGCCGGCCGCGGTGGCCGCCTGGTAGGCCCGGGACGCCGCGTTGCCGGCCGCGGTCGCGGCCGCCGCGGCGGCGGAGGCGGCGCTGGCCGCCACCCGGGTCGCCGAGTGAGCCGTATTGGCGGCCTCGATCGCGGTGGCCGCTGCCTGGGCGGCCTGGTTCGTGGCATCCGCGGCACGGCCGGCGGCTTCGCTGGCCTGCTGTGCGGAGTCCTTGGCGGCGGCGGCCTCCTTCGCGGCGCGTTCGGCATCGGCCTTGGCCTGCTGAGCGGCTTCCACGGCGCGGGCCGAGGCCTGCTTCGCGGCCTCGGTCTCCTGAAGGGCCTGCTGGCCCGCAGTGCGCGCCTCCTCCGCGAGCTGGGAGACGGTCATCTTCTCCTGGTCGCGGGCCCGGGCCACGTGCTGGCCGTTGCGCAGGAACTCCTTCACCTCCGCCGGCCCGTTCTTGAGGGCCAGTTGGGCGGCGGCACGGACCTGGGGACCGCCGACGGCGATCAGCCGCAGGGTGTCGACCCGGTCGTCCTCCTCCTGTGCCTTGGCCCGGCCGCTTTCCAGGAACGACTGGAACGCATCCAGCGAGCCGTCCTTGAGGGCGGCCTGCGCCGCGTCGCGCGCGCCCCGTCCGTCCAGGCTGATGGAGGTCAGCACGGCGACCCGGAGGTCCTCCTTCCACGGTCCTTCATAGCCCGTGGCGAGGAAGGTGTGCAGTTCCTCGGGCGTGCCGCTGAGCGCCTTGCCGGCAGCCTCGCGCACCCCCCGGCCGCTGGTGTTGATCAGTTTCAGCGCGGCGACCCGGTCGTCCTCGGCCTGAACTGATTTCAACTTGCCGTCCAGGAAAGCTTTCACGTCCTGGTCCGACCCCAACAGGGCATTCTGGGCGGCCGCCTTGGTGGCGCGGCCGCCATCGCGCCACGCCGTGAACACCTTCTCCCGGTCGCTCGGTGCGGCCGGCGTCTCCGCCGTGGCCTCCGCGGTCAGCGCCACCGCGGAACCGCTCGTCATTCCCATCAACAGTGTCACGGCACACAGCCCTGCGACTGCCGCGCGTGCCCGCCACGGATTACGCGGCAGTTTAACCGAGCTTTCGCTCGTCTTTATCCCCATGTCCCCTCGATGAAGTCGCCGTTCACCGCCTGCGGCGGACCGCCACGTGCGGCGCAGCCTGGCGCGTCGATGCGCGCGGTTCGCGACCATACAGAGCGAGTGGCAGATAAATCGACCCCTGACCTCAGAGCGAATAGTTCCGGACAGGGCGGCTGAAAATCGCCGTGATGGCAAAACGGACATATATCCATGGATGACGGCAAAGACAACGAGCTTCGTGTGCGAAGGGTGATCAACTTCGGTGCCGGCGCGGTGATATGAATGACCTGCTTCAGAAGCAGTCGTGCGCTCGCCGGCGCCGACATCCAAAGATTCCTAAAGAGGGGGATTTCATGCGTATGCGACACCGCCCTGTCATCGTTGGTGCCCTGGCCGCCGCGACGTTGGCCATCGGAATTTCCAGTGGGGCCGCGGCGGGTGCTTCCGGCGGCGCCGCAGCGGCCGCGACGGGTCCCGACACTCCGCCTCCGGCCGTTGAAGACTTCGCCTACCCGGGTGCCGAGCAGATCCTCAAGGACCGCAACCTGGTGCTGAAGCGTGGCGACGGGCACGTTCTGCTCGCCGACTGCGTCGACGGGCAGAACCTGATCGAGGTGTGGGCGCGCGGCCGGGAGGATCGAGTCTGCTTCAAGGTCACCGGGACGGGCGGATTCCTCGAGCTGGAGCTTCCCAAGGTCGTCGGGATCCGGGGCAACGACTACACGACCCAGGCGACGGCGGTGGTCAAGGGGACCGAGAAGACCTTCGACATCACCAAGAACGGGCCCAACGACTACATCTGGACGCCGATCGGTGAGGCCGCGGACCCGGACCAGAACGACCACATGCTGCTGCGTCTGGTCGCCCACCGGTGACCGAGCCGACCCGTCCGACAGTGGCCTCGTTGCAGTTCGCTCCGCTCTTTGAGGAAGTCCAAGTGATGTCCCGTAAGTCTCAGTCCCGCTCCTGGCGGGCCGGTGTGCTGGTGGCGGCCGCGGCCGCCGGCACGCTGAGCACCTTCGTTCCGGCCGGCGCCGTGGTAGGCGACGCGGCGGCCGACGGCGCCCATGCCTCCACCGCGCGTCTGGTGATCGGTGACAACCTGCGTGCCTGTACGGGGGCGTTGGTGGACCGTTTCTGGGTCCTCACCGCCGCGTCCTGCTTCTCGGACGACCCGGCGCAGCCGCAGGCGCTGACCGCCGGTGCGCCGAAGTGGAAGACCACCGTCACCGTCGGCGGCAAGTCCGCCCAGGTGGCCGAGCTGACGCCACGTCAGGACCGTGATCTGGTGATGGCGCGCCTCGTCTCCGCCGTCGACGGTGTCGCCCCGCTGCCGCTGGCGACCAGCGCGCCGACGGCCGGGCAGAGCCTGCGGGTGCCCGGTTTCGGGCGGACCAAGGACGAGTGGGTGCCGGGCAAGCTTCACACCGGCGCGTTCTCGCTCGACACGGTGAGCGCGACCGGCATCGGTACCACGGGCACCGGTGGCGCGGCGGTCTGCAAGGGTGACACCGGTGCCCCGGCGATCCGGGAGGTCAACGGCAAGGCCGAGTTGGTGGCCGTCGCCTCCCGCTCCTGGCAGGGCGGTTGCCTGGGCACCCCCGCCACCGAGACCCGCACCGGCGCGTACAGTTCCCGGGTCGACGACCTCGGCGACTGGGTCAAGCAGGTGAAGGCCTCCCGCCCGGCCAGCGAGCTGTTCGCTATCGGCGGCGACAACCAGATCTGGACCAACGAGGGCGCGTACACCACGAACACGTGGGGTACCTTCGAGGCCGTACCGGCCAGCAGTGGCACGCGGCAGGTCAGCGCGGTCACGATGGGCGACAAGGTCCGCCTGTACACGGTCGGCGCCGACCAGCGGATCTGGACCACCACCAAGGACAGTGCCACCGGCACCTGGTCGCCGTTCCAGGTCGTGCCGAACAACAGCGGCATCCGGCAGGTGACCGCCGTCGCCATGGGCGAGAAGGTCCGCCTGTTCGCGATCGGCGGCGACGGGCGCATCTACGGCGCCGACGGCGACTACGCCGCGGGCACCTGGAGCGGGTTCAGCCCCCTGCCCAGCAGCGGCATCAAGCAGATCACCGCCACCGCCGTCGGCAACACGGTGCGCCTGTTCGCGATCGGCGGCGACGGCCGGATCTGGACCTCCACCGGGGACTACACCGCCGGTACGTGGAGCACCTTCGAGGCCATTCCCAGCAGCGCCATCCAGCACATCGCCGCCACCACGATCGGCAACTCCGTGCGCCTGTTCGCCGTCGGCGCGGACAGCCATATCTGGACCACCGACAGCACCGGCAACGGCCCCTGGACCACCTTCGACAAGGTCCCCGGCGTCGTCGGGGTCAAGCAGGTGGCCACCACCACCATCGGCGACAGCATCCGCCTGTTCGCCATCGGCAACGACGACAAGATCTGGACCGCCGACAAGAAGGCGGATGGCAGCTGGACCACCTTCTTCGGCGTCGCCAGCAGCGCCATCCAGGGCATCGCCGCCACCATCGGCTGATCCCGCCCCCCGTGTCCGTCCCCCGCGGGGGCGGTCGGTGCGAACCCGGCCGCCCCCACGGGCTTCTCCGAAAGAGAACCCATGTCCCGCAAGTCCCAGTCCCGTTCCAGGCAGGCCGGTGTGCTGGCAGCGGTCGCCGCCGCGGCCGCCGGCACGCTGACCACCTTCGCCCCGGCCGGCGCCGTGTCCGGGGACGCGGCCGCCGACGGCACGTACGCCACCACCGCGCGGATCGTCGTCGGCGACAGCCTGCGCGGCTGCACCGGTGCGCTGATCGACCAGTACTGGGTGATCAGCGCCGCGTCGTGCTTCGCCGACGACCCGGCGCAGCCGCAGGCGCTGGCCGCCGGGGCCCCGAAGTGGAAGACCACCGCCACCGTCGGTGCCAAGTCGGCCCAGGTGGTCGAGTTGGTACCGCGTCAGGACCGCGACCTGGTGATGGCCCGCCTCGCCGCGCCCGTCGAGGGCGTCGCCCCGCTGGCGGTCGGCACCGCGGCCCCGGCCGCGGGGCAGGCGCTTCAGGTGCCCGGGTTCGGCCGGACCAAGGACGAGTGGGTGCCGGGCAAGCCGCACCTGGGCGCGTTCTCGCTCGACACGGTGAGCGCGACCGGCGTCGGCATCACGGGCACCGGTGGCGCGGCGGTCTGCAAGGGTGACACCGGCGCCCCGGCGGTCCGGGAGGTCAACGGCAAGGCCGAGTTGGTGGCCGTCGCCTCCCGCTCCTGGCAGGGCGGTTGCCTGGGCACCCCCGCCACCGAGACCCGCACCGGCGCGTACGCGACCCGGGTCGACGACCTCGGCGTGTGGATCACCAACGTCCGGCACTCCACGCCCTCGGGGACGGTGGTGAAGGCCGCGCCGTTCACCGTCGTGGACCCCGTCACCGGGCATCCGGTGACCTTCGTCCAGGACAGCAAGAACCACCTGTGGTCCGTCGACCCGCGGAACGAGGGCTGGACCGACCTGGGCGGCTACGCCGCCACCCGCCCCACCGCGATCGTCAACCCGGCCGACAACCACGTGATGGTGTACGTCAACGGGCCGGACAACAAGCTCTGGTCCTACGACCGCACCACCGGCAAGTGGACCGCGTTCGTCCTCACCCCGGCCGGCACCGCGCTGGCCCCGGATGCCGTGCCGCGCACGGTCGTGGACCCGGCCAACGGGCACCTGGTGACCTTCGTCCGGGACACCGCTCACCATCTGTGGTCGGTCGACCCGCAGGGCGAGGGCTGGTACGACCTCGGCCCGCTGGCCGCCACCGACCCGGTGCCGGTGATCAACCCGAACGACGGCCACATCGTGGTGTACGTCAACGGGCCGAACAACCGGCTGAACTCGATCGACCGGCGCGGTGCCGGCCGGGTCGAGTTCGTCCCGCCGGCGATGGCTCCCGACGCCGTCCCCTCGACCGTGGTCGACCCGGCCACCGGGCACTTCACCACCTTCGTCCGGGACGCCGCCAACCACCTGTGGTCCGTGGACCCGTTCGGCCCGGGCTGGCGCGACTGGGGCGGGATGGCCGCCACCGACCCGGTCGCGATCGCCGACCAGGCGGGCAAGCGGACCATGGTGTACGTCAACGGCCCGAACAACCGGCTGAACTCGCTCGACTTCTCCACCGGGAAGTGGACCGAGTTCACCCTCACCCCGGCCGGCACCGCGCTGGCCGCGGACACCGTCCCGCAGACCGTCCTCGACCCGGCCACCGGGCACCTGGTCACCTTCGTGCGGGACGCCAACAACACCCTGTGGTCCGCCGACCCGCAGGGACCGGGCTGGGTCCGCTACCACGGTGGCCCGTCCGCCCCCTGATCGGCGCGGCAAGGACCGTCGTCGTACGACCGTCCGGTTCCCCACCCATCGGCACCCCTCGCAACCGCGGGGGGTGCCGTCGATTGTCACTCTCGATTCCCGGTGCGCCGACGTGGAAGTCCACCGCGAGCATCGGCGAAAGGCCGGTGGAGGACGCCGGATTGACGTGACGTCAGTGCCGCTCGGGCACCGGGTTGCCGACGGCCTCGATGGCGCGGCGCACCGGGACCTTCAGCAGGACCACGAAGCCGATGACGAAGAAGACCAGCAGCGAGATGATCGCCGAGCGGTAGCTGCCGGTGAGCTGGTAGGCGAGGCCGAAGACCAGCGGGCCCATCCAGCTGGTGCCGCGGTCGCTGACCTTGTAGAAGCTGAAGTACTCGGCCTCCCGGCCGGGCGGGATGAGGTGGGAGAAGAGCGAGCGGGAGAGCGCCTGGCTGCCGCCGAGCACCAGGCCGATCATGCAGGCCAGGGCGTAGAACCAGATCGGCTGGTGGGCGGGCATGAAGTAGCCGAGGGCGAGGGTGACCACCCAGCCGACGAGCGAGCCGAGGATGGTCCGCTTGGCGCCGTGGCGGTGGGCGATCCGGCCGAGCAGCAGGGCGCCGCCGATCGCCACGATCTGGACCAGGAGGACGGCGGTGACCAGCGAGGTCTGCTCCATGCCGAGTTCCTCGCTGCCGTAGAGCGAGGCCTGGGAGACGACGGTCTGGATGCCGTCGTTGTAGCAGAGGAAGGCGGCGAGGTAGAGCAGGGTGAGCGGGTGTTCGCGCATGCCGCGCAGGGTGCGGGCGAGTTCGCGCAGGCTGCCGGCGGCGGGCCGGCCGTCCCCGGAGACGGCTGTCACGGTGCCGGGGCCGGGGGCGGGGGCGACGCCGGCCCGGGAGGGCAGCCGCAGCAGCGGGACGACGGTGAACAGCGCCCACCACAGGCCGGCCGAGGCCAGGCAGATCCGCACGGCGGTGCCGGAGTCCAGGCCGAACGCGTCGTGGCCCTGGAACAGCGCCAGGTTGGCGATCAGCAGCAGTCCGCCACCCGCGTACCCGTAGGCCCAGCCCTTGGAGGAGACCTTGTCCCGCTCGTCCGGGGCGGCCAGGCCGGGCAGGTAGGCGTAGGAGAGCGCGACCGAGACCGCGTACGAGATGTTGGCGACCACCAGCAGCGCGCCGCCGAGCAGGTAGCGGTCACCGCTGAGGAAGAACATCCCCATCGTCGCGAGCGCGCCGACGTACGCGAAGCCGCACATCAGCTCCTTGTGCCGTCCGGTGCGGTCGGCGAGGGTGCCGGTCAGCAGCATCACCGCGACCGAGAGCAGCACGGAGAAGGAGACCGTGTACGGGAAGAACGATCCTGCGCGGATCGACAGTCCGAGCGGGTGAACATTGCCGGCCGCGTCGGCGGCGTCCTTGGCGACGGTGGTCAGGTACGGGCCCAGGAACACCGTCAGGACGGTGGCCGAGAAGGCGGCGTTGGCCCAGTCGTTGACGTACCAGCCGAACTGCATCCGGCGCAGGGCACGGGCGTTGTCGGTGGCGGCGCCCGCCGGGCCGGTCGGTGGATCGGCCGGCGGGTGGGTCGCCGGGTTCGTGGTGCTCATGGAGTCCCCATTGCCGTGCTGGAGCCGGTGCTGCCGTCGCTCCAGCAGCCGCGCTCGCCGAGGACGTCCCGCAGGACGTCGATGCGATCGGCCATGATGCCATCCACACCCAGGTCCAGGAGAGCCCTGATCCGTGTGGGATCGTCCACAGTCCAGACGTGCACCTGGAGGCCGAGCCGGTGGGCGGTGCGCACGAAGGCCCGGTCGACGACCCGGACGCCCCGGTGCCGCTCCGGCACCTGCGCGCACAGCCCGGCGAACGGTAGCCCGGGGGGCGACTGGTCGGGCGACCGCTTGCCGAACGAGGGCTGAACGGACGGTGAATGAGTGGGCGTGGGCGTGGACGTGGACGTGGACGTGGACGTGGGCGGACACGGCGGAAAGGGAAGGAAGGGCAGAAACGATTCGGCAAGCGAACGCAGCCGCAGCTGGGCCACCTCGCGCGGCCCCAGCGAGGTGGCCAACCGGGGCCCGGCGGCGGCGCGGACGGCGGCGAGCCGGGAGTCGGAGAAGCCGCCGACGCAGACCCGGTCCCAGGCGCCGGTCCTGCGGACCGCCTCGACCAGCGGGCGGACGGCGGGCGCCGCCTTGACGTCGATGTTGAAACGGGCCCCGGGGAACGCGCCGAGCAGGTCCTCCAGCAGCGGCACCGGCTCGCTCCCGCCGATCCGGGCCTTCCTGACGACCTCCCAGGGCAGCTCCGCCACCGCCCCGGTGCGGTCGGTGACCCGGTCGAGGTGCGTGTCGTGGAAGGCCACCAGCACGCCGTCGGCGGTCGCGTGCACGTCCGTCTCCAGGTAGCGGTACCCGAGCGCGACGGCGGCCTCGAAGGCGGCGAGCGAGTTCTCCGGGTGTCCGAGGTCGCCGCCCCGGTGGGCGAAGGCGAGCGGTCCGGGGTGGTCGAGGAAGGGGTGCATGGCGTGCTCCGAGCCGCTGGGGGAGGGGCCCGACGGGTCCGGCGGGGCCGAGGCCGTCGGGCGACAGCGCGTTACAGTATGACGCATCTTGTCAATTCGTAACGCTGGTCAGTCGACGGGCGGGTGCCGGCTACTGGATGCTCAGGCCGTGCGGGTGGCGAGGGTCGGCGGGGCAGGCGAAGACGTTGAGCGAGCCCCAGCTGCCGACGGTGACCTCCGTCGGGGTCCCGGCGCCGTGACGGTCCGCCGACGCCTCGTCCTCCAGCGGACGCCAGCTGCCGCTGCCGCCGTCCCACTCCGAGCTGTCGACGGTCAGCAGCAGCCGCATCGGCGTCGCGCAGTCGGGGCAGTCCATCGGACCGGGGTCGGTGCTGTGCCAGGAGGCGAAGCCGCCGATGCGCCAGCCCAGAGGGATGGACAGGTCGTACTGGTAACGGGGAAGGTCGTCGCCGCCTACCCGGGCCGCCTTCTCCCAGTCGCGGATGCGGGCGTCCAGTTCCTCCGGGAGGAGGGCGCCGAACTGGTAGGTGGTCACCTGCTCGGGGTGCAGCACGCACGGCTCGGGCACGTACCCGTCGAAACCGACCACCTCCGGCGCCGGGGGCGCGGCCAGGACCTCGGTGACCTCCCACGACCGGCGCCAGCGCAGATCGAGCAGCATCTCGGTGCGGCCCGGGCCGTGGGCGTCGAAGGGGCACCAGAACACCTGGAGCAGGTCGCAGTCGTCCGGCCCATCGGGGAGGTCAGGGACGTCCCGCCGGTAGAACTGCGCGAGGCCGATCAGCGGCAACGGACCCTCCGCGGCCGGCCCCTCGACGCGGTGGCGGCGATCGAGCTCCTTGAGCAGCCGCCGCTCCTCGTCCGTCGGGCCCGGGTCCTGCTCGCGGTTCCAGGCGGTGTCCAGGAGCGCCCGCCGGCGGTGGATGTCCGCCGGCCGCCGGCCGCGGGCGTGCGGGTGGGGGTCGGTGCAGACCGGCCAGGGCTCGTCGGCGGGCCACAGCAGCGGCCCGCCGACGGAACTGGCCGTGGCGTCCGGCCGCCCCGGGCGCGGATGGAGCCTGGTGGTGGTGCCCCGGTGCTGCGCCAACTCGGGGAACAGCGCCTCGACATCGAGCGGGCGCGGCGGCGTGGTTCTCGGCATGGGGCCGACCTTAGGCAGTGGCCGGCGGCTCTCCTGATCCGGGGCCGAGGAGGAGATCACCGAACTGCTGCGGCGACGGGGCGCGGTCCGGTGCGCCGGGGGTGGGAGATCCGTGCGAGATTCTTCGGCGGAGGACGTCAAGACGGCGGTGGCCGCTCCGACCACCGGTCGAAGGCGGTCCCTGCCGGGCCCGCGCCGCACCCGAGGAGGACGCGATGAAGTTCCTGATCAGTCTGCACATCAACCCGGCCGTGCTGGACGCGTTGACCGAGGAGGAGAAGGCGGCGCTCGGTGCCGGACACGTCCGGTTCATGGAGGAGCTGAAGGAGTCCGGCGAGTTCATCTACACCCAGGCGCTGGTCGACCCCTCGCAGGCCGCCGTGGTGACCGTCCGCAACGGCCAGCCGGTGGTGACCGACGGGCCGTTCCTGGAGTCCAAGGAGTTCCTGGGCGGCTTCTACCTGATCGACTGTGAGGACCGGGAGCGCGCCATCGAGGTGGCCACCCGCATCCCGGACACCGGGATCGAGGGGCTGGGCGTCGAGGTGCGCCAGGTGATGTTCTGCGACGGACACTTGGAGGCATGACAGCACCGGACTTCGAGGACCTGCTGCGCGGGCTCGCGCCGCAGGTCCTCGGCACGTTGGTACGACGGTACGGCCGCTTCGAGGGCTGCGAGGACGCGGTGCAGGAGGCGGTGCTCGCCGCCGCCGTGCAGTGGCCGTCCGAGGGGGTGCCGGACAACCCGCGCGGCTGGCTGGTGACGGTGGCCTCGCGGCGGCTGATCGACCAGCTGCGCGGCGACCGCGCCCGGCGCGAGCGGGAGTGGGCGACGGCGGTCGCCGAGGTGGTGCCGCCGGAGGTGCCGGACACCGACGACACGCTCCTGCTGCTCTTCCTGTGCTGCCACCCGGCGCTGACCGCCGCCTCCCGGACGGCCCTGACGCTGCGGGCGGTCGGCGGGCTGACCACGGCCGAGATCGCCCGCGCGTTCCTGGTGCCGGAGGCGACGATGGCGGCCCGGATCAGCCGGGCGAAGCAGCGGATCCGGGCCGCCGGCGGCTCGTTCGCGTTGCCCGAGGGTGCCTGGCCCGACGGGGCCGGGCCCGAGGGCGCCCTGCCGGAGCTCCCGGCGGGTGAGTTCGAGGAACGGCTGCGGGTCGTCCTGCACGTGCTCTACCTGATCTTCAACGAGGGCTACACAGCCTCCTCGGGCGACCGTGTGCACCGCCTCGACCTGCGGCGGGAGGCGATCCGGCTGACCCGGATGGTGCGCGCGCGGCTGCCCGGGGACGGTGAGGTCGCCGGGCTGCTCGCCCTGATGCTGCTGACCGACGCCCGCCGGGCCGCCCGCACCACGGCCTCCGGCGACCTCGTCCCGCTGGCCGAGCAGGACCGCGCGCTGTGGGACCGCGCGCTGATCGCGGAGGGAACGGCGCTGGTCAAGGAGGCGCTGGCCGGACCGGAGCTCGGCCCGTACCGGCTCCAGGCCGCGATCGCCGCCACCCACGCCGACGCGGCCACCGCGGAGGCCACCGACTGGCGGCAGGTGCACGGCCTGTACCTGGTCCTGGAGCGGATCGCGCCCAACCCGGTGGTCACCCTCAACCGGGCGATCGCCCTGGCCGAGGTCGAGGGCCCGGAGGCCGGCCTGGCCCTCCTGGCCACCCTGGACGCCGACCCCCGGTTGGCCGGGCACCACCGGCTGGTGTCCGTCCGGGCGCACCTGCTGGAGCGCACCGGGGACACGAACGGGGCGTACGACCACTACCGGCGCGCCGCCCGGGCCACCGCGAGCCTCGCGGAGCGCCGCTACCTGGAGGCGCGGGCGGCCCGGGTACGGCCGACGACCGGCTGAGCCGCTCCGGCGGGAGCGGCTCAGCGGCCCCAGCGGTCCCAGTGGCCACGGCGGTCCCGGCGGCGGGTCTCAGCCCTTGCCACCCGCCTTCAGCACCTGGGCCGCGGCCACGCCCGCCGCGCTGAAGCCGTGGCCGCCGCCCTCGACCTCGGCGGCGACAGCGAGGTCGCCCCGGTAGGCGATGAACCAGCTGTTGGTGGCCTGCCCACCCGCCTCGACGGTGCCGGTCTTGGCGCCGATCTGGCCGGACAGGCCGGCCATCGGGGTGCGCGCGGTGCCCTGGGTGGCGGTCTTGGCCATCATGGCGCGCAGGTCCCGGGCGACGTCGGCGGGGAGCTTGGCGGGCGCCGTCACGCGCTTGGCGTCGTCGCGCAGCACGGGCTGGTGGAACGTGCCGTTCTGCACGGTGGCGGCGACGGAGGCCATCAGCAGCGAGTTGACCTGGATCTGGCCCTGGCCGATGTACTGGGCCGCGGCCTCGTCCTTGTTCCCGGGCGTCGGGATGGTGGCGTCCCGGCTGGGGATGCCGATGTGCCACTCCAGACCGAGCCCGAACTGGTCGCGGGCCACCTTGCCGAGGGTGCCGGGCTGGAGCTTCTCCAGGCCCTTGTCGATGAAGCCGGTGTTGCAGGAGTGGGAGAAGTCGTCGGCGAGCGTGTAGGACGGGAAGTCGCCGGGCTCGTCGTTGTGCCAGGCGCGCGGGGAGTAGGTGGTGGCCTTGCACGGCACCGCGGTGTCCGGGCTCACCCCGGCCTCCAGCAGCGCGGCCGAGGTGATCACCTTCATCGTCGAGCCGGGCGCCTGGCCGCCCGCGACCGCCCGGTTGAACCCGCCCTGGGAGTACGCCATCGCCAGGATGTGGCCGGTGCTCGGCTGGATGGCGACCAGCGAGGCCGGATTGCCGTTCGCCGACTGCTGCTTGACGGCGTCCTCGGCCGCCTGCTGGAGGTCGGCGTCCAGGGTGAGCCTGACCTGCGGGGCGCTCGCCGGGGTCAGGACGAACAGCTGCTCCGGCTCGGTGCCGGTGCCGCTCGGGCCGGTGAGCACCACGGCCCGGCCGGGGGCGGCGGCGGAGCCGTCCGGCGGGGTGATCTGGGGCAGGACGCCGCGCAGCGACGGGAAGGCGTCCAGCGGCCGGCCGCCGCGGTCGGTGGGCTTGGACACGGGGTTGGGCAGCGCCTTCACCGCGATGGTCTTGCCCGGGGCGAGCTGGGGGTGGATCACCGACGGCTTCCAGCGCACCACCGGCCGCCCGTCCCCGGAGCGGGCGAAGCCCAGCACGCCGTCGTACTCCCAGGCGTCCGGGATGCCCTCGAACTCCGCCCTCACCCGGAAGCCGAGGGCCGGCTCGTTCGGGCCGTCGCCCGGAGCGCGGCCCGTCCCGGTCAGGGTGAGCGAGCGGGGCCCCACCTGGTCGTGGAACGCCGTCAGCGCGGCCCGGGCGCTCTCCGGCTTGTCGGTGAGCGCGCCGGCGGCGGCGAGGTCGCCGCGGCCCCAGGCCGCCAGGAACTCCTTGGCCGCCGCCTCGGCCTGCTCCGCGGTCGGCGGGGCCGTCTCGGTGGCCTTCGCCGGCGTGCCGGCGGCCTGTTGGCCGCCGGCGGTGGTGGAACCGCCGTCCGACACGGCGCTCACCACGTTGTAGACGCCGTAGCCGCCGACCGCCAGCAGCGCGGCGAACACCCCGCCCGCCGTCACCATGACGATCCGGCGGGTGGTCGAGCGGCGCCGGGCCCCGTCGCCGTCGTCCTCCTCCTGGTACGGGCCGTACCGGCCGGGCTCGGCGTCGTCGTCGGCGAGCCGGTCGAACCCCTCGTGGCCGTCGTGCCGGTCGTCGTAGCCGTCGTTCCGGCCGTCCGGGTGCTCCTTGAACACGCTTCCATCCCCCCTGTGATCTTCCGTGTGCTGCCGACG
This sequence comes from Kitasatospora sp. NPDC034533, assembly GCF_055575155.1. NCBI lineage: Bacteria > Bacillati > Actinomycetota > Actinomycetes > Kitasatosporales > Streptomycetaceae > Kitasatospora > Kitasatospora sp. NPDC034533. Next base: position 84,047 of record NZ_JBVITE010000003.1, read on the forward strand.
TGCCCCTCCGGTGCGCCGGGCCGGGCCCGATGACCGGAGGGAACGGCGGTTCGAGCGCGGATCAGCCTATGCCGATCCGGGTGATCGGTCGACTACGGGACCGGCCCACGTCACTGATGCGCCTCGGGCCGGGAAGGTTGCAGGCGACTTTCCACCCCGGAGACCACCGCCGGCGCGGACCGCCTCAGCCCAGCACCGCCGGTGTCGGCCCGTCCGGCCGCACGGTGATGCTGTACGCCGCCCCGGTCGGGCGCGACCGGAACGCCGGCAGCCCCATCGGCAGCAGCAGCTCCAGCAGCGCCGTGGTCTCCCGCAGGGCGAACTGGGTGCCCAGGCAGGCGCGGGCGCCGAGGCCGAACGGGAAGTAGGCGCCGAGCTGTCCGGGCCGCTCCCCGCCGGGGGCGAAGCGGGCGGGGTCGAAGCGCTCGGGGTCGGGCCACAGCACCGGGTCGCGGTGGGTGAGGTACGGGCAGACCAGGACGTCCGTCCCGGCGGCGATCCGGTGCCCGGCGATCACGTCGTCCTCGACGGCGTGCCGGGGGAGCAGCCAGGCGGACGGGTAGAGCCGCAGGGTCTCGCTGACCAGCGCCTGCGGGTCGGCCGTCCGGGCCTCGGGGTGGCGGTCGAGCAGCAGGAAGAGCCAGGTGAGGGTGGTGGCCGTGGTCTCGTGCCCGGCGACGAGGAGGGTGACCAGCTCGTCCCGGATCAACCGGTCGGTGTACTCCGGGAACCGCTCGCCCGCCTCGACCAGCACCCGGAGCACCCCGGGCTCCTCGGCCGGGCCGGCCGAGCGCGCCGCGTCGATCGCCGCCCGGGCCACCGCGTCGATCCGGGCCAGGTCCTCGGCGACCGCGTCCCGGGCGTCCGCCGCGTTGCTCGGAAGCGTCGGCATGGCGGCCACCACCCGTTCCACCGAGCGGAGTTCGTGGTCCGTGCGGTCGTCCATCGGCAGCCCGGTGAGCGCCCGCCAGACGGTGTCCAGGGCGAAGCCGCGCATCTCCTCCGCCACGTCGAAGGTCTCTCCGGTGCGCCGGTAGCCCTCCCAGCGCTCGGCGGTCCGACGTGCCGCGGCGGCGATCCGCCGCTCGTGGCGGCGCATCCCGGTGCCGGTGAACTGCGATCGCAGCAGACGCCGTTGGCCCTTCCAGGGCTCTCCGGTGGCGGACAGCACGCCGTCCCCGACCAGCATCCGGGCGCGGTGCGAGCGCTTGACGTACCGGTCCGGGTGGCGGCCCAGGACGTGCTGCACGGCGGCCGGGTCGGTGACCAGCACGGTCGGCGTCGGGCCGAGCCGGAAGGCGGCGACGCCGCCGACGCCGCGCCGTGCCCGGGCCAGCAGGTCGACGAGCTCGGCCTCCTCGGAGCGCCACTGCTCGACGACCTCGGCGGCCAGCTCCGGGACCGGGCGGGTTTCGGTGCTCACGGGTCGGTTCCCTCCGGTCCGCTGACGGTACGTCGGCTACGTGTCCGCCCCGCACTCTATGTCAGGCCTGGCCCGCCCGGATTGCCCCGAACGGGTGGTGGCCCCGGCCCGTCCCGCGCGGCGGCCCGGCGGGAAGCACCCGGACGCGTACCGTGCGGCGGGGCCGAGCGGCATCGCTCGCGGCGCGGATGGGAGAACGCATGGCCGGGACAAGGCACTTCGGAGGCGGCAGGACCCGACGGGCGGCCCGATGGCTGGCGGCCGCCCTGCTCGTCCCGGCCCTCGCGGCCTGCGGCGGCGGTGGCGGCGGCTCCGCTCCGGCGGACGCCACCCCGACCGGGCAGAACGGCCAGGCCGGGCAGAGCGGTGCGGCGGTGCAGCCGGACGACCAGCGGGCCGAGGGCGAGGGCGGCCAGGGTGGCTTCCGGAACGTCGGCGAGCCCTCGGCGAACGTGGAGGGCGCCGGTGACACCGCCCGGATCAGCCTGTCCTTCCCCGCGGAGAGCGACTTCAAGGCCACCATCGACAAGGTCGCCGACTGCGGCGAATCGGCGTACGCCACCCCCGCCTCGCAGGAGGTCGAGGTGACGGACGGCGAGAGCGACCAGGTCGAGTTCCGGCTCCCGCCGTCGAAGCCCGGGAGCCGGACCCGGAAGATCTGCCTCACGGTGACGGCCGACGACTCCAGCAAGCGGTTCGAGGCGGTCGGCTCGGTGGTGATCACCAGCCCGTCGGACGGACCCACCACCGGCGGCGCGACCCCGGGCGGGGGCGCCACCCCCGGCGGCCCCGAGAGCACCCTCTGAGCGCCGCCTGAGCACGGCTGCGCCGCGGTCCGTCCCCCTCGACGGACCGCGGCGCAGCTGCTCATCGGGCGTCAGCGAGCGCCCGTCACACCTGCCGCCAGAGCGCCGGGACGATCGGCGGTTCCCAGCCGACCTGGGCGGTGTGGCTCTGGAGGCAGCGGTAGCTGACCCCGTTGTAGGTCACCACGTCGCCCGCCTGGTAGGTGGTGCCGACGGTCCAGGTGCCGCCGGGGTTGGTCGGGCCGTTGCCCACCACCAGCGAGAAGCTGGTGCTGTGGGTGGCCGAGCCGGTCCCGGTCACGGTGATGTTGTAGGTGCCGGTGGCCGTCGAGGCGGAGGTGGCGACGGTGAGCGTCGCCGAGCCGCCGGACTGCACCGAGGAGGGGCTGAAGGAGACCGTCACGCCGGCCGGGGCGCCCGAGGCGGTCAGGTTGACCGTCTGGGCCGAGCCGGAGGTGGTCGTGGTGGCGACCGTCGCGGTGGCGGTGTCACCGGGCTGGACGGTGGCGGTGGCCGGGTTCACCGAGAGGGAGAAGTCGTTGGCGGGCGTGCTGCCGCCGACCGAGGTCTTCCAGATGGTGTAGGCCACGCCGTCGGCGCTGCGGTTGAGCACCGTCGCGTCCACGTTGGCGGTGGTGTCGCAGGACTGGTGGTAGCAGGAGTCGTAGGAACGGCCTGCCTGGCCGCCCCACTTGGCCGCCTGCGCCGAGGACTTGGTGGCGCTGGCGCCGGCCGCGTAGCCCGAGGTCGGGATGCCGGCCTGCTGGAAGGAGTAGTCGTCCGAGCGGCCCTGGCCCTCGACGTTCTCCTCCGGCTGGAGGTTCAGCGAGTCCCAGTAGGCCTTCATCGGCGCGGAGGCCGAGGAGGAGATGTTGTTGATGAAGTAGCCGGCGTTGGGCGAGCCGATCATGTCGAAGTTGTAGTACGCCTTGATCGCCGAGCGCTGGGCGGAGCTCAGCTGGCCCACGTAGGACTGCGAGCCCTGGAGGCCCTGCTCCTCACCGGTCCACCAGGCGAACCGGACGTGCCGGGTCAGGCTGGGGTTCTGCTGGGCGAGCACGAGCGCGTTCTCCAGCAGGGTGGCCGAGCCGGAGCCGTTGTCGTTGATGCCGGGGCCGGCCGAGACGCTGTCCAGGTGGGCGCCGAACATGGTGACCTGGTCGGACGGGCCGCCGGGCCAGTCGGCGATCAGGTTGTTGGACTGGTAGGTGCAGGAGGTGCAGGTCTGCTCGGTGACGGTGTAGCCGGCCGCCTGGAGCTTGCCCTTGATGTACGCCAGTGACTGGCTGTGCCCGGCGCCGCCCGCCCGGCGGTTGCCGCCGTTCTGGTTGGCGATGGTGTTCAGCTGGGCCAGGTGGGCCTGGACCTTGGCGACGTCGATGTCGGGCGCGGGCCCGTTGGGGTTGCCGCCGCCCCCGCCGACCGTCAGGCCGTACTGGGCGGTGTGGGTGGTGGCGCCGGCGGTGCCGGTCACGGTGATCTGGTACGTCCCGGAGGCCGCCGTCGAGGAGGCCGCGAGGGTCAGGGTGGCGGAGGAACCGGCCTGCACCGACGAGGGGTTGAACGTGGCGGTGACGCCCGACGGCAGCCCCGAGGCGGTCAGGCCGACGGTCTGCGCGGTGCCCGAGACGACGGCGGTGTTCACCGTCGCCGTGGTGGAGGCGCCGGGCTGGACGGAGCCGGACGCCGGGCCGAGCGACAGCGAGAAGTCGTTGGTGCCGGACGGCGTGCAGCTCGGGTCGCCGGTCTGGGCCGGCACGCTGATCGCGTCCCAGGCCGCCTTGGCCCGGTTGAAGAAGGTGCAGCTCGGGTCGAGGTTCTTGGCCGCCGTCAGGGTGGCGGTGCGGTAGCGCTTGTAGGTCATGCCGCTGGTCTTGAGCAGCATGCCGCCGTAGAAGACCCGGCCAGCGTCCTTGATGCCGATGCCGGTGACGGAGGAGTTGTTGCAGGTGGGGCTGGTGGGCTTGCCGCCGCCCGGGTTGGAGCCCTCGGCCAGCAGGTAGAACCAGTGGTTCAGCGGGCCGGCCGCCGCGTGCTCCTCGGTGTTCGGGATGGAGGCCGAGTAGCAGTTGGGGTTGTTGCTCACCAGCGAGGGGTTGTACATGTTGCGGATCGGGCCGTTGCCGACCAGGTTGATCATCTCGCCGACGGTGTAGTCCGGGCTGTCGTACGGCGCCGGCTCGTTGGCGTAGGCCTCGGTGAGCGCGCCCATGATGTCGCCGGTGGCCTCGCCGAGGCCGGCCTCGTTGTTGGCGCCGCCGGGGGTGTACTGGTCGATGCCGTGGCCGAACTCGTGGCCGACCACGTCGATCGAGGCGATCCACTTGTTGGCCTGGCTGTGGCCGATGGATATCGTGCTGCCGTCCCAGTACGCGTTGACGTCGTTGAGGCCGACCTTGACCGGCCAGCTGCCGCCGTTGCCGTTGTGCCCGTTGCGACCGAGCCAGTCGCGGAGCATGTCCCATTCCTTCTGGGCCGCGAACATCGCGTCGCCGCAGCCGGTCTCCTTGCTGGAGGCGCTGCCGGTGCCCCAGGAGTCGGAGCTCTTGCTGAACACCTGGCCGGTGCTGTAGTCGGAACAGCTCAGGCCCGGCCGGTTGGGGTCGCGCAGCGAGTACGAGCCGCCCGAGCCGGTGGTGCTGATGGTGACCGGGGCGGGGCCGTTCCACTCGCTGTTGATGGTGCCGGCGCGGACCTCGTCGTAGCTGTCGATCATCGCGCCGGTGGCCGCGTCCACGAAGACGTGCAGCCGGCTCGGGGCGCTGCCGTTGTGCCCGGTGAGCACGGTCTCCCAGGCGAGCCGGCCGTCGCCGCCGTCCTTGACCCGGACGACCAGGCGGTGGGACTCCACCGACTCCGCGCCGGGCAGCTCGGCGCGCGCGGCCTTCTCCGCCTGCTCCGCGCTGATCTGCGGCTTCGTCGAGCCGCCGACCGGCCCGGTGGCGGCCGACTGGAGGCCGCGGACCTTGCCCTGCCCGTCGGCGAGCACCACCGCGTCGCCGCCGACCACCGGCAGACCGCGGTAGCTGCGCTCGTACGCGACGGAGTAGAGGCCACCGACCCAGGGGGTGACGGCCTTGCGTTCGTAGGTCTCGTCCGGGCCCTTGGCCAGCGCGTCCAGGCCGGCCGCGGCGGCGGCGTCGGCGGCGTTCACGGCGGCGGCCAGGGCGCTCGGCGGCGCCGGGGTGGGAGCGGGCGCGGCGGTGGCCGGCCCGGCGGTGGCGGCGATCATGCCGGCCAGCACGGTCAGGGTGGTCGCGGTGGTGAGCAACCGACCTGCGGAAACTCTGCGTTGCATCGAGGCTCCTCGCATGTGGGGGTCCTCGACCGCGGACGGCGTGGCTGGTGGCGCTCCGCAGGGCCGCATCCGGGGGGACGGCCGTGCGGGCCGTCCGCGCTCGGGTGCCCGAACCCTCACATGGCGTCATGCTCGGGTCAATGGCCGGTGCGCGCGCGGCACGGGGTTGGCAAATTCCGTCAAGACCGCCGGTCCGGCTTCGCGCCAAGCTGCGCCGTTTCTCAAGTGGTTGAGACCACGTCATGTACGGGGTGGGTGGCGATCGAGTACCGTCCTCGTCATCGGAGTCGTCCGAATCACTGGAATCGTCGCGTCGGCGGGCCCTGCGGACCGCCCGGGGACGACGCGCCCGGGAGGCAGCCGTGCAGCGGAACCGCGTGACCCCCGCGGCAGGGGTTCCGGCACCGCCGACCGGTCGGGTGCGGGACGCCTGGCGCGAGTTCGGCGCCCGGCTGCGGCACTGGCGGCGCCGGGCCGGCCTCACCCAGGCCCAGCTCGGGGCCGGGATCGGCTACGACCACACCGCGGTCAGCAAGATCGAGCACGGCGCCCGCCGGGTCACCCCCCGGGTCGCCGACCGGATCGACGAGCTGCTCGGGGCCGGCGGCGAGCTGAGCGCCGCCTGTCTGCGCGCGGAGAACGCCGAACTGTGCGTCCTGGACGCCCTGTCGCCCGCGCTGCTCCAGCCCCCGCTGCCGGGCGCGGCGCCGCTCGGCGCGCCCGCCCCGGCCCCGGCGCCGCCGCGGCTGCCCGACTACGGCCTGCTCTGCCCGCTGCATGGCGCCGAGGGCTGCGCGGTCCCCGGACCCGCCGAGGTCGCCGCACTGCACGCGGAGTTCTGCGCCCCCGGGGCGCTCGACGAGCCGTCCGCGGCGCGTCCGCTGGACGCCGCCACCACGCACGCCCTGACCGGGCTGCTCGCCGCCCACCTGCGCTCCGGCGAGACCGGCGACCGGCCGGGCCTGGCCGCCGCCGTCGAGCGCACCCTGAACGCGGTGCTCGCCCGCCTCGCCGCGGCCCCCACCGCGCAGCGCGGCCCGCTGGTCCGGCTGGCCGCCGAGCACGCCCACGCGGCCGGCGCACTGCGGATGCAGGACGGGCGCAACGCCACCGCGATGGCCTGCTACGACCGCGCGCTCACCTGGGCCGGGCTGGCCGGGGACCAGGCCACCCAGGTCGGCACGCTCAGCGACATGAGCATCCTGGCCCGGCTGGACGGCGACCCGGTGGCCGCCCTCGGCTACGCCCGCGAGATCGACCGGGTCGCCCCGGGCCGGCACTGGGCCGGAGCGATGGGCCGGATCAGCCGGGCCCGGGCGCACGCGCTGGCCGGGGACGTGCGGGCGACCGTCCGGCAGATCGGTCTGGCCCGGGCGCACCTGGACCACATCGGCGCGGACGACGAGCTGGACGTGCCCTGGCTCTCCATCGCCTCGATGCGGGTGCGGGTGGAGGCCGCGGCCGCCGCCGCGCTGCGCGACCTGGCCGCGGCCACCGACGACCCCCGGCTGGCCCGCCGGGCGCTGAGCGCGGCCGAGACCGCGCTCGACCTGCTCGGCCCGGAGCAACTGCCCGCCAGCCGACTGCTCTTCGTCGTCCGGGCGGCGGACTGCCACGTCTGCGCGCACGACCCGGGGGCGGCCGTCGACCTGCTCGGCCCGGCCCTGGAGGCGACCGGGGCCACCGCCCTGCCCGCCCTCGTCGAGTACGAGCTGCGCGGTCTGCGCGACCGTCTCGCGGCGCACGCGCCCCGTGCCGCACACCGGTTGGCGGAGCCGGCCCGCTCCTGACCGGCGGCCGTCACCGGGTGCCCGGGGCGAGGCTGGCGGGGGTTGGCCGGATCGGTAGCCGCGCAGAGCGGCGCAGAAGGGGCGCACGGCGGCGCTCAAGAGGTCCAACAGCAGGCATCACACGCCGTCAATTCCCGCTCGTTCTCGAAAATGCGCCCCCTTCGCGCCGTACAGACGTCAACTTCGTGCGCGTATAGTCCGCCGATCGGGTCATTCATGGATTTAACACGTCGAATGACTGTCACGGCGCGAGAGTCCCGCTAGAGTCTCTGACGTTTCCAGTCGTTGGTTCGCGAAGAACGGGGGGCGCGTGCTGTCAGCCATTGCCAGCCGGCTCGCTCATCCGCTGCTGCTGCTGGGTGTGCTGTGCACGGCCGTCGCGACCCTGCACTTCCACTGGGCGCCGGATCGGGTCTCCCCGCTCTTCCTGATCAGCGTGCTCGGATACCTGGCGTTCCTGGAGCGGGTGATCCCCTACCGGACCGACTGGCACCCGAGCAGGCGCGAACTCGGCTGGTACAGCGTCTACTTCGTGCTGAGCATGGTGGGCGGCGCACTGGCCCAGGGGCTGGTGTCGACGCTGGTGGAACTGCTCGGCACGGCCCACCCGGCGCTGCCGTTCGCGGTGGAGGCCCCGCTCGCGCTGGTGATCGGCTCGCTCGGCGACTACCTCGTGCACCGCTGGTCCCACCGCAACCGGTGGCTCTGGCGGCTGCACGGGGTGCACCACGTCCCGGACAAGGTGAACGTCGCGAACAACGGCGTGAATCACTTCCTGGACGTGGCCGTCGCGCAGTCCGTGGTCCAACTGTCGCTGGCACTCATCGGATTCTCACCGGATTCAGTGTTCGTGGTCGGAATATTCGTCCTGGCTCAGGGGTATTTCGTCCACGCCAACATCGACGTCCGAATCGGCCCGCTCGGCCACGTCCTGGCGGGCCCGGAACTCCACCGCCTGCACCACAGCACCGACCTCGCCGAAGCCGGCCACTACGCCTCCGACCTCTCGCTCTGGGATCACGTGTTCGGGAGCTTCACCTGGCGGCCGGGCAGAGTGCCGAAGGCCGTCGGCCTCACCGACCCGGCCGCGTTCCCCGCCACCGGAGAGCTCGGCGCCACCCTTCTGCATCCCTGGCGCCGGCCGAAGACGACCGAACAGTCCGTCTGAACCCCGGCCCACGAGGCCCCTCCACCTGCCCGTGCCCCCGGCGCCACGCCATCACCCTCGGATTGGATCATGACCTCCTCGCCCTTCGCCGTGCCCCGCGAGCGCATCGCGATCACCGGTATCGGCTGCCGCCTGCCGGGACACGCCAACGACCACCGTTCCTACTGGCGCAACCTGATCGAGGGCCGGGACTGTCTCACCGAGACGCCCGCCGACCGCTACGACACCGGCACCCTGGGCAGCAGGGACCGGGCCAAGCCCGGGCGGCTGATCGGAGGCCGGGGCGGCTACATCGACGGCTTCGACACCTTCGACCCGGACTTCTTCGGGATCAGCCCGCGCGAGGCCGAGCACATGGACCCGCAGCAGCGCAAGCTCCTGGAGGTCAGCTGGGAGGCCCTGGAGGACGGCGGGCTGCGCCCCGACGAACTCGCCGGGCGGGAGGTCGGCGTCTACATGGGCGCCTTCACCCTCGACTGGAAGATCCTCCAGTTCGCCGACCTGGACTTCTCCACCATCGCCGCGCACACCGCGACCGGCACCATGATGACGATGGTGTCCAACCGGATCTCGCACTGCTTCGACTTCCGCGGGCCCAGCGTGTCGATCGACACCGCGTGCAGCTCCTCGCTGGTCGCGGTCCACCTCGCCTGCCAGAGCCTGCTCCGCGGCGAGACCGAACTCGCCCTGGCCGGTGGCGCGTTGCTGCACATGACGCCGCAGTACACGATCGCCGAGACCAAGGGCGGCTTCCTCTCCGCGGACGGCCGCTCGCGCGCCTTCGACGCCTCCGCCGACGGCTACGTCCGGGCCGAGGGCGTCGGGGTGGTCGTGCTCAAGCGGCTGTCCGACGCGCTGCGCGACGGGGACCCGGTGCACGCCGTCATCCTGGGCAGCGGCGTCAACCAGGACGGCCGCACCAACGGCATCACCGTCCCCAGCGCGGACGCCCAGGTCACCCTGATCGAGCGGGTCTGCGCCGAGGCCGGGGTGGTGCCCGGCAGCCTCCAGTACGTCGAGGCGCACGGCACCTCCACCCCGGTCGGCGACCCCATCGAGGCCGCCGCCCTCGGCCGGGTGCTCGGCATCGGCCGCCGCGCCGGGGACCGCTGCTACGTGGGCTCCGTCAAGACCAACATCGGGCACACCGAGGCGGCGGCCGGCGTCGCCGGGCTGATCAAGACGGCCCTCGCGCTCAAGCACCGCCGCATCCCGCCGCACCTCAACCTGGAACGGCCCAACCCCGGCATCGACCTGGCCGCGCTTCCGTTCGAGATCCCGACCGCCCCGACGGTCTGGCCCGAGCACCGCGGGCCCGCCCGCGCGGGCGTCAACTCCTTCGGCTTCGGCGGCACCAACGCCCACGTCCTGCTGGAGGAGCCGCCGCGGCCCGAGTCCGCCCCGCCGGCCGCCGAGCCGGCCCGCACGGTGCTGCCGCTGAGCACCAAGGACGCCGCCGGACTGCCCGAACTGGCCGCCGCCGTACGGCAGGAGCTCACCGGCGGGACGCCCCTGGCCGACCTCGGCCACACCCTGGCGCACCGCCGCCAGCACCTGCCCGAGCGGCTCGCCGTCGTCTACTCCACCCGCGAGGACCTGGACGAGGCACTGGCCGCGTACGGGCGCGGCGAGGAGCACCCGCGGGTCGTCCAGGGCCGCGCCCGGGAGCGCCGGCAGCGGCGCCTGGCCTGGGTGTTCACCGGCATGGGCCCGCAGTGGTGGGGAATGGGCCGGGGCCTGTACGAGCACGAGCCGGTCTACCGGGAGGCGGTGCGGGCCGTCGACCGGGAGATCCGCGAGCAGGCCGGCTGGTCGCTGCTGACCGAACTGGCCCGGGACGAGGCGGACTCCCGGATGGCCGAGACCTGGCTCGCCCAGCCCGCCAACTTCGCCGTCCAGGTGGGGCTCTCGGCGCTCTGGCGGAGCCACGGCCTGCGCCCCGACGCGGTGGTCGGGCACAGCACCGGCGAGGTCGCCGCCTTCCACGAGGCCGGGGTGTACGACCTCGCCGACGCCGTCCGGGTGGTGCTCGCCCGCAGCAGCCTCCAGCAGCGCCTGGCCGGCACCGGCAGCATGCTCGCCGTCGGCCTGCCGGAGGCGGAGGCCGAGCGCCGGATCCGCCCGTACCGCGACCGGATCTCGCTCGGCGCGATCAACAGCCCCTCCGCGGTGACCCTGGCCGGGGACACCGAGGCGCTGGGCGAACTGGCCGGGGAACTCCAGCAGCAGGGCGTCTTCGCCCGGCTGCTGGACGTCGAAGTGCCCTACCACAGCGTGCGGATGGACCCGATCCGGGACGAGCTCGTCGCCGCGCTCGCCGCCATCAAGCCGCAGGAGGCGCGGCTGCCTCTCTACCTGACCGCCCGCGAGGGGCTCGCCCGCGGCCCGGAGCTGGACGGCGAGTACTGGTGGCAGAACGTCCGCAACCCGGTGCGCTTCCGCGCCGCCGTCGAGCGGATGGCCGAGGACGGCCACGCGCTGTTCCTGGAGCTCGGCCCGCACCCGGTGCTCGGCCACGCGATCCGCGAGTGCGCCGAGCAGGCGCACACCCTGCCCTCGATCCGCCGGCAGCAGGACGAGCCCGAGCGCCTCGCCCGCAGCCTGGCCGAACTCCACACCCTCGGCGTCGAGTTCAGCTGGGACGCGCTGCACCCGGCCGGCCGCCCGGTACCGCTGCCGACCTACCCGTGGCGGCGCGACCGCTACTGGGTGGAGCCCAAACCGGTCGAGCAGGTCCGCCTCGGGAAGCTCGACCACCCGCTGCTCGGCCGCCGCACCGCGAGCGCCCAGCCCGGCTGGACCGGCACCCTCGACCCCGAGCGGCTGCCCTACCTGACCGACCACCGGATCGAGGGCCAGGTGGTCTTCCCGGCCGCCGGGTACCTGGAGATGGCCGCCCAGGCGGTCCGCACCCTGACCGGCGGCACCGAGGTGACGCTGGCCGAGATCGAGCTGAACCGGGCACTGTTCCTCTCCGAGACCGAACCCGTCCCCGTCCAGCTCGGCTACGCGCCCGAGGACGCCCGCTTCACCATCGCCTCCGCCCCGGCGGGCGGCGAGCCCGCCGTGCACGCCGCCGGCCGGGTCCGCACCGGCCAGCGCCGGACCTACGGCCCCGTGCCGGACCTGGACGCGCTGCGCGCCCGGGGGCAGCACCTCGACGGCCCGGACTGCTACCGGCGGCTGGCCGAGCTCGGCTACGACTACGGCCCCGCCTTCCGGACCATCGCCGAGGTCTGGGCCGGCCCCGACGAGGCGCTCGCCCGGATCCGGCCGACCGGGGAACTCGGCCCGGACGCCCCGGCCCACCACCTGCACCCGGTACTGCTGGACGGCTGCTTCCAGGCCCTGCTCACCACCCGGCTGCACGCGCCCGACGGCGGCAGCGTCCGGCTGCCCGTCTCCATCGAGGAGGTCCGGCTCGACGGGATCGGCGACCGCCCGCTGTGGGTGCACGCCACCGTCACCCGGGACAGCGGCGAGGAACTCGTCGGGGACCTCGCGCTCTTCACCGAGGACGGCACCCCGGTCGGCAAGGTCACCGGCTTCAAGGTCGCCGACGTCGCCCAGGCCCCGGCCTCCGTCGGACTGGCCACCATCGACGGCTGGCTCACCGAGGTCGCCTGGGTGGCCGCGGCCGAGCCCGCCGCCGACGGGGAGCCCGGCGACCTGCTGCTCTTCGCCGACGAGGGCGGCCTCGCCGAACGGCTGGCCGCCCTGGCCACCGCGCGCGGCGCCCGCTGCCACCTCGTCCGGCCCGGCACCGGATACCGGCACGGCGAGGACCACTCGACCGTACGGCCCGACTCCGCCGAGGACGTCCGACGGCTGTTCGCCGACCTCGACCCGGGCTTCGGCACCGTCGTCCACCTCTGGAACCTCGACCTGCCCGCCCTGGAGGCCGCCACCGCCGAGCGGCTCGGCCCGCTCGCCACCCTCGGCGCCTACTCCCTGATCACCCTCGCCCAGGCCCTGCCCGACGCCCGCCCGGACGGCCGGCTGCACATCGTCACCCGGGGCACCCAGCCCGCCGCCCCCGGCGACCGGGTCGAACCGCTCGGCGCCCCCGCCTGGGGCATCGGACGGGTGCTGTGGCAGCAGGAGCTGGTCGCCCAGCGCGGCACCCTGATCGACCTCGACCCGGCCGCCGACCCCGCCGACCAGGCCGAGGCGCTGCTCGCCGAACTCGCCGCCGGGGACGAGCAGGAGATCGCCCTGCGGGCCGGTGCCCGGCTCACCAGCCGGCTGCGCCGGGCCGAGGGCCTCACCCGCCCGCTGCCGCCGGTACTGCGCCCCGACGGCAGCTACCTCGTCACCGGAGCCTTCGGCGCCCTCGGCCGGCTGCTCTGCCGCACCCTCGTGCGGCGCGGCGCCCGCCGGCTGATCCTGGTCGGCCGCACCGCCCTGCCCGAGCGCTCCCAGTGGGCGTACACCGACCCGGACAGCCCCGCCGGGGAGCGGATCGCCTTCCTGCGCGAACTCCAGGCGCTCGGCGCCGAACCGCTGCTCGCGCCGGTGGACGTCACCGACGAGGCCGCCCTCGCCGACTGGCTCGCGGACTACCGCCAGCGCCAGCGCCCGCCGATCCGTGGCGTGTTCCACCTCGCCGGGCAGGTCAAGGACACCCTGCTGGCCCAGATGGACCGGCCCGCCTTCGACGCCGGCTACGCCCCCAAGGTGGTCGGCGGCCACCTGCTGCACCGGCTGCTGCGCGACGAACCGCTCGACCACTTCGTGCTGTTCGCCTCCGTCGCGTCGCTGCTCACCACCGCCGGGCAGACCAACTACGCGGCCGGCAACGCCTTCCTGGACGCCCTCGCCCACCACCGCCGGGCCGACGGCCTGCCCGGGCTCAGCCTCGACTGGGGTCCCTGGGCCACCGGCATGATCGAGGAGCTGGGCCTGGTCGCCCACTACCGCGACGCCCGCGGCATGAGCTCGCTGCCGCCGGACGCCGGGACGGCCGTCCTGGAACGCGTCCTCGGCCAGGACCGCGCCCAGCTGCTGGTCGCCACCGTGGTCGATTGGCCGACCTTCCTCGCCTGGTACCCGGCGCCGCCGCCGCTGGTCGCCGAGCTGGCCGCCGACGCCGCCGAGCAGGCCCCCGCCGAGACCGGCGGCTTCCTGGACGCCTACCGCGCGGCCGGCCCGCAGGACCGCCGGGAGCTGGTCACCGAGCGGTTCACCGCCGCCGCCGCGGCCGTGCTGCGGATCGCCGCCGAGCGGATCGACGCGGAGACCAGGCTCGGCGCGCACGGCCTCGACTCGCTGCTCGCGATGGAGCTGCGGGCCCGGGTCCACGGCGAACTGGGCGTCGCCCTGCCGGTGGTGGCCCTGCTCAGCAACGGCACCGTCGGCGACCTGGTCGACCTGCTCACCGAGGGCCTGGCCGAGCGGCTCGCCGACGGCGGCCCGGCCGAGGCCGAGGTGGAGCTGTACACCGACGAGTCCCGCTACCCGCTCACCCACAACCAGCAGGCGCTCTGGTTCCTGCGCCTGCTGCACCCGGACGGCTTCGCGTACAACATCGGCGGCGCCGTCGAGGTGCGCGCGGAGATCGACCCCGAGCTGATGTTCGAGGCCTTCCGCTTCCTGGTCGCCCGGCACCCCGAGCTGCGCGCCGCCTTCACCACCGAGGAGGGCCGCCCGGTCCAGCTGATCCGGCAGGACGCCGAGGCCGACACCGGGCTGTTCGACGTCGAGGGCCGGCCGTGGGAGGAGATCCACGACCTGATCGTCCGCGAGTACCGGCGCCCGTACGACCTCGCCGAGGACCCGCTGGTGCGGCTGCGGCTGTTCCGGCGCGGGCCGGACCGCTGGGTACTGATGAAGGCCGTCCACCACATCGTCTCGGACGCGATCTCCACCTTCACGTTCATCGAGGAGCTCTTCGAGGTCTACGAGGCGCTGCGCCAGGGCCGCACCCCGGAACTGCCCCCGGTGCCCGCCCGCTACCTCGACTTCCTCAACCACCAGAACCGCTTCCTGGCAGGGCCCGAGGCCCGCCGGATGCTGGACTACTGGCGAGGCCACCTGCCGACCGAGATGCCGGTGCTGGCGCTGCCCACCGACAAGCCGCGCCCGGCCGTGCAGACCCACAACGGGGCCTCCGAGTTCTTCCAGCTGGACGAGGAACTCACCGCCAGGGTCCACGAACTGGCCCGAGCGAACGGCGCCACCCCGTTCATGGTGCTGCTCAGCGCCTACTACCTGCTGCTGCACCGCTGGTCCGGACAGCCGGACATCGTGGTCGGCAGCCCGGTCACCGGCCGCACCCAGGAGGAGTTCGCCTCCGTCTACGGCTACTTCGTCAACCCGCTGCCGCTGCACGTGAGCCTGGCCGGCGAGCCGAACGTGGCCGAGCTGCTGGCCCGGGTGCGCACGAGCGTGCTCGGCGGCCTGGACAACCAGGAGTACCCCTTCCCGCTGCTGGTCGAGCAGTTGGGGCTCCAGCACGACCCGAGCCGCTCCGCGGTGTTCCAGGCGATGTTCATCCTGCTCACCCACAAGGTCGCCGTCGAGCGCTTCGGCTACCGCCTGGAGTACATCGAACTCCCGGAGGAGGAAGGACAGTTCGACCTCACCCTGTCCGCCTACGAGGACCGCGCGGACGGCTGCTTCCACTGCGTCTTCAAGTACAACTCCGACCTCTTCGAGCCCGCCACCGTCCAGCGGCTCGCCGCGCACTACCGCAACCTGCTGGACGCCATGACCCGCGCCGCCGAGGCCGAGCCGGTCGGGCGCCTGCGGATGCTGGGCGAGGCCGAGCGCCGGGAGATCCTCACCGTCTTCAGCGGCGCCGAACGCCGGGTCGAGCACGACGTCCCGGTGCCGGAGCTGATCGCCAAGGCCGCCGCCGAGCGTCCGGAGGCCGTCGCGGTGGTCGCGCCCGGCCGGGAGGAAACCCGCCGGATGACCTACGGCGAACTGGACCGGCGCTCCCACCGCACCGCCCTGCGGCTGCGCGAACTCGGCGTCGCCGAGGGCTCGGTGGTCGCGGTCTGCCTGGAGAAGTCACCCGAGCTGATCACCACGCTGCTGGCGATCTGGCGGGCCGGCGCCGCCTACCTGCCGCTCGACCCCGGCCACCCGGCCGACCGGCTCGCCCACCAGGTGGCCGACGCCGGGGCAGCGCTGGTGGTGGTCGACCAGCGGCGCCCGCTCGCGGCCGACCTGCCCGCCGAACTGGTCACCCTGGAGGAACTGGACCGGCCCGCCGGCACGGCCCGGCCGCTGCCCGCCGCCGACCCGGACCGGGCCGCCTACGTGATCCACACCTCGGGCTCCACCGGCCGCCCGAAGGGCGTCCGGGTCGACCACCGCAACCTGGCCGCCGTCACCGCCGGCTGGCGCGCCGAGTACCGGCTGGACACCGAGGTCCGGGTGCACCTCCAGATGGCCGGCACCGCCTTCGACGTCTTCTCCGGCGACCTCGCCCGGGCGCTCAGCACCGGAGGCACCCTCGTCCTGGTCGACCGCGAGCTGCTCTTCGACACCGCCCGGCTGTACCGGGTGATGCGCGAGGAGGCCGTGGACGGCGGCGAGTTCGTGCCCGCCGTCGCCCGCGCCCTGCTGGCGCACTGCGAGCGCGACGGCCTGACGCTGGACTTCCTGCGGCTGCTGATCGTCGGCTCCGACTCCTGGAAAGCCGCCGAGCACCAGCGGCTGCGCGCCCTGTGCGGCCCGCAGACCCGGCTGGTCAACTCCTACGGGCTGACCGAGGCCAGCGTCGACAGCACCTACTACGAGGGCGCGGCCGAGCGGCTGGAGCCCGGCCGGATGGTGCCGATCGGCCGGCCCTTCCCGAACAGCGCGGTGTACGTCCTCGACCCCTACGGCGAGCCCGTCCCGGTGGGCGTGCCCGGCGAGCTGTGGATCGGCGGCGCGGGCGTCGCGGCCGGCTACCCCAACGACCCGGAGCAGACCGCCCGGCGCTTCGTCACCCGGGAGCTCGACGGCGCGACCGTCCGGCTCTACCGCACCGGCGACCTCGGCCACTGGGACACCACCGGCACCGTGCACCTGCTCGGCCGGATCGACAACCAGGTGAAGGTCCGCGGCCACCGGATCGAGCTGGGCGAGATCGAGGCCCACCTCACCGCCCGCCCGGAACTCGCCCAGGCCTGCGTGACGGTCCGCCCGGACGCCCGGGGCGAGGCCGCGCTCGCCGCCTACGTGGTGCCGGCCGAGGGCACCGTGCTGGACCGCCGGGAGCTGCGCCGCCACCTGGCCGAGCACCTGCCCACCGTGATGATCCCCTCCTTCCTGACCGAACTGCCCGCCCTGCCGCTCACCCCGAACGGCAAGGTGGACCTCGCGGCGCTGCCGGAGCCGAAGGCCGACACGGCCGGGGCCCAGCACGAACCGCCGGTCACCCTCTACGAGACCAGGGTCGCCGAGCACTGGCGCAACCTGCTCGGCCTGGACGAAGTCGGCCTCCAGCACGACTTCTTCGAGCTCGGCGGCAGCTCGATCCGGCTCATCGAGCTGATCCACCACCTCCAGACGGAGTTCAACATCAGCATCCCGGTCGGCCTGCTCTTCAAGGTCACCACCCTGCACGGCATGGCCCGCACCGTCGAGCAGATCATCTCCGGCGAGGTGGCCGGCAGCGAGCCCTACCTCTGGTTCAACTCCGAAGCGCCCGCGGACCGCACGGTCTTCTGCTTCCCGCCGGCCGGTGGCCACGGGCTGGTCTACCGGCAGCTCGCCGCCCATCTGCCGGAGCGGCGGATCGCCTCCTTCAACTACCTGACCGGCGACGACAAGACGGCCCGCTACGCGGACCTGGTCGAGCAACTGCACCCGGACGGGCCGTACGTGCTGCTCGGCTACTCGCTCGGCGGCAACCTGGCCTACGAGGTGGCCAAGGAGCTGGAGCGGCGCGGGCGCACCGTCGACTCGGTGCTCCTGGTGGACGCCTACCGGGTCACCGAGGCGTTCGACCTCGGCGAGGAGCACCTGGCCGCCTTCGAACGCGAACTGCACGAGCACCTGCACCGCCACACCGGCTCCCGGATCGTCGCCCAGGAGACCCTCGAACAGGCCAGGGACTACCTGGAGTTCAGCAGCCGAACGCCCAACACCGGCACGGTCAAGGCCCAGTTGGACGTGGTCTGCGAACGCGATCGGCTCTCCGTCCACGTGGGCGGCGAACCGGGCTCCTGGCACGGCGCCTCCACCACCGGCACCGCGGTGTACGTCGGCCACGGCAGCCACGCCGAGATGCTCGACGGGGAGTTCGCCGCCCGCAACGCCGAACTGGCGGGCGCCATCCTGGCCGGAGGCGCCGTCGATGGCCGCGGCTGACCGGGGACCGGACTGGTCCACCAGGGAGCGGGCCCCCGGCGGCCCGCCCCGGGTCATCGTGATCGGGGCCGGCCTGGCCGGCCTCGCCACCGGCTGCTACGCCCAGATGAGCGGCCTGGAGACCCGGATCTTCGAGAAGCACGTGCTGCCCGGCGGCTGCTGCGCCGCGTGGTCCCGGCACGGCTACCTGTTCGACTACTGCATCGACTGGCTGATCGGCACCGCCGAGGGCACCGGAGCGCACCAGGTGTGGAGCGAACTCGGCGCCCTGGACGGCAAGTCGGTGACCCTCTTCGAGACCTTCAACCGGGTGGTCGACGAACACGGCCGGGCCGTCACCTTCTACGGCGATCCGGACCGGCTGGAGGCCCACCTGCTGGCCCTCGCGCCCGGGGACGCCAAGCCGATCCGGGCCTTCTGCCGGGACCTGCGGCGCTTCGCCGCGATCGACCTGCCCTGGGAGCTCACCCCGCCGCCGCTGCGCACCACGGCGGAACGGCTGCGCACCCTGCGCGCCGTCCTGCCCGCGTTCCGGCTGTTCTGGCGCACCGCGACCACCCCGATGAGCGGCTTCGCCGAGCGCTTCCAGGACCCGCTGCTGCGGCGGGCCTTCCCCAACATGTTCCTCCAGGAGCCGGCGGGCTTCCCGCTGCTGCCGTACCTGTACACCCTGTCCGCCGCGCACAACGGCAACGCGGGCTTCCCGCAGGGCGGTTCGCTCGGGCTGGCCCGCTCGGTCGAGGAGCGCTACACCTCGCTCGGCGGGGTGATCGGCTACCGCCGCCGGGTGGAGCGGGTGCTGATCGAGGACGGCCGGGCGATCGGCGTGGAACTGCGGGACGGCTCACGGCACTTCGCGGACCACGTGGTTGCCGCCTGCGACGGCCCGACGGTGCTCGACCGGCTGCTGGAGGGGCGCTACTCCAGCCCCTCCACCGAGCGGCTGTACGGCGAACTGCTGGACAAGCCGGGCAACCTGTACCCGGCCGTGGTGTCCGCCTTCGTCGGCGTCGACGGCCCGCTGCCCGAGGGCGAGCCGCACGCCACCACCTACCTGCTGGCGCCCGAGGACGGCCGGCGGCTGCCCGGCTCGCTCCAGCACAGCCTGGTGGTGCAGCTGCGCTCCTCCTACGCGGACGGCTTCGCGCCGCCCGGCAAGTCGGTGCTGCACTGCACGTACTTCAGCGACTACCGCTCCTGGAAGGACCTGCGCACCGCCGACCGCCGGGCCTACCGGGCGCGCAAGCAGGAAGTCGCCGCGTTCGTCCGGGAGTTCCTGGAACGGACGTACCCCGGGCTCGGCCGGAGGATCGAACTCGTCGACGTCGCCTCGCCGGTGACCACCGAACGGTTCACCGGCAACACCTACGGCAGCATCCTCGCCTGGCAGGCCTTCTCCGAGGCCGAGGACGCCGCCAACCGGCTGGTCAACCGGGAGCGGATGCGCCTGCCCGGGCTGAGCGGCTTCTCGATGGCGGGCCAGTGGACGGCGCTCGGCGGGCTGATCCGGGCCGCCACCAGCGGGCGGTTCGCCGCGCAGTACCTCTGCGAGGAGTTGGGCCGGCCGTTCCGGGCCTGGCCCAGCGAGAACCAGGAGCCCTGGCACCCGGGCAAGTGGGGCCGGCTGCCGCAACTCGGCCGGGCCACCGAGGGGCTGCCGGAAGCCGGCCCACGGGAAGCCGTGCGGCGGGAAGCCGGGCTGCCGGACATGGGAGTGGCGGAAGTGGGGCTGCCGGAAGTGGGGCTGCCGGAAGTGGGAGTGGCGGAATGACCAGCAGTGGGACGACCGGGACGGGCGCCGGCCGGCAGAGCATGGTGATCATCGGCGGGGGGCTCGGCGGCCTGTCCACCGGCTGCTACGCGCAGATGAACGGCTACCGCACCCGGATCCTGGAGATGCACGAGATCCCCGGCGGCTGCTGCACCGGCTGGGACCGCGGCGAGTTCACCTTCGACTGCTGCATCAGCTGGCTGCTGGGCAGCGGGCCGGGCAACGAGATGCACCAGATCTGGCTCGAACTCGGGGCGCTCCAGGGCAAACGGGTGCGCAACTTCGACGTGTTCAACGTGGTGCGCGCCCGGGACGGCCGGGCGGTCTACTTCTACTCCGACCCGGACCGGCTGGAGGCGCACCTGCTGGACCTCGCCCCGGAGGACGCCCGGCAGATCCGGAGGTTCTGCGCCGGGCTGCGCAAGTTCCGTCTGGCGCTGGCCCATTACCCCTTCCTCAAACCGGTCGGGCTGATGGGGCGCTGGGAGCGGATGCGGATGCTCGCCTCCTTCCTGCCGTACTTCAACGTGATCCGGCGCTCGATCACGGTGCTGATGAGCGACTACTCGGCGCGGTTCAGGAGCCCGCTGCTGCGCGAGGCGTTCAACTTCATCCTGTACGAGAAGCACCCCAACTTCCCGGTGCTGCCCAACTACTTCCAACTCGCCTGCCACGCCGGGCAGTCGGCCGGGGTGCCGGAGGGCGGCTCGCTGGGGCTGGCCCGGTCGATCGAGGAGCGCTACCTGCGGCTGGGCGGCGAGATCAGCTACAACACCAAGGTCAGCGAGATCCTGGTCGAGGACGACCGGGCGGTGGGGGTGCGGCTGAGCGACGGCCAGGAGGTGCGGGCGGACATCGTGGTGGCCGCCTGCGACGGCCGGACCACCATGATGGACCTGCTCAAGGGCCGCTACCTGAGCGACACCTACCGGCGGCTGTACACCCAGACCATCAACGAGCCGGGCATGGTCTTCCCCGGTTACGTGACCGTCTTCCTCGGCCTGCGCCGGCCCTTCCCGGCCGGGGACCCGTGCACCACCTACCTGCTGGGGGACGAGGTCGCCGCGCGGCTCACCGGCATCCGGCACCCGAGCATCAACGTCCAGTTCCGCAGCCGCCACTACCCGGAACTCTCGCCCGTCGACACCACCGTGGTGTACGCCAGCTACTTCTGCGACATCGCGCCCTGGCGCGAGCTGAGCACCGGACCGGAACAGGCGGCCCGGATGCGGCGCGGCGAGGAGCTGCACACCCTGCCGGTGGGCCGGGGGCGGGAGTACCAGCGGGAGAAGCGCCGGGTGCGCGACACCATCGTCGACTTCCTGGACGTCCGGCACCCCGGGCTCCGGGAGGCGGTGGCGGTCAAGGACGTCTCCACGCCGCTCACCCAGGTCCGCTACACCGGCAACCACGACGGCAGCGTGCTGGGCTGGCAGCCCTTCGTGGAGAGCGGCGAGACGCTGGAGGAGGAGGTCAAGCGCAACGGCCCCGGGTTGCCCGGCCTCGCGAACTTCTACCAGTCCGGAGTCTGGGCGACGACCGGCGGGCTGATCCGCGCGGCGGCGGCCGGCCGGCACGTCGTCCAGTTCATCTGCCGGGACGACGGCAAGCCCTTCACGGCGGCGGTGGACGACAGCGCCCCGCCGCCCACTCTGCTCATCGACCGGGTCGGCCCCGCCGACCGACAGTTTGGAGTGACCTCATGAGGATCGAGAAGTGGGTCGTCCAGGAGCACGCGGACGGCGTGCCGGACGTCGAGCGGGTGTACCGGAAGGTCGTGGAGGAGGTGGACGTCCGGCTCGCGGCGGACGAGATGCTGCTGCGCACCCGGTACGTCTCCGTCGACCCGTACCTCCAGGGCATCGCGCTGGACACCCCGATCGGGGACCACATGGGTGCGGACTCGATCATGGAGGTGGTGGAGGCCGGGCCGCGGGCGCGCTTCGCGGTCGGTGACCTGGTGCAGGGCTTCGGCGGCTGGCGCACCCACGTGATCAGCGACGGCGAGCCCAAGCTCTGGCAGACCGGCACCTTCCCGATGGTCTTCCCGGCCTACCGGAAGCTGGACCCGGCCGACTACGACGAGGCCCTTCCGCTGTCCACCGCGCTCGGCATCCTGGGCGGGCCCGGGATGACGGCCTGGGGGACGGTGGAGAAGTTCCTGGACGTGCGGCCCGACTCGACGGTGCTGGTCAGCGGGGCCTCCGGGGCGGTCGGTTCGCTGGTCGGGCAGCTGGCCAAGCAACGGGGCGCCCGGGTGATCGGCACCACGGCGACGCCGGAGAAGGCCGAGTGGCTGCGGCGACTGGGCTTCGACGCGGTGCTGCCGTACCGAGACGGTGACGCGCCGGAGGAGGTGGAGAAGCAGCTGGCCGAGCTGGCGCCGGAGGGCATCGACCGCTACTTCGACAGCCTGGGCGGGGCGTTGACGGACGTGGTGTTCCGGATGCTGGCGGTGGACAGCCGGGTGGCGGTCTGCTGGCAGTGGGGGAGCCAGGTCGGCGGCGACTGGGTGGGGCCGCGGCTGCTGCCGATGATCATGTTCCCGCGCACCACGATCCGCGGCATCTTCTCGCTGGAGTGGTTCACGGAGGAGAACTGGGCGGCGCTGCGGCGGGACCTCGGGCCGCTGGTCCGCAGCGGGGAGCTGATGCACCGGGAGACCGTCCACCAGGGGTTCGACAGCATTCCGGAGGCCTACCGGGGCCTGTACCTGGACCGGTCGGCGAGCCGGGGGAAGGTGCTGGTCGAGCTCTGAGCGGCGTGCGGGGCCTTCGTGCGGGGCCTTCGTGCGGGTCGTACGTGCGGGGCCCTTCGTGCGGGGCCGTGCGCGGGAGGGCCCTTCGGCTCGAAGCCGAAGGGCCCTTCTGTGCCGGTCAGTTGAGGGTGAACCAGGTGCTGCGGGACTTCTTCCACTCGGGGTGGGTGAGGTCCTTGGCGGCGGTGGAGTCGCCGTAGAGGTCGGCGGAGCCGTCGTCGGTGACCAGCTGGGCGCGGGCGCCGGGGGCGTTCAGGTCCGGGACGTCCACGACGGCCTCCCAGGCGCCGTAGTCGCCGGTCGGCAGGTCGATCAGCTTGGTCGGCCGGGAGCCCGGCCGGCCGTCCCAGCGGTAGAGCGCGTACGGGGCGGAGTTGTCCTCGGCGGCCCAGGAGCCGGCCACGATCAGGTACTGGCCGAGGTCGTTGCGGCGGATGTCGCGGACGGAGAGGCCGCCGAGGTCCAGCTCGATCGGGTCGCCGAAGGTCGCGTGCGCGGCCGAACCGTTCAGCAGGGACGGGAAGTTGGTGACCGGGACGAGCAGCGCCCGGCCGCCGGTGACCGCCGGGGTGAGCGGCGCGCGGAAGCCGATGTAGGCGGTGCTGGTGCTGCCGGGGGCGAACTCCAGGCCCTCGACGTTGAATCCGTCGATCTGCTTGGGCACCTGGCCGTCGGCGGCGCTGGCCGCGAAGCCGTAGCGCTTGCCGTGGGCGTCGTCCCAGGTGATCAGGTCGTCGCGCAGGCCCCGGTATGAACCGGCCAGGGAGAGCTGGGTGTCGGCGCCGGAGCCGGTGACGGTGGTGGCGAAGACGGTGTGGCGGTCGGGCTTGACCACGCCGTCCTTGTTGTTGCCGAGGGAGCCCGTCCAGTAGATGGTGTCGCCGACCCGGGTGGCGGCCTCGATGTCGATCTCCTTGGAGACGCCGAGGGCCGAGCTGAAGTCCCAGGAGCGGACCGGCGCACCGGAGTTGCCGCGGTCGTACAGGCGCAGGGTGTTGGACTCGTCGTCGCCGACCAGGATGTAGCCGCCGCCCGCGTCCACGGCGGCCGAGGCGTCACTGGAGCCGGTCAGGTAGCGGCTGGTGGCGGAGAACCGGACGGCCGGGGAGGCGGCGTAGTGCAGGGTGCGGGTGGCGCTCTTGCCGCCGAGGCCGGTGACCTTGATGGTGAGGTCGGCGTAGCCGACACCCTGGGCGGCGACCGCCAGGGTGCGGCTGCCGCCCGTGCCGGTCACCGTGACGTCGCCGGTGCGGGCCACGGCGCTGCGGGTGGTGGCGGAGGCGGCGACGGTCAGCGCCGAGGCGTCGGCACCGGACTGGGCGACCGTGACGGTCACGGTCGGGTCGCCGGTGGCGCCGACCGCGCCGGACAGGTAGCCGGCCGAGAAGGTGATCGTCGGGGTGCCGTACGAGACCGCGCCCGCCGGGAGGGCGGGCAGGGCGAGCGCGGGCACCGCCGCGAAGGCGAGGGCCGGCGGCAGGAGGCGACGGAGGGAACGCGACACGGTGGCTACCCTTCGGCAGGCGTGGGGAGTTGACGGAGGGTGTCAGCCTGCTGGCGCTCGGCGAACACCGGCCCTACGCGGACCCTACGAGGCGGGGCGGGCGGGCGAACAGCAGGCCTCCGCGGGGAGGCCGGCCGGCGGTCAGCCGGTGATCCCGGCCGCGCGCAGCCGGCGGGCTACCGCGTCCCAGTCCGGGGCGACCGGCTCGGTGCGGTGGGTGCCGACGCCCTTGTCCTTGAAGCCGCTGGAGGTGGAGACGCAGACCACCGGGCCCTCGGAGAGGTCCGGGCGGCCGTCGCCGAGGCTGCGCAGTCCGGCCAGTCCGGCCGCCGAGGACAGCTCCGTCCAGAGCCCGGCCCGGGCCAGCTCCCGCTGGGCTTCGGCGAGTTGGCGGTCGTCCAGGGTGAGCGCCCGGCCGCCGCTGCCGCGGACGGCGAGCACGCCCCGGTAGCCGCTGACCGGGGAGGCGATCGAGTAGGCGTCGCTCGGGCGGACCGGCACCCGGGCAGCGGGCAGGTCCTCGGCGAGCGCCCGGGCGAGCGGACCGGAGGCGGCCGACTCACAGGCGTGGATGCGCGGCACCCGGTCGGCCAGGCCCAGCCGCCGCAGCTCGGCGAAGCCCTTCCAGACGCCGAACAGCAGCTCGCCGTAACCGGTGGGGACGAACACCGCGCTCGGCAGGCCGATGTCCTGGAAGATCTCGTAGGCGACGCTCTTGTAGCCCTCGGGACCGTAGGCGTGACCGGTGTGGGTGGTGGTCAGGTTGCTGACGGGGTGCAGGCCCAGCCGGTCGACCGCCTGGCGCAGCAGCGGCCAGCGGGCCTCCCACGGCACCGGGAGCACCACCGCGCCGTAGGCGTTGAGGAAGGCGTCGACGTTCGGCGGCAGGTCCGGGCCGGTGAAGACCACGCAGCGCAGTCCGGCGCGGGCGGCGTAGGCGGCGGCCGAGGCGCCGTGGTTGCCGGAGGAGGCGACCGCCAGGCCGGGGGCGCCGACGCCCACGGCGGCACTGGTGGTGCAGCGGTTCAGCCGGTCCTTGTGGCTCCAGGTGGGGTTGCGGGACTCGTCCTTGACGTACACCCCGGGCTCCAGCTCGACCAGCGGGGTGGCGCCCTCGCCTAGGCCGGGGGCGAGCAGCGGCGGCAGCAGGGGGGCCCAGCGCTCCAGGCCGCCGCGCGCCGGGGCGGGGGCGAACAGGCCCGCCGGGTCGGCCTCGTCGTAGGCGTAGTCGACCTCGACGGGGTAGTCGACGTCCTCGGTGCCGGCGCGGGGGCAGCCGGCGGTGAGCGGGGGCCACAGGGGGTAGTGGAGGGTGGGGTCGCCGAGGGAGCGCTGGCCGGTCGCGAGGGAGTCTTCTGGCGGCATGCTCAGGAGACTAGCCGGGTGGCCGCGGGGCGTGCCCGGGTTTCGCAGCTGGTGGTCTCGATGCCGGTGGTTTCGCAGTCGGTGGTCTCGCTGCCGATCGGGTGGGTCGGCGTTTCGCTTTCGGTGGGGTCGGTCAGCCCTGGCGGACCGCGGAGACGTCGAACTCCAGGACGACCTTGTCGCCGACCAGGACGCCGCCGCCCTCCAGGGCGGCGTTCCAGGTGACGCCGTACTCCTTGCGGCTGATGGTGACCGAGCCCTCCAGGCCCACCCGTAGGTTGCCGTACGGGTCGACGGCGTTGCCGGTGTACTCGAAGTCGATGCTGACCGGGCGGGTGGTGTCCTTGATGGTGAGGTCGCCGGTGACCCGGTACTCGCTGTCGGACTTCGGCTCGACGGAGGTGGTGCGGAAGGTGATGTCGGGGAAGTTGGGGGCGTCCAGGAAGTCGTTGGTGCGCAGGTGCTGGTCCCGCTGCTCGACGCCGGTGTCGATGCTCTCGGCCTTGATCACGAGCTGGGCGGTGGAGCGGGACGGGTCGTCGCCGTCGAGGTGGGCGGTGCCCTCGAACTGGTGGAAGGCACCGCGGACCTTGGTGACCATGGCGTGGCGGGCGACGAAGCCGATCCGGGTGTGGGCCGGGTCGAGGACGTAGTCACCGGTGAGGTCGGCGAGGTTGGCGGTCATGGTCGGCGTGCCTCCTGGTGGCGGGTCTCGGCTCTCGGGCTCCGGCCGGGGGTGGCCGGGCGGTCCCCGGACCACGCTAGGGGCAGTTGCGGCGGGCCGCGCGCCGGACTGGTCGGGACGGGCGCGCGCCGGTCCCGTGGGGCGCGGTGGCGCCGCCGGGCTCCCGTGGTGGGGCCCGGCGGCGGGGATGGGCGGTGTGTCCAGTGGTGGAGCACGGTGGTGGGGCTGGGCGGTGCGTCCAGAGGTGGAGCACGGTGGTGGGGCTGGACGGTGCGTTCAGTGGAGGGCCTGGTGGTGGCGGCTCGGCCGGGCGGGGTTCAGCGGTGGCTCGGGAACTGCACCACCTGCTGGTAGGTCGGCCGGTTCTGCCAGGTGGTCTTGGCGTCGGTCACACCGCCCAGTGGCCGCTGGATGATGGTGTCGGCGCACCACTGGTCGCCCGCCGCGCAGTCCGCGTCGCCCGGGTAGACCTGGGCCGGGGTCCGGGCGGCGGCCTGCTTCAGGGTGTTCAGCAGGACGGTCCGGCAGGCCGTGAGGTCGCCCCCGCCGCAGAACGGGCGGGCCAGCGGGCCGGCCACCTGGTCGCCGAGGACGGCGCGCAGGTCCTTGTCCAGATAGCTCCACCAGCCGTACTGGAAGGCCGAACCCTTGTGCGGGATCGCCTCGTTGGCGCTGACCGGGCCGCCCGCGGGGCCGGTCTGGCCGCCCGAGGGGGACTCGTTGATCTGGAGGGCGCCGGTCAGCGCGCCGAACAGCTGGTCGCCGAGGCCCGGCCGCATGACGCCGTCGGCGACCAGCGGCCACCAGGCGTCCATCACCCGGATCGCGGTGGCGTCCGCGTAGCCGTGGCTTCCCGGTGAAGTCTCCTTCCGCTGGGCGCCGTTGGACAGCCAGACCTCCAGCTGCTGGAGGGCGGTGAGGGTGGCCTGGTCGGTCACCGGCGCGCTGCGCAGCACCCGGATCAGGTCGGGCAGCACGTCCTCGGCGCGCAGGTCGGCGAGGGCGGCGCTCTCCATCGCCTGGGTGAGCGAGACCCGGCTCGCCTTCCCGCCGTTGCGCAGCAGGGACTTGACCCGGTCGTCCAGCAGGTTGCCGCGGTGCACCGAGCCGTTGCCGAAGCCGGCCGAGGTGTAGCCGTCGGCCTGCTTGTTGTTCCAGGAGATGAAGTAGTCCTGGTTGACGGACTGCGGGTGCTCGGCCGCCGGGGTGTACCGGGCGGTGTTCGCGGTGGGATCGAAGTCGGCCCACTCGTAGGCGGGTTGGGCCAGGACGGGCAGGCCGGCGTCGACGCCGGGGGCGCGGACCGGGTTGCTGCCGGAGTTGTAGTAGGCGATGTCGCGCGAGTCGGCGTAGAACCAGTTGAAGGTGTAGTTGATGTCCTGCGCCGCCCGTTGGAAGCCGGCCGCGTCGTGCACCGCGCCCGGGTCGTTCAGCTCCTGGAAGCCGATGATGGAGTCGACTTCGTGCCGGTAGGTGGAACGCAGTGAGGTGAAGGCGACGGGGGAGCCGCCGACCGTGCCGCGTGCGGTCACCAGGCCGAACTTCGAGCGGTTCATCACCAGGGTGTAGGAGCCGGCCGGGGTGGAGTCGGCGGTGGTGGGCTTCCACGCGTTCTTGCGTTCCAGCCGGTCGAAGGGCAGGCACTGGCCGTGCCAGAGGTAGGAGGAGGCGGCGGTGGTGACCGGGGAGCCGTCGGTGGTGCAGAGCGGGACGGCATAGGTGTCGGTGATGTCCTGCCCGGCGGAGGTGGCGCTCCAGGCGTAGTCCTGGCCGCGGCCGAGCTGTACGTAGAAGCTCAGGCCGGCGAAGGCGGCGCCGCGTGCGCTGATCCCGGGGCCCTGGATCTCCTCCAGCATCAGCAGCTGCGGGGCGAAGTAGCCGGTCTGCGGGCCGAACACGGCGACCGGGTGGCCGTCGTCGGTGTGCGCGCCGGAGACCAGCAGGGCGTTGGACATGCCGTGCCTGGCGCTCAGCAGGTTGCCGGGCAGGACGCCGGGCGCGGTGCCGGCCGCGGTGCCGGTGGCGGAGTTGGCGGAGCCGGTGGCGTCGTAGACCACCCGTTCGGGCTGCACCGAGCCGGGGTCGGGCAGCGCCTCGCCCTGCGGGTGGTCCGGGACGGTCGCGTACGGGAAGCTCTGTCCGTCGTGCAGGGTCTGGACGGCCTCCGGGTCGTCGGCCTCGCGCAGCGACTTCCAGACCGCGTCCCCGGCGTCCTTGCCGTACCGGGCCTCGGCGGCCGACTTGACCTGGGCGGAGGCCAGTTCGTTGCCGCCGCCGGAGCCGAACAGCGCGCCGACCACGGAGGCGAGGGCGACCAGGTCGGTCAGCTTGAACGGCTCGATCGATCCGGCGTTGGTGATCGGGTCGATGTGCCCGGTCAGGTCGTACTCGCCGGGGAAGGTGCGGGCGTTGTAGGCCTCCTTGGCGTACTGGTTGATGCCGTCGAGGTAGGCGGTGGCGTCGGCGAGCGCCTGGGTGGCCCGGCCGCCTCGGGCGGCGATGGTGTCGATCTGCTGTTGCAGTTCGGCCTCGGTGTAGGGCGCGGCCTGCCAGAAGCTCTGTTCCAGCTGGCGGTTGGCCGCGGCGCCGCCCGCGAAGCCGGACAGCTGGCTGCGGCCGACGTGCCGGAAGAGGTCCATCACCCAGAGCCGGTCCTGGGCGGCGGCGTAGCCCGCGCCGAACTCGGTGCCGTAGCGGGTGGTGCCGGTGATGTGGGGGACGCCGGTGGCCTTGTCGCGGACGATGGTGACGTCCGGGCGCGGGCTGGTGCTGGTGGCGACCTGGTCGGCGGGGACGCCGAAGGAGGCGTCGTTGAAGAAGTCGCGCAGCTTGGCCTCGGTGAGGCCGGGGTAGCCGGAGGCGAGGGCGGCGTAGGGGCCGAGTTGGTCGTCGGTGTGCGCGGGACGGGTGCCGAAGGCGCGGTTGAGCAGGATCTCGGCGAGGGTGGCGTTGCCGTTCTCGCCGGGCGGGAGGATGTCGGCGCAGTGGCCGCCGCAGTAGTCGGTGGCGGTGGCCGTCGTCGCGGGGGTGGGCGCGGCGGTGGCGGCGGGGGCGGTGAGGGCTGCGGTGACGAGCAGGGCCGAGGCGAGGGCGGCGGCCGGGAGCCGGAGGGCTCGGGGGCGGGGGCGTTGGCGTGGACGCAAAGCGGACTCCTCCGTCGAGTCGCGGAGAGTCGACGGTAGGGGCGCTACTGGACGGTTGGCTAGTGGCGTGCATGCCATTTTCCGTGCGGCGGCGCGGAGTTGGGCCCGGCGGTGCGTCGCCGCCGCCGGTCGCCGCGGCTGCTGCGGGGCGGTTGCCGGTGGGGGGTTCGGATGCCGGCGCCTGGTCGGTAGCCGGTGCGATCTGGGTGGGGAGGGGGACGGCGCCGCACCTGCCGGGCTCAGTCCGGCAGGTGCAGCGCCGAGTCGGCGGGGCCCTGGGCGAAGCGGGTGAAGCGGACCTGGAGGCCGGCGCGTTCGGGGGAGCAGCAGAACGGGCCGGCGGTGGCCGCCGCCTCGGGGTCGAGTGGGGCGAGGCGCAGGAGGCGCCAAGGGCCGTCCTCGCAGCGGGCGCGGATGGTCACCGCGTCGCCGGCGCGGCTGGCGCGGACGGTGACGGCGCGGCCGTGCCAGTCCGGGACCGGCGCGAGGGACCAGTCGGAGACCTCGCGGGTGACCACCGCGCCGAGGTGGGGAAGGCCGTCGCTCATCTCCACGCCGGCCTTGATCCACGTCCTGGGGTCGACCCGGATCAGCAGGCCGGCCTGGTCGTAGAGGGCGGCGAAGTCGGCGACGAAGGTGACCTCGGTGGCGCTGCCCGGCGGGAAGCCGGTGAGCAGTGCGTGGCCGTCGTCGCGGACGAAGCCGTAGCCGGTGGTGCGCCAGAAGTCGCTGCGGCCCCGGGCGGTGACCAGGAGGTCGGCGCCGTCGGTCCGGGTGTCCTCGGGCTCGTTGAGCCAGCTTCCCTCGTGCCAGGGGATGTCGCGGGGCGGGCGCATGCGGTCATCCTTTCGCCGACTTGCTGAAACTTGCCGAAATTCCCGAAAGGATATCCGGACTGCCCGCCCCGGCGGCGAGGGGCCCGGGTCAGGGCTTCAGCACCAGGCGGATCGGGTTGCCCTCCTTGTGCTCCAGCGCCTGGACCGCGCGGGCGGCCTCGGCCAGCGGGAAGGTGCCGCTCACCGAGCGGGAGAACTCCAGCCGTCCGCCGCGGACCAGGTTGACCAGGTCGACGACGTCCTCGCCCTGGGAGCCGTAGTGGCCGCGGATCTCCTGGCGCAGGTAGCTCATCCGGGTGCCGTTGGTGACGGTCAGGGGCTTGTCCGTGAGGCCGACCAGGACCAGGCGGCCGTTCTGGCCGAGGGTGGCCATGGCCTGCTCGCGCACCGGGGCGACCCCGGCGAAGTCGAAGGCGGCGGACAGCGGACGGCCGCCGGTGGCCTCGCGCAGCAGCCCGGCGAAGCCGGGGTCGGCCGGGTCGAGCGCGGCGTCGGCCCCGAAGGCCAGGGCGCGCTCGCGGGCGGCCGGCAGCGGGTCGACGGCGACGATCGGGAAGGCGCCGATCGCCCGCAGCAGCTGCACGCCGTGGGCGCCGAGGCCGCCGACGCCCCAGACGCCGACCGCCTCGGCCGGGCGCACCGCGCCGGTGGCGGTGATGGCGGCCCAGGGGGTGGAGACCGCGTCGGGGATGAAGCAGGCCTGTTCGAAGGGGAGGTCGTCCGGGATCGGCACCAGCGTGGTGGCGGTGGCGAGCACGTACTCGGCCCACCCGCCGTCGTAGTCCACACCGCGGGTGTACACCACGCCGTCGCGGGTCTCGCCGGCCTGGAGCAGCACCCGGTCTCCGACGGCCGCGGTGGTCACGCCCTCGCCGAGGGTGTGCACGGTGCCCGCGACCTCGTGGCCGAGGGTGACCTTGTCGCCCTTGAGGTAGAGCGGCTTGAGCATGCCCTCGATGAGGTGGACGTCCGAGAGGCAGACGCCGGCGGCCTCGACCTTGATCAGGACCTCGCCCGGGCCGGGCGTCGGGACGGGGACCTCCTCCACGGCGAAGGCGCCCTTGGCGACGTCGAGTCGGCCGGCGAGCATCGTGGCGGTCATCGGGACTTCCCTTCTCGCGGGGGCGGCAGGTCGGGGGAGTGCCCGCCACCCCGGAAGTTACTTGTTATTCAACAAGCAAGTTCGACACTAGCATGGTGTTATGTCTACGCACGATGGGGAACGAGCCGGTGGCACCGGGGCGCTTCGTGAGGCGCCGGCGCGCCGGACCCAGGCCGAACGGCGGGCCCGTGCCGAGTCGGCGCTGATCGCGGCCGCCGCCCGGCTGATCGCCGAGCACGGCAGCACCGGGGTCACCCTGGCCAGGGTCGGGGAGGCGGCGGGCTTCAGCCGGGGCCTGGCCACCCACTACTTCGGCTCGAAGGGTGCGCTGCTGGCCCGGCTCCAGGAGGCGGCGCTGGCCGAGGCGATGGCGGCGGCCGCGCCGGAGCGCAGTGGGGCCGGCGCGGTGGACGAGCTGTGCGGCTTCGCGCGCGGCTGCCTGGAGGGGGTGCGCAATCCGACCGATCTCGGCCGGGCCTTCGTGGTGCTGGGCGCCGAGGCGCTCGCCGGGGCCTCGGAACTGACCGCCGCGGTGGCGGAGTTGGACGCCCGGACCCGGGAGTGGACGGCCGAGGTGGTCGGCCAGGGGCAGCGGGACGGGGAGCTGGGGCCGGGCGTGGACCCGGCGGCCTTCGCGTTGGCCTTCGTCGGACTCCTCAAGGGGCTGGTGGTGCAGGCCGCGGCCGCTCCGGCGGCCTTCGACGTGGGGGTCGCGGTCGCGGAGTCGGAGCGCTGGATCCGCCTGGTGCTCACGGCGGGCTGAGCGTTCGCGGCGGGCGGGGGCGCGCGGGGCTGAGGCGTGCGGGCTGAGGCGCGCGGGGGTGGGCCGGGGCGGGGGCGCGCCGGCCTGCTGCCCGGGGGTGCGGTCAGGCCCGTCGGGTCGGCGCGCCGCGGCGTGCGGGCGGGGCTATCCGCACCCGCTCGGTGGCGGGCGCCTTCTCCAGGTCGTCCAGCTGGGCGAGGACGGTGGCGCGCAGGTCGTCGTCGTCCTCGAAGTGGTGGTCGTTGAAGAGGGTGTAGCCCGACCACATCAGGTTGGCGCAGACCCGGGCCGGGACCCGGCCCGTCCGGGCGCCCATGCCGACCAGCGCGACCGACCGGATGGAGCCCGGCTCCAGGCTGTTCTGCCGGTGGACGGCCTGGAACGCGGCCGCGCAGGCCAGGGCGACGTTCAAGGTCTCGCTGACGTTCTCCGAGGACGTCTCCATGGTCGGGGCCGAGATCAGGAACCTGGGGTTGACGGCGCCGGACGGGACGCAGACCGCGCTGCCGACCGGGAGGCTGCCGGCGTGGCGCTCGCGGATCGCCTTCCGGACCCGCAGCTGGATGCCCGCGCCCAGGTGGCGCTTGATCGCCGCGTCCGTCCCGCCGTCCATCCGGCCAAGGGAGTTGGTGGGGCTGACCCAGGCGTCGACCTTCGCGGTGAGCAGGGAGGCGTGCCGGATCTCGACGCCGGGGGTGTCGGCGAAGGCGGCCCGCCAGGACGCCACCACCGTCGCGTTGAGGTCGGTCAGCACCACCGTGAGCGGCGACTGGGTGGGGGCCGTGGTCATGCGGGGCTCCTGTCGGTCGAGGGGAAGGCGGGGGGAGGGCCGGGTGGTCCCGGACGCCCCCGTCCTGCCGGGCACCGACGAAGCTAGCGCCCGCCACTGACAATCCGTCCGGTCGCGCCCGTCCTCGGTCCACCGCCGGTCGGAGCGGCCCGCATTGTCAGACCCTGCTGGTAGGACTGTGCTGTCCGCCAGGGAAGCTGACGGGCCATCACCTCGTTCGCATGTCATTCGTACGGTCCCGACCAGCCGGAGTCGCACCACCATGAACGCTGTCGACACCCCCGCCACCCAGCCCGACCCGAACGACCCGCTCGCCCTCGCGGAGCTCTTCGCGGGCGGCGGCGAGCCGTGGCTGCCGTTGCTGAAGCCGGTCATCGAGGCGCAGCCCGGGGCGGCCTCGTTCATCGGCCCCGGCCGCAGCCCGGAGGTCGTCCCGGTGCGCGAGCTGACCTTCCAGGCGCTCAAGCCGCACGCGCCGCACAAGTGGAAGGTCGTGGTCTTCGGCCAGAACCCGTACCCGCGGCCGGAGAGCGCCACCGGCATCGCGATGTTCGACAACACCTTCCACGACTGGAAGGACAGCCAGTTCGGCCGGGTGATCAGCATCCGCTGCCTCATCAAGGCCGCGGCGATGTGGAAGTACGGCATCCCCAAGAAGACGCCGATCGCCGACATACGGGCGCTGCTGAAGAAGGAGGAGACGGTCCAGC
The DNA here is from genome assembly GCF_055575155.1 of Kitasatospora sp. NPDC034533. Taxonomy (NCBI): domain Bacteria; kingdom Bacillati; phylum Actinomycetota; class Actinomycetes; order Kitasatosporales; family Streptomycetaceae; genus Kitasatospora; species Kitasatospora sp. NPDC034533. The sequence goes on from NZ_JBVITE010000003.1 coordinate 117,268, forward strand.
CGCCGGAGTGGTTCCAGGCGATGCTCACCCAGGGCGTGCTGCTGCTGAACGCGGCGCTGACCGCGAGCAGCGACGGCGCCATGGGGCCGGACCAGCACACCGGGTTCTGGCGGCCGGTCGCCGAGCGGATCGTGGAGGAGATCCTCCGGGCCAAGCAGCAGGCCGCCGAGGAGGACCGCTTCGTGGTCTTCGCCTGGTGGGGCGCGCACGCGCGCAACCTGAAGCAGGTCGTGCTGCGGCTGGAGAAGAAGTACCCCGAGGTCGAGGTGCGCCACATCGACCACGCCAACCCGGCGGCCCAGGGGGACCTCTTCTGCGACGGCGAGCACTTCGCCACGGTGAACGCGGCCCTCGCCTCGCTCGGGGCCGACGAGGTGGACTGGCTGCCCAGCGTCGGGTGGGACACCCGGTCGGCGCAGGACGGCGGGGCGGACAGCGGGGTCGCCGAGCGGATGGGCGCCTTCATCGCCTCCACCATGGAGCTGCACCAGCTCTACCTGGAGCGGCTCGCCGGGGTGAAGGACGAGGGCCTCGTCCTGCCCGCCATCACCGGCGTGTTCGACACCCCGGTGATGGGTTTCCGGGAGGCGGTGGCGCCGGTAGCCGCGCTGCTGCGGGGCCTGGACTGGCACGTGTCGCGGTCGCAGGAGTTCGGCGAGCGGCGGGTGGGCGAGGCGGCGGCCGGGCTGTCCGCCGACGAGATCTCCGCGCTGTACCTGTACACCTGCGAGTCCGCGTTCTACCGGGAGATCAACGCGGTGCTGCGCTCGCCGGACCGCGGCCGGCTGGTGCCCTACCTGCCGTACCTGCGGCTGCTGTTCGCGGCGGTGTCCCGGCTTCCCGTACGCACCGCGCCGCTGTGGCGCGGGGTGTCGCTGGACCTGCGGCGGCAGTACCCGCTCGGCAGGACGGTGACGTGGTGGGGCGTCTCCTCCTGCACCTCCAAGCTCGGGGTGGCGCAGTCGTTCCTCGGCAGCCGGGGCAAGCGGACGCTCTTCGAGGTGCGTCCGGTGCGGGCCGTTGGCATCCAGACCTTCTCGGCGTTCACCGGCGAGGAGGAGTTCATCCTGTTGCCCGGCACCCAGCTGGAGGTCACGGACGTCCGGACCGAGCGCGGCGGTCTGTGCACCGTGACACTGACCGAGCTGGAGGAGGCGCCCCTGGTGTCCTGAGACGTGTCCCGTGGGCCTGCCCGGCGCGGAAGCTTAACCAAGTTAGTATTTTTACTGAGTTTGGTTATGCTGGAAGTCGACGAGCGGAGGAGCCCGTTGTGCGGGAAGGGGCGCGAACGATGACCTCGAAGAACCGGAGCCTCGACGGCGAACTGGAACGGGAGCGGGCCTACGTCGAGGTCTGCCGGGCGGCGATGGCCTGGCAGGTCGAGGACGCGAGCCGCCAGGTGGTCGCGGGGGAGGACGTCTCCGGCGACGGAGCCAGCGCGGAGGCGCTCGGCCGGTACCTGCGCACCCGTGCCAAGCGGATGAAGGAGTTGCCGCCGAGCCCGTCGTTCTTCGGCCGCCTGGACTTCGCCGACACGGCGGAAGCCGGGGACCACCGGGGGCAGCGCTACTACGTGGGCCGCCAACGGATCTCCGAGGATCCGACGGTGCCGCCGCTCGTGGTCGACTGGCGGGCCCCGGTCTCCCGGGCGTTCTACCAGGCGAGCGCGCACGACCCGCTCGGGCTGGTGCGGCGTCGGCGGTTCGGCTGGGCGCCGTGGAGCTCGGGCGCGCCGGAGGACCTGACCGGGCTGGAGGACGAGCCCCTCGGCGGGGTCGGTTCCGAGCCGGGTGCCGAGCCGGGTCCCGGCTCCGGCTCGGGCGCCCGCTCCGGTTCCGGCGGGCGCGGCTCGGCGGTCGGTGGTGCGTCCGGTGGTGCGGTCGGCTCGGCGGGCGGTGTCGGCGGCATCCTGGCCGCCGAGATCGAACGCCCCCGGACGGGCCCGATGCGGGACATCGTCGCCACCATCCAGCCCGAGCAGGACGCCCTGGTGCGGGGCGAGTTGAGCGAGTCGGTGTGCGTCCAGGGCGCGCCCGGCAGCGGCAAGACCGCCGTCGGGCTGCACCGCGCCGCCTACCTGCTCTACAGCCACCCGCAGCGGATCCGGCGCGGGGGTCTGCTGGTCATCGGCCCCAACCCGACCTTCCTGCGCTACATCGCGCAGGTGCTGCCCGCGCTCGGCGAGATCGACGTCACCCAGTGCACCGTCGAGGACCTGGTCGCCGCGCGGCCGGTCACCGCGGTGGACGACGAGCGGGCCGCCGCCGTCAAACAGGACGCGCGGATGGCCACCGTGCTGCGCCGGGCGCTGTACGGACGTGTCCGTTCGACGGGCGCGGAGCACCTGGTCGTGCCGGACGGCTCCTACCGGTGGCGGGTGAGCGCGGAGCGGCTGGACCGGGCGGTCGCCGAGGTGCGCGAGCAGGCGCCGCCGTACGCGATCGGGCGGGAGATCCTGCGCACCCGGGTGGTGGCGATGGTCCAGGACCAGGCCGAGCGCCGCTCCGGCGTCAGGTCCGGCGCCTGGACGCGGAAGGTCGGCCGCGCGAGGCCGGTCGCGGCCTTCCTGGAGGCCGCCTGGCCGAACCTGCGCCCGGAGGCCGTGGTCGCCGCCCTGCTGAGCGACCCGGTCGTCCTCGCCGAGGCCGCCGACGGGGTGCTCGGGGCCGAGGAGCAGGAGGCGATCCGGTGGCACCGGCCGCCGCGTTCGGAGCGGAGCGCCAGGTGGTCCGAGCACGATCTGATGCTCCTGGACGAGGTGGCGGGGCTGATCGAGCACCCGGCGGGCTTCGGCCACGTCGTGGTGGACGAGGCCCAGGACCTCTCCCCGATGCAGTGCCGGGCGATCGCCCGCCGCAGTGCCTTCGGCTCCCTCACCGTCCTCGGCGACCTCGCCCAGGCGACCGCCCCGTGGGCCGCCCGCAGCTGGCCCGAGCAGCTCGCCCACCTGGGCAAGCCGCAGGCCGAGGTGGTCGCGCTGACCACCGGCTTCCGCGTCCCGGCCGCGGTGACGGCACTCGCCAACACCCTGCTGGGCGCGCTGGACGTCGACGTGCCACCGGCCGTCTCGCTGCGGCGGGACGGCGAGTTGGCTATGCGTCAGGTGGCGGGCGGCGGCCTGGGCGCGGCGGCGGTGTCGGCGGTGCGGGCCGCGCTGGAACGGGAGGGCTCGATCGCGGTGATCGCGGCGGACGGTGGGGTGGCGGAGGCCGCCGGGGCGCTCCGGGCGGCGGGCATCCCCACCGGGGCGTCCGAGCAGGTCGGCACCGCGGCGAGGGTCACGGTGCTGCCGGCCTCGCTGGTGAAGGGGCTGGAGTACGACCACGTGGTGGTGCTGGAGCCGGCCGCCATCGTGGAGGCCGAACCGCACGGCCTGCACCGGCTGTACGTGGTGGTGACGAGGGCGGTCTCCCGGCTGGACGTCCTGCACAGCCGTCCGCTGCCCGCGCCGCTGGGCGGGTGACGGCACGGGCGAGGCGCATGGTGATCGGGTGCGGGATCGCGCCAATTGCGGTGACGGTTCGGGCAATTCGGGAAAGCGGCGGTCGAACCGGCGGGCGTTCGGGAGGATTTCCGTATGCCTACGATCACCAGACTGGCGGGAGCCGGTCTCGCCGCAGCACTGTCCCTGACCGCCGTCACCGCCGGAGCAGGCGCCGCCCCGGCGCACGCCGACGGCCCGACCGTCATACGTCAGCGGATCGTCCTCGACATGGAGGGGAACTACCCCACCGAGCAGAACCGACTGGGCGTCTTCTCGGTGGCCTGGCGGGTGTCCGGAGCCGAGGACCTCGCCGGACCGACCCACTTCACCGTCGACCTGCCGCCCGGGCTCACCACCGGCGGCGCGCTGTTCTACTCCACGCCGAACGACTACACCTTCACCGAGACCGTCTCGCCCGACGGCCGCCACCTGGAGGCCGTCCTGGACGGCAACAGGCGGGCCGGCACCGGGGAGTTCATGAAGATCCCGGTCGTCGCGGAGGGGACCGGCCCGGTCACCGGCGCGATCACCGCGAGGGTGGCCAACGCCAACGACACGATCCCCACCGGGCACGTCCGCACCCATCTGCTCGGCATCGGACTGCTGCCGCCGCTGACCGCCCCGCCGCCGCGGATCGACGACGTCAGCGCCACCACCGGCCCGGGCGCCGGCGGCACACCCCTGACCTTCACCGGGATCAACCTGGCCGGCGCCATGGTGCTGGTCGGTGGCGTGCCGGCACCCGGCAGCTGTACCGACACCGCCTGCACGGTGACCACGCCCGGCGGCTCGGGCAGCGTCGCCGTCACGGTGGCCGGACCGGGCGGGACGGTCCAGGCGCCGGCGGCGTTCGACTACACCGGCGCCCCGCCGCCGCCCCCGCCGGCCCCCGCGCTCTCCGGGCTGAACACCCCCTCCGGCCCGGTCGGCGGCGGCACCGCGATCATCCTCACCGGCCACGACCTGGCCGGTGGCACGGTCTCCTTCGGCGGCCGGCCGGCCACCAGCCACTCCTGCGGCCCGCAGCTGTGCACCGCCACGGCGCCGGCGGCCGACCAGGCCGGCCCGGTGGACGTCACCGTCACCACGGCGGGCGGCACCAGCACGCCGGTGGCGTACACCTACACGCCGTAGCCCTGCCGTCCGGTGAGGGGGCCGGTGAAGGCCGCCCCCGGCGGCCAGGGCGAGCAGCGCCCCGGCCGCCGGGGGCGGCCCGTATCGAGACCGCGCCGGCCGTCGGTGTCGGCGCCCGGGACCGTCTCCGACCAGCCCGGATATCCTGAACTCATGAGCGACAACCTTCCCCCGTGCCCGCAGTGCTCCAGTGAGTACACCTATGAGATGAACGCCCTCATGGTCTGCCCCGAGTGCGCCCACGAGTGGGTCCCCGGCGACCTTGACGAGGCCCCGGCGGCGGGTGGTGAGCGCGTGGTCAAGGACGCGGTCGGCAATGTGCTGGCCGACGGGGACACCGTGACGGTGGTCAAGGCGCTCAAGGTCAAGGGCAGCCCTTCCGGCATCAAGGCCGGCACCAAGGTGCGCAACATCCGCCTGGTGGACGGCGTCGACGGGCACGACATCGACTGCCGCGTCGAGGGCTTCGGCGCGATGCAGCTCAAGTCGGAGTTCGTCAAGAAGATCTGACGGTGAGTCAGTCGGAGGTGGCCGTCCGTAATCCGGGGGCCGCCTCCGGGACGTGCATCGCCCGCTCGGCCTCCTCGAAGACCTGTCGGAGGACGGCGGGCATCCCGGCGTAGTTCCTCGCGTGCAGCACGCCCGAGCGGACGTCCCCCAGCCACCTGGCGGGTCGCCGGAAGGCCGCAGAGGTCGTGCGGCCGGGCCTGGGCGAGTCGCCGCGCCCCACCCGGGCCCGGTGCCGGCCTCCTGCCGGATCGCCCGCTGGGCGGGCGTCCGTTCGACGGTGGCCTCGGTGGCCTCGGCGGCCAGCGCGCGGGTGACGGTGGCGTTGCCCGCGCAGCGTTGCAGGGCCGCCGGCCGGGCCGTTTCGGCCGGGGCGCCTGCGGGGCTCGGCCCCGGGCGCCGCCGCGCCCGCGCCGCCTCGCGGGCCTGGTCGGCGCCCTCCGGTCTGCCGTCACACGCGCATCCTGCGCCTCCTGGAGAAGAAGAAGCCGGCCTCCTGACCGGCCGCGTGGCCCTGCCCCGGGAAGCTGCGGCACCCGGCTGCGCCTTGCTCCGGGAGGCCGCTGCACCTGGCTGCGCCTTGGCCCGGGAGGCCGCTGCACCTGGCTGCGCCCTGCCCCGGGAGGCCGCTGCGCTCCGCTCCGGGAGGCCGCCGCACCTCGCCGAACTCGGCTGCGCTCCGCTCCGGGAGGCCGCCGCACCTCGCCGAACTCGGCTGCGCTCCGCCCCGGGGAGACGCCGCGCCCCGCCGTGCCCTTCGTGCCCGCACGGAGACCCGCGCGACCCGGGGCGTAGGCTGCGCAACCGTGACTGGGGTGGCAACGGGCAGTGGTGACGGGACGGCCGGGCGGGGCGTCGGGGTGGCGGCGCAGGAGGGACTGGCGTTCCGGCTGCTCGGCCCGCTCGGGATCACCGGCGCCCACCCGGGCGCCACGCTGGGCGGCCCCCGGGAGCGGGCGTTCCTGACGGTCCTGCTGCTCCGGGCCGGCCGCCGGTGCGGTCCGGAGGAACTGGTCGACGGCCTGTGGGGCGAGGGCCACCCCCCGAGCGCGCTGGGCGCGGTGCGCACCTACGCCTGGCGGGTCCGGCGTGCGCTCGGCGACGCCGCCCGGGAACTGCTGCGCTCCGACCACGGCGGCTACCTGCTGGACGTGGCGCCCGACGCGGTGGACGCGCTGCGCTTCGAGCGGCTGCGCGCCGAGGCGGGCGAGGAACTGGCCGCCGGGCGGTTCACGGCCGCCCGGGACGGCTACGCGAGCGCGCTGGCGCTGTGGCGCGGCGAGGCACTGGCCGGGGTGGCCGGGCCCTTCGCCGAGCGGGAGCGCGAACGGCTGGCCGCGCTGCGCCTGGACGGGCAGGTGGCGCTGCTGCGCTGCCGCAACGAACTGGGCGAGCACGCCGGGGCCGCCGCCGACCTCGCCGTGCTGATCGGCGAGCACCCGCTGCGCGAGGACCTGCGGGCGCTGCGGATGCTCGCGCTGCACCGGGACGGCCGGGTGGCCGAGGCGCTGGCCGAGTTCACCGCCGCCCGCGAGGTGCTGCGCGACGAACTGGGCACCGAGCCGGGCCCCGAACTGGCCGCCGCCCAGGCGCGGGTGCTGGCCGGCGGTCCGGGCCTCTCGGTGGGCGCCGGCCCCCGAGGGGCGGCGCGGTCCCGCCGGCCGCTCGCGGCCGTCCCTGCCCAGCGGCCCGCCGCGCGCCCGCACCTGGGCGTGCGCCCCGGCCAACTCCCGCCGTCGGCGGCCGACTTCACGGGCCGGACGGGGCTGCGCGAGGCGCTGCGGCAGGCGCTGCGCCACGACCCGGACCGGATGCCGCTGGTCGTGCTGACCGGCATCGGGGGTGTGGGCAAGACCGCCCTGGCCCTCGACGCCGCGCACGCCGTCCGTTCCGACTACCCCGACGGCCAGTTGTACGTCGACCTGCGGGGCGCGGGCACCGGCCCGGTCGACCCGATGGACGTCCTGGCGGACTTCCTGGTGGCGCTCGGCCTGGCGCCGGGGCTGGTCCCCGCCACCCTCCAGGCCCGCGCGGCGGCGTACCGCTCGGCGCTGGCCGGGCGCCGGGTCCTGGTGGTGCTCGACAACGCCGCGGAGACCGGGCAGTTGGAGCCGCTGCTGCCCGGGGCGCCGGGCAGCGCGGCCCTGGTCACCACCCGCAGCCGGGTGCTCACCATGGCCGGCGCCCGCCGCTTCGAGGTCGGCGTGCCCGGCGCCGCCGAGGCCGTCGCGATGCTCGACCGCTTCGCCGGGCCCGGCCGGCTGGCCGACCACCCGGACACCGCCGAGGAGCTCGTCCGCTCCTGCGGCCTGCTGCCGTTGGCCCTGCGCATCATCGGCTCCCGGCTCGCCGCGTACCCCGACCGCGACCCCACCGCGATGGCCACCCGGCTGCGCGACCACACCCGCACCCTCAGCGAACTGCGGGTCGGCGGCCTGTCCGTCGAGGCCACCATCGGGCTCGGCTACGCCGCGCTCCCGCCCGACCAGGCCCGCGCGCTGCGGCTGTGCGCGCTGCTGGACTGCGCCGACTTCCCCGTCTCCGCCGTCGGCGCCCTGCTGGGCCTGCCCGAGCGCGACGCCGAGTGGCTGCTCGAACCGCTCGTCGACGCCGGACTGCTGGAGTCCCACGGCGTCGGCCGCTACCGCTTCCACGACCTGGTCCGCCTCTACGCGCGGCAGCGCGCCGAGGCCGAGGACGGGCCCGTAGCCTGCGCGGACGCCCTGCTGCGCCTGCTGGACTTCCTGATCGCGACCCTGCGTCAGGTCCTCTACCGGGGGGTGCGGGCGGACGGCGGCAACCGGGCGGCGGGCGGTGTCCGGGCGGTCCTGTGGCCCACCGAGCACACCGGGATCGTCTTCGGCCGCCCCGACGAGGCCCGGGCCTGGCTGCTGGACGAACACCAGCTGCTCAGCAGCACGGTGGCGCGCATCCTGCGGGACGTCCCGCCGACGCGGGGCCTGCCGCTCGTCGTCTGCGCGCTCAATGGGCTGGGCATCAGCGGCCTGTTCGTGGGGACGGCGTACTGGAGCCGGCTGGAGCGGCTCTCCGCCCTGGCCGTCACGGCGGCCATGGGCGCCGGGATCCCCCCGGGGCTCACCGCCGAGGCCCTCAGCGACCGGGCCGGCTACGCGTGGGTCAGCCGGGACTACGCCACGGCCGAGCGGTACGCCCGGGAGGCCGTCGAGTGGGCGGTACGGGTCGGCAACGAGGAGGTCCGGTACCTGGGGAGCCACATGCTCGCGGCGGCGCTCGTCGAGCTGGGGCGGGGTGCGGAGGCGAAGGAGGTGGCCCGGCGGGCGGCCGAGGCCGGGGGAGACCCCCGGCAGGTCGGCAGCCCGGCGTGGTACGCCAAGGAGATCGTCCAGCTGTACTCGTCCTTCACCTCGGAGAAGGCGCCGGTGGACGCGGCCACCCGGATCCAGCGGACGATGCGGGGGCTGGCCGGCGGCGGGGCGGGCCGTCGGGTGGACGTGGCGGCGGGGGTGGAAGCGGGAGCGGGGGCTCGGAACGGGTCGGCGGGCCGGGCCTGACCGGGCGCGGGCAGGACCGGGCCGGCCCCGTCCGGACCGAGGCGGCGGTCCGCGCCGACCGGGAGCGGGCCCACGCGGTCCTCGCCCGGCTCGGGCTGCCGGCCCGCTCCCTACGGTGCTGCGAGTATCGCGGGGGAGTGACCGGCGGTCAGCTGCCGGGCGGAGCGGTGTGGTTCCGGGAGCCGGACCCGGCGGCGGACGGGCCGGGCCGGCGGTGGCCGCGCAGCAGGTGGTGCTTGCCGGGCCGGTGGTCGTCCCGCCGGGGCTTGTCAGCCGTGTGCTGACGGGCGCCCGCCGGCGCGCCGGGGTCGGCCGTCGCCGATCCGGTGGCCACCCCGGCGGCGGCGACCAGCAGCGCGGCCAGCCCCGCCACGGCCGGTCCGCGGCGCAGCCGCCCGGCCGCGCCGGTCGTCCCGTTCTCCGTCGTCCGCTCGGTGTTCGACACGGTGTCCTGCCCTTTCGGTGGTGCCTCGCTCGGGTGGGGATCATCGTGTCCGGCGCCGATCAACATCCTCTTGGCATCCGATCAATAGAAGTCGGGATCGGCTGTTTCCGAAGTGACATGGTCCGATTGTGCCGCTGCGGACCGGCTCGGGCGGCCAAGGACGGTCCGGGCGTTGGTCTCCGCCTCCCGCTCGAAGCGGTCGCCGGGGTCGGGGACGCGCAGCCCGGCACCGTTGTCGGTGCCGCTGACCGGCCTTCGGCGCCGCCGGATGGCGTGGGTCAGCCCATGGGCGAGGGTGTGCGGGTCGCCGCCGGTCCGCGCCGGTGACGACCTGCCGGCCCGAGGTGCGAGCACGCGCGCCGATCGCGGCGGCCGGGCGGCGGGCGGCGGCGCTGGTGCGGACGCGTACGTCCGAGAAGTCGGCGCCCATTCCGTTCTTCCGGGTTCGCCCCGGGTGGCGCCGTCCAGTGGGCGGCCGGGCGTGCGCGGCACCTCGTGGACGGCGCCGCGCTGGGCGGCCGGGCCGTCGTCGTGGCCGCGCCCGGCGCCGTGGACGTGTGGCCGTGGGGCGGCCGGCCGGGCGAACGCGGCGTTGCCGATGGCCTGTTGCGTGGCCCTGGCCCCGGCCGGCCCGAGGTCGGACACGCGCGCCGGTCTCGGCGGCCGAGCGCCGAACCGTCGAGTGCCGGCTCCGCCGCCCCGACCGGGGCACGCGGCGCGGGCGAGGCCGGCCGCTTGCCGCCCTGTGTTCGCACCGTGCTTGCCTCCGTCCGGTCGTACGGGCCCGGACCCGGCGAGCGGGGCCCGGGAACCGGCGGACGAGCGTGTCGGGGGCTCGTCCGCCGGAGCGGGAGTCCTGCGGTCAGCCCGCCGGAGAGCCGGAGACCTCGCCGACGGGGCCGACCTTGACCTTGCCGCCGCTCTCCGGCTTCTCGGGGTCGTCGAGTCCGAACGAGCCGCCCGGCCACGGAACCGTCACCTGGTGGGTGTCGTTCGGGGGCGTGATGACGATCTGGGAGGCCTTGACACCCGTACCGCCGGAGTTGTTGACGGGGTAGTAGATGTTGAACGCCGCCGTCTTCCCGGCCTTGAGGACCGTGCCGTACGGGGTGTCGCCGTTGCGCTGCACGGACATGCTCGTCCCGCCGACCTTGAGGTCCACACCGGGGAAGCCGAAGAGCTTGCAGTCGTGCGTGCCCTTGAAGTCGAGCTGGACGGTGACGACGCCGTTGACCTGGTCGGTGGTGTTGTCGTGGGCGGACACCCTGAGGTCGTCCGGGGTGCAGGCGGGAGCGGTGCCGGAGGCGGCGTCGGCGCCGCCCTTGCCACCGGCCGTGGCCGGGCCGCCTGGCTTCGGCGCGGCGCTGCCGGGCGCCGCCTGGGTCGGGGCCGGCTGGACCGGCGCCGCGGTGGCGCTAGCGGCGGGTGCGGCGGGTGCGGCGGGTGCGGCGGAAGCGGCCGGGGCCGCACCGCCCTGGGTGGCCGCCGCCGTCACCGCGACCGAGGCGCCGGCGCTGCCCTCGGGCCCGCACGCGGTGAGCGCGAGGACGGCCGTGGCGCCGACCGCGCCGGCCAGGACGGTCCGCCGGGCGCGGCGGGAGGAGGGCTGACTGCTGGAGAGGTTCGTGAACATGGGTTTCCCCCAGGTCGATGGCGGACGAGACGGACACGGCGGGCCGAACCGCCGACCCGGCAGGTGGTGAGACCGGCCGGGCCCCGGAGCCGCCCGGTGGAAAGGGGCGGGCCCGGGCCGGTGGACGCCCGATCAACGGGCGTGCCGAGGGCTTTGATCGGATCTTGATCGGCTCGTGCGAACCTCCCGGTGTTCCGGTCCGGGGGATGTCGACCGGAACACCGGGAGGGCCGGCACAGTGCCGCCGGTCGTCATCGAGACTGCCAGCCGGGCCGGCGCGCGCCCAGGGACGCGCGGGTGGCCGCGAGGGCGGTCCCGGCTTCCCGGACGTACCCGCCGAACAAGGAGTGAACTCGTGCAGCGCGTGCCCGTACTGGTCGACGCGGCGGACCGGATCTCGGCGGCGGGGACCGCCTCGGCGATCCGGGAGCAGCCCGCCCTGGAACTGGTCTCGGAGGGGGAGACCCGGCCCGGCGGGGTGGCCGTGGTGGTGGCGGAGCGGATCGACGAGCCGACCGCCGAACGCTGCCGCCGGTTCGTGCGCGGCCACGGGCTGCGCCTGGTCACGGTGGTGACCGGCGTGAGCGAGCACGAGCTGCTCCGGGCCATCGAGTGCGGCACCAGCGCGGTGCTGTGGCGCCACGAGACCAGCCCGGAGAAGCTCACCTCCGCCGTCCTCGCCGCGCACCGGGGGGACGGCGACCTGCCGCCCGACCTGCTCGGCCGGCTGCTGGCCCAGGTGGGCCGGCTCCAGCGCAACGTCCTCCAGCCGCAGGGCCTGGGCTTCGCCGGGGTGACGGAGCGGGAGGCGACCGTACTGCGCCTGATCGCGGACGGGCTCGACACGGCGGAGATCGCCGGCCGGCTCGCCTACTCGGAGCGCACCATCAAGACCGTGCTCCAGGGGGTGATGACCCGGATGCAGCTGCGCAACCGCGCCCACGCCGTGGCGTACGCGCTGCGCGAGGGGTTGATCTGAGCCGGGCCGCCGGGACGGCGGTGAACGGCCAGGCCGGGACGAGGAGTTCGCGGGGCGCCCGGCGTCACCGAGGTCCGGCTCGTCCCGCGCTCCGCCTCCGGCGCCTCGGGCACCACCCAAGTCGCCATCGCGGAAACGGAGTTCTTCGGCCGCAGCGCCCGCAGCGCCCCAGCGCCCCAGCGCCGCAGCGCCCCAGCGCCGCAGCGGCCCGTCGGCGGGGCTGATCGGCCGGCGGGAGCACCGCGAGGGCCGTCACCGGATCGCCGGTGACGGCCCTCGCATCCCTCGGGGGGGGGAATTCCCTTGCGGAATCGGCTACTTCGCGCCGAAGGCCTTCTCGATGTCCTCGACGACCTTCTCCGCCGCGATCGGGCCGGAGCTGCTGCTCCAGACCTGGCCGTCCACGCCCACGACCTGGTTGGTGCCCACGGCCTTCAGCCGGGTGAAGGCCTCCTGGGTGCGGGCGGTCTCCAGGGCCTTCTCGCCCTCGGCGTTCAGGGTGGCGACGAACAGCCGGTCCGCGTCGGCCTTGTTGAGGTTCTCCAGGGACAGCGGGTCCGAGTGCGGCTGGGCGCCCAGGCCGTCGGCGATCGGCAGGGTGGAGGCCCCGGCCTTCTTCAGCAGGTCGCCCGGCATGTTGGTGGTGTTCATCACGATCGGCCCGTTGGGCATCCAGCGCATCACCACGGCGCTGCCGCTCTTGCCCTCGCCGGCCTTGGCGGCGCGCTTGTCCAGGGCGTCCAGCTTGGCGGTCAGGTCGTCCTTGTGGCCGAGCGCGTCGCCGTAGACGGCGAGCACCGAGCGCCAGTCACCGGCCTTGGGCACGATGGTCGGCGCCACCGCGGACAGCTTGTCGTACTGGGACTTCTCGATGCCCGAGGAGGCCAGGATGAGGTCGGGGGTGGCCTTCAGGATGGCCTCGATGTTGGGCTCCTTGACCGTGGCGACCAGCGGGATGCCGTCGGCCTTCAGGTAGGCCGGGGCAGTGGTGCCGCCGCGGCTGGAGCTGGTGCCGACCGGGGTGACGCCCAGCGACATGGCGGTGTCCAGCGAGGTGTCGTTGAGGGCGACGACCCGCTTGGCCTCGGCCGGGACCTCGACGGCGCCGAAGGCGGTGTCGATGCTGCGCTTGCCGCCCTTCGCGGCGGTGGTGGAGGAGGAGCCCGCGTCACCCGAGGAACCGTCGGACCCCGAGGAGCCGCATGCGGTCAGGCCCAGGGAGAGGGCGCCGACGACGGCCGCGCCGAGCAGGGTCTTGGTAAAGCGGGTGCCAAGCATGGGTGTTCTCCGAGGAATGGTAGTTTACGGGCGAACCGTTTTCCTGAGGTTAGCCTAACCATACTCAAGACCCCGATGGAGAGGCCCGGTGTGACAACCCGATCACTCCTGCTGCGCGGACTGCTGCCCGCCGGCGCGATACTGCTGGCCGCCGTGCTGGCGAGCCTGCTGCTCGGCGCGGGCGACGTGGGGCCGTCACGGGCGCTCGCCACCCTGCTCGGTGACGGCGACTCCGACTCCCGGTTCACCGTGTTCCAGCTGCGTGCCCCGCGCACCGCCGTGGCCCTCGCGGTCGGCCTCGCCCTCGGCGTGGCGGGCACCGTGCTCCAGGCCGCCGCCCGCAACCCGCTGGCCGAGCCCGGCCTGCTCGGTGTCAGCACCGGGGCCTCCTTCGCCGTCGTGATCGCGCTCGTGCTCGGCGCCAGCGCCGCCAGTGTCGGCCCGTACGTCGCCGTGCTGGGCGCCGCCGCCGGCTGCCTGCTGGCCCTCGGCGCGGCCCGGCTGCGCGGCACCGGCGACGACCCCGTCCGGCTGGTGCTCGCGGGCGCGGCGCTGAGCGGGCTGATGAACGCCGGCTCCTCCGTACTGCTGCTGTCCGACGCCCGGGCCGCCGACGAGATCCGGTTCTGGACCATCGGCTCGGTGGCCGGGCGCGGCACCGACCAACTGGTGGCGGTGCTGCCGGTCCTGCTGCTCGGTCTGGTGCTGGCGCTGCTCTCCGGCCCGGCCCTGACCGCGCTCAGCCTCGGTGACGACGTCGCCACCGGCCTGGGCCACAAGCCCCGCCGGGCCCGCGCCCTCGCGGTGACCGCCGTCGCGCTGCTGGTCGGCGGTGCCACGGCGATCGCCGGGCCGGTCTCCTTCGTCGGCCTGGTGGTGCCCTTCGCCGCCCGGGCCCTGGTCGGCCCGGACCTGCGCCGGCTGCTCCTGGTGTCCGCGCTGCTCGGGCCGGCCGTCGTGCTGCTCGCCGACGTGGCCTCCCGGCTGGTCGCCCGCCCGTACGAGATGCCGCTCGGCGTGATGACCGCCCTGTGCGGTGCCCCCGTCCTGGTCGCCGTCGTCCGCTCGCACCGGATGCCCTCGCTGTGAAGGCCCCCGTGAACCACCCCCCGAACACCCCCGTGAACGCCGCGGTGGACGCCGCCGCGACCCCTGACACCGCCTCGGCCCCTGACACCGCCTCGGCCGCGCCGCGAACGTCGGACGCGCGAACGTCGGACGCGCGGAAGCCCGCCCCGCGACAGCCCGCGCCGCCCCGATCCGTCCCGCCCGGCACCAGGCTGCTCGCCCTGGGCGGCCGCTCCGTGCTTGTCCCCGTCCGGCCGCTGATCGGCTGCGCGGTGCTGCTGCTCGCCCTCGTCGCGGTCACCGCCGTCTGCCTGGCCGTCGGGGAGACGAACCTCGACCCGGTGACCGCCCTGCGGGCCGCCTTCGGCGACGGCACCGCGCGCGACGTCCTGCTGGTGGAGAAGCTGCGGCTGCCCCGCGCCGAGGCCGCGCTGGCCGTCGGCGCCGCCCTCGGCGTCGCGGGCTGCCTGATGCAGACCCTCGCCCAGAACCGGCTGGCCACCCCGGACACAGTCGGCTTCAACGAGGGCGCCACCGCCTTCGCCGTCGCCTCCGTCACCGGCGTCGCCACCCAGCTGCTGCCCTCCGCCGCCGCCCTGGTGGGCGCCGCCACCGCCGCCTCGCTCGCCTTCGCCCTCGGCGGCGGAGCCGGCCGCAACGGCTACCGCTTCCTGGTGGTCGGCCTCGGCATCGGCGCGGTCTTCGGCGCGGTGACCAACCTGATGCTCTCCCGCGCCGCCATCGACGCCGCCAACGCCGCGTACGGCTGGACGGTCGGCACCCTCAACAGCCGGGACGCCGACACCGTCGGCCACCTCGAACTCGGGCTGCTGCTCTGCCTGCCCGCCGCCGTGCTGCTCGGCCGCCGGCTGTCGCTGCTGCGCTTCTCCGACGCCGTCGCCACCGGGCTGGGCGTGCGGGTGCGCGGCCTGCGGATCGGCGTGCTGGCGGTCGCCGTGGTCTGCGCGGGACTGGCCGTCGCCGTCGCCGGACCGCTCGGCATGATCGCGCTCGCCGCTCCCGAGGCCGCTCGCCGGATCGCCGGACCGCGCTGCGTGCCGGTGCTCACCTCGGCCGCCGCCGGAGCCGCCTTCACCCTGCTCGCCGACCTGATCGGCCGCACCGCCCTGTCGCCGATCGAGGTGCCGGCCGGCCTGGTCACCGCCGTCGTGGGCGGCCCGTACCTGCTCTGGCTGCTGCTCACCACCCGTCCCCGGAGGACCGCATGACCGCCCGCACCGCGACCGCCGCCGCCGACGCGCCGGCCCCCCGGCTGGCGACCAGCGCGCTCAGCCTCGGCCACGACCGCACCGTCGTCGTCCGCGAGCTGGACCTCGAACTGCCGCAGCGGCAGGTCACCGTCATCGTCGGCCCCAACGGCTGCGGCAAGTCCACCCTGCTCGGCGGCCTGGCCCGGACGATCGCCCCGCGCTCCGGCGCCGTGCTGCTCGACGGCAAGCCGCTGACCTCGCTGTCCACCCGGGCGATCGCCCGGATCATCGGCCTGCTGCCGCAGTCCGCCACCGCCCCCGACGGGCTGACCGTCCGTGACCTGGTCCGCTACGGCCGCCAGCCCCACCAGGGCCTGCTGCGGCAGTGGTCCGCCGCCGACGCCGAGGCGGTCGAGCACGCGCTCACCGCCGCCGACCTCCACGACCTGGCCGACCGCCCGCTGGACACCCTCTCCGGCGGCCAGCGCCAGCGCGCCTGGATCGCGATGGCCGTCGCCCAGGACACCGACATCCTGATGCTGGACGAACCCACCTCGGCGCTGGACATGGGCCACGCCCTGGAGGTGCTGGAGATGGTGCGCGGCCTGACCGAGCGCGGCCGCACCGTCGTCCTCGTCCTGCACGACCTCACCACCGCCTGCCGCTACGCCGACCACATGGTGGCCATGCGGGACGGGAAGGTGGCCGCCCAGGGCGCCCCGCGCGACATCGTCACCCCCGAGCTGGTGCGCGAGCTGTACGGGGTGGAGAGCGCGATCCTCACCGACCCGGTGCACGGCACCCCGGTGGTCTGCCCGGTCGGCCTGACTCCCCGGGAACGCTGAGCGCGGGCGCCCGAGCCAACCGGGCCGGCTCAGCCCGCGAGGCCCGGCAGCACCCGGGCACCCGGCAGCGCCGCCAGCGCCCACCCCGGCAGGATCAGCTTGCCGCGGCGCCGGCCGCTGCCGACCAGCAGGTACGGGGCCGCGGCCACCGCCTCGTCGATCAGCAGCGGCCAGCCGCCGGGCAGGCCGACGGGGGTGATGCCGCCGTACTCCATGCCGGTCAGCTCGACCGCGGTGTCCATCGGCGCGAAGGAGGCCTTGCGCGCCCCCAGGTGGGTGCGCACCACCTTGTTCACGTCCACCCGCGTGGTGGCCAGGGCCAGGCACCCGGCCAGGGTGACCTCCCCGGCGCGCTTGGCGGCGACCACCACGCAGTTCGCGGAGGCCTCCAGCGGCACGTCGTAGGCCTCGCAGAACACCGCGGTGTCCGCGTGCTGCGGGTCGCTGTCCACGTAGAGCACCGAGGCGGCGGCACCGGGCGCGTCCCAGTTCTTCAGGGCTTCGGCGACCGGCGTGACGAGGTCCGCGCAGACCTCCAGGGCCGGGGCGGTGGTGGTGAAGTTCCCGAAGGGCGGGCGTACGGATTCGGTCATGGCACCGGACTGTAGCGCGCCGCCGGGTCCTCTCCGGGGCCCGGCCCGGTCAGCCGTACGGGACGACCGCGACCGGGCAGTGCACGTGGTGGATCGCGGCGTGCGCCACCGGCCCCAGGTGGTGGTGGCGCAGCGGCATCCGCCGCAGCCGGCGGCCGACGACCAGCAGCCGGGCCGCCGCCGCGGCGTCCACCAGGTCGACGGAGGCCTTGCCGCGGATCAGGTCGGTGGTCACCGCCACCTCGGGGTGCCGCTCCCGCCACGGCTCCAGCGCCTCGGCGAGCCCGGACCGCTCGACGGCGGAGACCTCCGGCTCCAGGCCGCCGATCGCGCCGTAGGCCATGTACTCGCTGCCGGCCGGCGGGGACCAGACGTGGATGACGCGCAGCGGCGCCGAGCGCAGCGCGGCGGCCTCGAAGGCGAAGTCCAGCACGGCGTCCGCCGGGTGCGCCAGGTCCAGGCCGACGGTCACCGGGCCGTCCGGCTCGTCCCCGTCGGACCGGACCAGCACCACCGGGCAGGCCGCCCGGCGCAGCACCTCCTGGCTGACCGAGCCGACCAGGAAGCCGCGCACCGTGCCCAGCCCGCGCGAGCCGAGCACCAGGACGGCGGCGTCGTGCGCGGCGGCCTCCAGGGCCTCGACGGGATCGGCGGCCACGGACGAGGCGGAGACCGCGACCTGCGGCGCCAGCGCGCGCAACTCCCCCTCGCGTTCGGCGAGCCGGGCGAGTACGGGGCGGTCGCCGGACTCGGTCCCGGGCGGGAGGTGCTTGGGCCGGGGCCAGGCCTGGAGGACGTCCAGGCGCAGGCCCCGGCGCTGCGCCTCGCGGGCGGCCCACGCGGCGGCGGCCAGGCTCTCGGGTGAGCCGTCGAATCCGACGACGACGGGTCCGGTCACGGCGTGCTCCTCGGGTGCGGTGCGGCCCCGGCAGCCGGAGTGCCGGGTGCGGCCCCGGGGCCTGTCCGGCGTCGCGGGCCGGGCAGGATCGGCCGGACAGGGCCCAGTATCCGCGCCGTCCCGGGCCGCCGCCTCCCGGAGCCGCCCCTGGTCACCGGGGGTGACGGACGCCCCGGGTTCGGCCGTCCGGCTGGTCGGCGGCGCGGCACGCCCGGGGCGAGGCGGGGCGCCGGGCCGGGCACGGCCTAGGGTCGGCCGGACGGCCCGTCCGAGCCCGGGAGAACGATGCCGAGGGTCCTCCGATTCCGCTCGCGGTGGGCGAGCGCCGCCGCCGGGCTGTCCGTGCTCGCCTCCGCCCTGACGGGCTGCGGGGGTGGCGGCGGCGCCGGCCCGACCGTCCTGGACTGGTACAACTTCCCGGACGACTCGGGCGCCCTCCAGCAGGCCGCCGACCGTTGCGGGCAGCTGTCCGGCGGGCGCTACACGATCCGCTACAACAAGCTGCCGCGCGGCGCGGACGGCCAGCGCCAGCAGCTGGTGCGCCGGATGGCGGCGCACGACGCCGGGGTGGACATCCTGGGCCTGGACGTCACCTGGCCCGCCGAGTTCGCCGAGGCGGGGTGGATCCGCGAGTGGACCGGGACGATGGCCGAGCGGGCCACCGCCGACACCCTGGACGCGGCGGTGCGCACCGCGACCTGGCGGGGCCGGCTGTACGCGGTGCCCTACAACTCCAACACCCAGCTGCTCTGGTACCGCGACGACCTGGTGCCCACCCCGCCCGCGACCTGGGCGCAGATGCTCGCCGAGGCGAAGCGCCTGGCGGACGAGGGCAGGCCGCACCTGGTGGAGATCCAGGGCGCCCAGTACGAGGGGCTGACGGTCTGGTTCAACACGCTGGTGACCAGCGCGGGCGGCTCGATCCTCACCCCCGACGCCCAGGCGCCCTCGCTCGGGGCGCCCGCCGTCACCGCCGCCGCCGTGATGCGCGACCTGGCGGACTCGGTGGCCGCCGACCCGTCGCA
The DNA here is from genome assembly GCF_055575155.1 of Kitasatospora sp. NPDC034533. Lineage (NCBI taxonomy): Bacteria > Bacillati > Actinomycetota > Actinomycetes > Kitasatosporales > Streptomycetaceae > Kitasatospora > Kitasatospora sp. NPDC034533. Next base: position 135,901 of record NZ_JBVITE010000003.1, read on the forward strand.
GGCGAACCAGATGGAGGACCAGAACCGGCTGGCGATGGAGTCCGGCACGGCCGCCTTCGAACTCAACTACCCCTTCGTCTACCCCTCGATGAAGGCCAACCGGCCCGACCTGTTCCCGCACTTCCGCTGGGCCCCGTACCCCGCGGTGACGGAGGGCCGGCCCGCGACCGTGACCATCGGCGGGATCGACCTCGCGGTGGGCGCCTACAGCCGGCACCCCGACCTCGCCGCCGAGGCCACCCTCTGCCTGCGCGACCGGGACAACCAGCTCACCAACGCGCTCAAGGGCGGCCTCCCGCCCTCGCTGCGCGGCCTGTACACCACGCCGGAGCTCGTCTCCAGCTACCCGTTCGCCGCCGACGTGCTGGCCGCGCTCGACTCGGCGAACGTGCGGCCGCTGACCCCGGCCTACCAGAACGTCTCGATCGCCGTCTCGCACACCCTCTCCCCGCCCGCCGGGATCCGCCCGGAGCAGGACGTGGCCGACCTCCGCGGGCAGATCCAGGCGGCCCTCGGCTCGAAGGGGCTGATCCCGTGACACCGTCCACCGAGGCCGCCGCCGCGGCCCTACCGAGGCCCGCCGAGCCGTCGCGCGGCGTCCGCCAGGAGCGCCGGCTGGGCCTGCTGCTGTGCGCGCCCGCGGTGATCGTGATGCTCGCGGTCACCGCCTACCCGATCGGCTACGCGGTGTACCTCTCCCTCCAGCGCTACGACCTGCGCTTCCCCGGCCAGGCGCACTGGGTCGGGCTCGCCAACTACGGCGCGGTGCTGACCTCGCCGTTCTGGTGGCGGGCGCTCGGCGTCACGGCGCTGGTCACCGCGGTGTCGGTGACCGTCGAGCTGGTGCTCGGCCTGGCGCTCGCGCTGGTGATGCACCGCGCGGTCTTCGGCCGCGGCACCGTGCGCACCGCGGTCCTGGTGCCGTACGGGATCGTCACCGTGGTCGCCGCCTACTCCTGGCAGTACGCGTGGACTCCGGGCACCGGCTACCTGGCCGCCCTGCTGCCGCAGGGCAGCGCGCCGCTCACCGAGCAGTGGCCGGCCATCGCCCTGATCATCCTCGCGGAGGTGTGGAAGACCACCCCGTTCATGGCGCTGCTGCTGCTCGCGGGCCTGGCGCTGGTGCCCGAGGAGACCGTCCGGGCGGCGATGGTGGACGGCGCGAGCTTCGGGCAGCGGCTGCGGCTGGTCGTCCTGCCGCTGATGAAGCCGGCGATCCTGGTCGCGCTGCTGTTCCGGACCCTGGACGCGTTCCGGATCTTCGACAACGTGTACGTGCTGACCGGCGGCTCCAACGGCACCGGCTCGGTGTCGATCCTCGGCTACGACAACCTGTTCACCGCGCTCAACCTGGGCATCGGCTCGGCCATCTCGGTGCTGATCTTCGTCTGCGTGGCGCTGATCGCCCTGGTCTTCGTCAAGCTGTTCGGCGCGGCGACGCCGGGCGCGGAACCGGAGCGGCGATGAGCGGCCGCTCCGCCCGGACGCTCACCGGCTGGGGCGTCGCCAACCTGGTGGTGGTGCTCTACGCGCTCTTCCCGGTGTGGTGGATCGTGGCGCTCTCCTTCAAGGACCCGAGCACGCTCTCCGACGGCGCCTTCGTGCCCCGCCGCTGGACCCTGGCCAACTACCGCGGCATCTTCCAGACCTCGGAGTTCACCCGCGCGCTGGTGAACTCGATCGGCATCGCGGTGATCGCCACCACCGTCGCCGTCGTGCTCGGCACCATGGCCGCGTACGCGGTGGCCCGGCTGCGCTTCCCCGGCAAGCGGCTGCTGATCGGGGTGTCCCTGCTGATCGCGATGTTCCCGCCGATCTCGCTGGTCTCGCCGCTGTTCGACATCGAGCGGGCGCTCGGCCTGTTCGACACCTGGCCCGGGCTGATCATCCCGTACATGACCTTCTCGCTGCCGCTGGCGATCTACACGCTCTCGGCGTTCTTCCGGGAGATCCCCTGGGACCTGGAGAAGGCCGCCAAGGTGGACGGCGCCACCCCGTGGCAGGCGTTCCGGCTGGTCATCGCCCCGCTGGCGGCACCCGGCGTGTTCACCACCGGCATCCTGGTCTTCATCTTCTGCTGGAACGACTTCCTGTTCGCCATCTCGCTGACCTCCACCACCTCGGCCCGGACCGTGCCCGCCGCCATCGCCTTCTTCACCGGCAGCTCTCAGTTCGAGCAGCCGACCGGTTCGATCGCGGCCGCCGCGGTGATCATCACCATCCCGATCGTGGTCTTCGTGCTGCTGTTCCAGCGCCGCATCGTCGCCGGGCTCACCGCCGGCGCAGTCAAGGGTTGAGTCCCCGAAGGTCGAGCCCGCCCCACCCGGCGGGCCAGGAAGGCGGATCGTGGCCGAGATCGTCCTCGACGGCATCACCAAGCGCTACCCGGACGGCGCCCTCGCCGTGCGCGACGTCGACCTCACCATCGCCGACGGCGAGTTCGTGATCCTGGTCGGCCCCTCCGGCTGCGGCAAGTCCACCACGCTCAACATGATCGCCGGGCTGGAGGACATCACCGAGGGCACCTTGCGGATCGCCGGGGAGGTGGTCAACGACCGGGCGCCCAAGGACCGGGACATCGCGATGGTCTTCCAGAGCTACGCCCTGTACCCGCACATGAGCGTGCGCGACAACATGGGCTTCGCGCTGCGCCTGGCCAAGGTGGACGGACGGGTCATCGCGGAGAAGGTCGAGGAGGCCGCCCGCATCCTGGACCTCACCCGGCACCTCGACCGCAAGCCCGCCAACCTCTCCGGCGGGCAGCGCCAGCGGGTGGCGATGGGCCGGGCGATCGTCCGCGACCCCAAGGCCTTCCTGATGGACGAGCCGCTGTCCAACCTGGACGCCAAGCTCCGGGTGCAGATGCGCACCCAGATCGCCGCCCTGCAACGGCGCCTGGGCACCACCACCGTCTACGTGACCCACGACCAGGTGGAGGCGATGACGCTCGGCGACCGGGTGGTGGTGATGCGCTCGGGCGTCGTCCAGCAGGTCGGCTCCCCGCAGCACCTGTACGACGAACCGGTGAACCTCTTCGTCGCCGGGTTCATCGGCTCGCCGGGGATGAACTTCCTCGGCGCCGTGCTGGAGGAGGGCGCGCTGCGCACCTCGCTGGGCGGCCTGCCGCTGGACGACCGCACCCGGCGGGCCCTGGAGCGCGCGGACGCGCCGCGCGAGCTGATCGTCGGCATCCGCCCCGAGGACTTCGAGGACGCCGCCCTGGCCGAGGGCCACGCCGGCGGGGTCACCGTCACGGTGACCGTCGAGGTCCGGGAGTCGGTGGGCTCGGACGTCTACGTCCACTTCACCGAGGAGGGCGGGCCGGCGCTCACCGACGAACTGGTGGAACTGGCCGCCGACTCGGGCCGGGCCGACACCGGGATGCAGGGGCACCGGGTGGTCGCCCGGCTGGACCCGGCCACCCGGGCCGCCGAGGGCGGGCCGCTGGAGCTGTGGGTGGACACCGCGCGCATCCACGTGTTCGACCCGCGCACCGGGGCGAACCTGACGCACCCGGAGCACGCGTAGCCGGGCACCGGCCCCGCGCACGGAAGGCCCAACCCCCGGCGGGCACGCGGTGTGCCTGACCGGGGAGGTGTGCGAATCGACCTACATTGCCCGGCTATGAGAGAAAATGTCGGAATCAGTCGTCGGGCCCTGCTCAAGGCCCTCCCCACGGCCGCCCTCGCGGCCACCGCCGACGGCATCCTCGTCCTCCCCTCGGCGGCGGCCGCGGCCTCCTTCCCGCAGCCGGCCGTACGGCGCCCGCAGGCACCCGCCGGGGCGGCGCAGACGGCCGGCGGGAGACCGCGGGCGGTGCTCGAACAGACGCTTGACGTGCGGTTCACGGACACCGACATCCCCGGCTACGGGACGGCCACCACGCGCACCTACAACGGGACCGTCCCCGGGCCGACCCTGCGGGTGCGCGCCGGGGACGTCCTGCGGCTGAGGCAGATCAACGGCCTGCCGCCCGACCGCCCCCACCGCGGGAGCCACAACCGCCCGCACCACCTGAACACCTTCAACCTGCACACCCACGGCCTGCACGTCTCCCCGTCCGGGAACGCGGACAACATCCTGCGCGAGTTCCGGCCGCGCACCGCCGACGAGGTCGAGGCCGGCGCCCCGGAGCCGGAGTACCTGACCACCGTCGAGATCCCGGACGGCCACCCGGCCGGGACCTACTGGTACCACCCCCACGTGCACGGCTCCACCGCCGTGCAGATCGCCGGGGGGATGGCCGGGGTCATCATCGTCGAGGGCGACGTCGACGAGGTGCCGGAGATCGCGGCCGCCGCCGACCTGGTCGTGTGCGTCAACGAACTCCGGCTCAAGGACGGGGAGGTCCCCGCGTTCACCTCCGGCGACGCGCTGGCCGCCGTCGCGCCGACCTTCACCGTCAACGGCGAGGTCAACCCCACCCTGGTGCTGCGTCCGGGCGAGGTCCAGCGCTGGCGGTTGGTGGCGGCCCTCGCGTTCACCACGCTCGCGCTCCAGGTGACGGACGGCGACGGCGAGCTGACGCTGTACCAGATCGCCCAGGACGGCATCACCTTCCCCGCGCCGGTCGCCGCCACGACGCTGGTCATGGCCCCCGGCAACCGCGCCGACGTGCTGGTGCTGGGCGGCGACCCCGGGACGTACGAGCTGCGGGCCGAGGGCGTGTCCGCCCCGCTGATGACGGTCCGGGTCTCGGGGGAGGCCGTCCAGCCGCCGATGCGGCTGCCGGAGGCGCTGCCGCAGGGCAAGCCGTTCCTCGACGAGGACGACGTCGCCGACCCGGACGACGACCGCAGGGTGGTGTTCCACGTCGACGCGGGCGTCTTCCCCAGGCCGTTCCCCAACGCCTACCGCATCCTCGGCAGCAACCCGACCCCCGCGGCCGACCCCGACGGCGACCTCACCAGTGACCCCGCCTACGGCCTGTTCGACCCGGACTACGTCAACCACACCCTGGAACTCGACGCCGTCGAACGCTGGACCGTCCACACCGACGACGACCGGCCGGTCTTCCACCACTCCTTCCACCTGCACACCAACCACTTCCTCGTCACCCACCGCAACGGCGAGCGGCTCGACCCCCCGGTGTGGCACGACACCATCAGCCTGGCGGGCGGGAGGCCGGGCGACACCTTCACCTTCCTGGTCAAGTACGAGGACTTCACCGGCCGCACCGTGCTGCACTGCCACCAGCTCCAGCACGAGGACCTCGGGATGATGCAGCTGATCGACTACGTCGAGCCGCGACGGCCGAAGGCCGGTTCGCCCGGCTCGGGACACCACGGCCGCCCGGGCCGCCCTGGTCGCCCGGGCCGGCGGGGCTGAGCGGGCTGAGCAGGCGGGACGGGCGGCAGGGAAGGCCCGCGGGGTTCGGCCGTCGGCCGCCGGTATCCGGTCAACTCGGCAACCCGGCAGGTGGAGTTCGGTGGATCGCAGGCGCACGGGAGGCGGCCGGCCCTAGGCTCGTCCGGACACCGTGGTGCGAGGGGGAGTGCTGTGACCCGCAGGCCCGTCCGGCGACGCCGGCCGATCGCCGTCCGTCTGGTGCGCCGGGCGGCCAGGCGCCATCCGGCGGCGGTGGGCGTGGCCGCACTGGTCGCGCTCGCCCTGGTCCTGCTGGCGCTCCAGTGGATGGCCCACCACCTGCTGCTGGTCGGCGCGTTGCTGGCCCTTGGCGCGGGGGCCGGGGTCGCCGTGCGGCGCGCCCGGGTGCGGACCAGGCAGCGGGAGCTGGACGCGCGGACCGCCGGACTGCGGCACATCGGCCCGTTCCTGGCGATGACCCCGAAGGCCTTCGAGCACGCGCTGGCGGACCTGTGCCGCCGGGACGGCTGCACGGCGGTGACGGTGGTCGGCGGCTCCGGCGACCTCGCGGCGGACGTGCTGGCCACCACCCCCACCGGGCAGCGGATCCTCATCCAGGCGAAGCGGTACGGGCCGCGGACCTTCGTCGGCTCCCGGGACGTCCAGACGGTCAACGGGACCTACCGCGACATACACCGCTGCGACCTGGCCGCCGTGGTGACGACCAGTTCCTTCACCAAGGCCGCCGCCGCGTTCTGCTCCCGGGTCGGCATCCGCACCGTCGACCGGCGCGCGCTCGCCCTGTGGGCGGACGGGCGGGGCAAGCCGCCCTGGGCCTGACGCCAAGGGGGGTGGGTCTGGACCCACCCCCGCCGGGGGCGCAGGTGGATTCCGCCGGTGTCCCGCCGTTCCTAGCGTTGATCACGAGCCGCCCGTCGCCGGGCGGCCGTGACGACGCGGGGAGGACGAGGTGCCGGGAAGTACGGCGGGGACGGGACGGGAGGCCCCGGCGCTGCGGCTGTCGGGGCTGCGCAAGCGGTTCGGGTCGCACACCGCGGTGGACGGGGTGGACCTGGTGGTCCCGCGTGGGTCCTGCTACGGGCTGGTGGGGCCCAACGGCGCGGGGAAGACCACCGCGCTGTCGATGGCCGTCGGGCTGCTGCGGCCGGACGCCGGGAGCTCCGAGATCCTCGGGGCGGACGTGTGGAGCGACCCGGTGCGGGCCAAGGCGCTGGTCGGGGTGCTGCCCGACGGCATGATGCTGCCCGAGCGGCTGACCGGGCGCGAACTGCTCCACTACCTGGGCCGGTTGCGCGGTCTGCCGGCCGCCACCGCGGACGCCCGGGCCGAGGAACTGCTCGCCGTGCTGGAACTCGACGGGGCCGAGCGCACCCCCGTCATCGACTACTCCACGGGGATGCGCAAGAAGATCGGCCTGGCCACCGCCCTGTTGCACGCCCCCCGGCTGCTGGTCCTGGACGAGCCCTTCGAGGCCGTCGACCCGCTGTCCGCCGCGACCATCCGGGTCATCCTGCGGCGCTTCGTCGCCTCCGGCGGCTCGCTGGTGCTGTCCAGCCACGTGATGGCCCTGGTCGAACGGTTCTGCGACCACGTCGGGGTGATCGCCGCGGGCCGGGTCCTGGCGGCCGGACCGGTGGACGAGGTCCGCGCCGGACGCGGCCTGGAGGAGGCCTTCGTCGAGCTGGTCGGGGCAGGGACCGGGGGAGCGGAGGGGCTGTCGTGGTTGGCGTCCTGACCGGGATGAAACTGGCCGTCCTGCGGCGGTCGATGTCCGGCCCCCGGGCCGCGAGCCTGGTCCTCGGGGCGGTCACCGGCCTCCTCGCGGCCGTCGGCACCGCGCTGCTGGGCCTGGCGGACTTCCCCACCCCCGAGGCCGGGACCGGCGTGATCGCCGCCGTACTGCTGGTCTGGACGGCCGGCTGGGCGCTCGGACCGACCGTCACCGGCGGGGACCCGACCCTGCGGCTCGACTACTTCACCCTGGTGCCGTGGCGCCCGCGCGCCCTCGCGCTCGGAATGCTCGGCGCCTCCTTCGTCGGCGTCACCCCGCTGGTCAGCCTGGTCGCCTTCACCGTGCTGCTCGTCTTCGGCGCGGGGCTGGGGCCGCTGCCCGCCCTGGTCGCCGTCCCCGCGCTGCTGCTGCACCTGCTGTTCGTGGTGGTGCTGTCCAAGCTCACCCTGCGGATCCTCGGCGGCGCGGCCCGCGCGCGGCTCGGCCGGGAGCTGGCCGCGCTGCTGCTCGGCCTGGTCATCGGCTTCCTCAACACCGGCTGGTTCGCGATCGGCTTCTTCGTGCGGCTGCTCACCGGCGAGTGGGCGGGCGGCGTGGGCACCGCCGTACGGCTGCTGCCCTCGGGCTGGTCGGTGGTCGCGGTGGACGCCGCCCGGCGCGGGGACTGGGCGCTGGTGGCGGCCTGCCTCGGCGGACTGCTCGCCCTCTGCTTCCTGCTGTTCGACGTCTGGGCCGCCCTGCTGGCCCGGCAGTCGGCGCGCGGCACGGCCGCCGGGGGTCGCACGGCGGCCGTCGGACGGCTGGCCGCCCGTCCGCGGGCCGTCCCGTTGAGGGCGCTCCCCGACACCCCCACCGGCGCCGTCCTCGGCAAGGAACTGCGCCTGTGGGCGCGCGACCCGCGCCGGGCCCGCGCCCTGCGGGCCGCGCTGTGGACCGGCGTGTCCACCGGCCTGCTCCCGCTGCTCGGCGGCTTCGACGCCCTGGTGCCGTGGACCGGCGTGGTCACCGCGCTGTTCGCCGGCTCGCTGGGCGCCAACCTGTACGGCCTGGACGCCGGAGCGCTCTGGCTGACCCTGGTCGTACCCGGCGCCGAACGGGTCGACGTCCGGGCCCGGCAGCTGGCCTGGCTGATCGTCGTGGGCCCGGCCGCGCTGCTGCTCACCCTGGCCGCGAGCGCCGCCGTCCCGCCCGGGCGGGCCTGGCCGTGGCTGCTCGCCGCCCTGCCCGCCGTCCTCGGCGCCGGCGCCGGACTGGTGCCGCTGACGTCCCTGCTCGGCCCGGCGCCCGCCCCCGACCTGCCCGGCGGCAACCCGCTGGACGCCCTCGGCGACGAGAGCGCCGACCAGGGCCGGATGCAGGGCCTGGCCGTCCTGCTGCTCCAACTGCTCGCCGCCCTGCCCGCCGTCGGCGTCGTCCTGGCCGGCACCCTGCTGCCCAGCGCGCCGCTGCGCTGGGCCGGGGCGGTGGTGGGCCTCGGCACCGGCCTGCTGTCCGCGTGGTGGCTCGGCCGGGCCGCCCGGCGACGGCTGGAGACCAGCGGGCCGGAACTGCTCGACGCACTGCGCAAGGGCGCCCGGCGGCCCCCGGCGGAGCGGGACGACCCGGACCGGCTGTCGGGCGGCCGCGCCGCGGCGGTCGGACTGCTGACCACCGCGGGGATACTGGGCGTCGCCCCGCAGGGCGCGGTGGCGATGACGATGGCGTTCCTCCTGCCGGACAACCGGAGCTGGTTCGCGGCCATGTACCTTCCCCCGGACTGGCGGGCGCCGGCGGCGGGCGGGTTCGTCCTGCTCGGCGCGGGGCTGCTGGTCGCGGCGCACCGGCTGAACCGGGGGGCGGCGCACGCCGGGTCCGCCGCGCCCGTCGACCGCGCGGCGTCCGTCGACCCCTCAGAGCCGGAGACCCCGTGAGCAGTCCGCAGTCCGCAGGAGTCCGAGCGCTGGGCCCGGCCGCCCGGGCGCTCGGGCGCCTCGCCGTCCTGGCCCTGCTGACACCGGCCGGGGCCGCGCTGGGCGCGCTCGTGCTGCTCGCCGCCGTTCTCTGGTGCGGGCTCGGGCTGTTCCCCTTCGCCCTGCTGACCGTCCGGCTGCTCCGCCGCGCGGCCGAGGCCGCCCGCCGCGTGGCCGGGCACTGGTCCCAGGTGCCCGTACCGTCGCCCTACCGGCCGCGCCCCGGGCTGGAACGCACCCTGCACGGCTGGTTCTGGACCGGCCACGACTACCACCGGAACCGCCGGTTCGCGAGCATGGCCCGCAACCTCCGCTGGATCTGGAAGGACCCGGCGACCTGGCGCGACATCCTGTGGGCCCTCACCGACCCGGTGGTCGGCGGAGGCATCGCCGCCGCGCCCCCGCTGCTGGTCGGCTACGGCCTGTACGGGCTCGCGCAGCCCCTGCTGCCGGCGCCCGGCCCCGGCTACGACCTGCTCCCGCTGAGCGACGTCCTCGCCCCGCCGCTCGGCCTGGCCCTGGCGGCGGGCGGCCTCGCCCTCGCCCGGCCCGCGCTGCGCCTGCACGGCCGGTGGACCCGCCTCCTGCTCGGCCCCACCGAACGCGCCCGGCTGGCCCGGCGGGTCGAGCAGCTCACCGAGATCCGGCTGGACGCCACCGAGGCCCAGGCCGCCGAACTGCGCCGGATCGAACGGGACCTGCACGACGGCGCGCAGGCCCGGCTGGTCGCCGTGAGCCTGCGCCTCGGCGCCGTCGCGGCGCTGATCGACCGCGACCCGCAGCAGGCGAAGCGGGTGGTGACGGACGCCCAGGAGAACGTCACCCAGGCCCTCCAGGAACTGCGCGACCTGGTGCGCGGCATCCACCCGCCGGTGCTCGCCGAACGCGGCCTCGCCGAAGGCGTGCGGGCGCTGGCGCTGGACGTCCCGCTGGAGGTCGAGGTCCGAGCCGACCTGGCCGGGCGGGCGGAGGCTCCGGTGGAGTCGGCGGTCTACTTCGCCGTCAGCGAGGCGCTCACCAACGCCGTCAGGCACGGCGACGCCCGGCACGCCACCGTGCACCTCGCCCACGCCGCCGGACTGCTGCGCGCCGAAGTCACCGACGACGGCCGGGGCGGCGCCGACCCCGCCCGGGGCAGCGGCCTGCGGGGCATCCGGCGCAGGCTGGCGGCGTTCGACGGTACGCTCACGCTGACCAGCCCCCCGGGGGGTCCGACCCGGCTGATCATGGAGCTACCGTGCGTGTTGTCCTCGCCGAGGACCTCGTCCTGCTGAGGGACGGCCTCTCGCTGCTGCTCGGCGCCCACGGGCACGAGGTCGTCGCCGCGGTGGAGAGCGGCCCGGAGCTGGCCGCCGCACTCGCCGAGCACCGACCCGACATCGCGGTGGTCGACGTCCGGCTGCCGCCCACCTACTCCGACGAGGGCCTCCAGGTGGCGCTCGCCGCCCGCCGTGAACGGCCCGGCCTGCCCGTCCTGGTCCTCTCCCAGCACGTCGAACAGCTCTACGCCCGGGAACTGATCGCCGACGGCACCGGCGGCGTCGGCTACCTGCTCAAGGACCGCGTCGCCAAGGCCGACCAGTTCGTCGACGCCGTCCACACCGTGGCCGCCGGCGGCACCGTGATGGACCCCCAGGTCATCGCCCGGCTGCTCGCCCGCAACGCCTACGACGAGCCGCTCGCCCTGCTCACCCCGAGGGAGCGCGAGGTCCTCGCGATGATGGCCGAGGGCCGCTCCAACGCGGCGATCGCCCAGCGGCTGCACTTCAGCGAGGGGGCCGTCAGCAAGCACACCTCCAGCATCTTCGCCAAGCTCGGCCTGGGGGCGTCCGACGACGACAACCGCCGGGTGCTCGCGGTGCTCGCCTACCTCGACGGCACCCGCGCGGGCTGAGCGGGCGGGGTGCCATCACCCCCGGTCACCGCGCCGCTACGATGGGCCACCGCCGGCGGGTGCGGGGGTGGGCCCGCCGGGCCGACCGACGACCCGACAGGAGCGCTCCCGTGGCCGTACCCACCACCTTCGACCAGCACGTCACCGGCTACAGCCTTCCGCACGCCTACTGGCTGGCCAAGGCCTCCGATCTCGCCTACAAGGACGAGGCCACCATCGAGGAGCAGGCGCACGCCTGGGGGTTCGGCACCGTGCGCCACCACCAGACGCGCTTCACCCCGCCGTTCCCCCTCCAGGACACCCAGGCCTACACCATGGCCGGTGACCACATGATCGTCACCGCCTTCCGGGGCACCGAGCCCGCGCAGATCCGCGACTGGCTCACCGACGCCACCACCCCGCCCTGGCCGGGGCCCGCCCGCACGGGCTTCGTGCACTACGGCTTCGCCGAGGCGCTCGAATCGATCCACCCGGGCGTCGCCAAGGCCATCTCCGACCTGCGGACCGACAACCAGACGGTGTGGTTCACCGGCCACAGCCTCGGCGGGGCCCTGGCCATGCTGGTCGCCGCCCGGCTCGACCTGGAGGACCCGCGCCTGGCCGCCGACGGCGTCTACACCTTCGGCCAGCCCCGGACCTGTGACCGGCTGCTCGCCGCCGCGTACGACAAGGGGCTGAAGGGGCGCACCTTCCGCTTCGTCCACGGCAACGACATCGTGCCCGAGCTGCCCCCGGAGCCCGCCTTCACCCACGTCCAGGCGCTGCGCCACATCGACGACGCGGGCCGGATCCAGGAGAGGACGGGGCTGGTCGCCGGGCTGACCGACCGGGCCAAGGGCCTGGGCGCCGCGGCGTTCTCGCCGGACGGCGAGGGCATCCGCGACCACCTGATGCGCAGTTACCTGGCCGCGCTGGAGAAGAGCCTGGCCTGACCGCCGCGGCTTCGGGCGCGCCCGCCGCCGGCCCCGGTCCGCCGGGTCCGGCCGGGCGCGCCGTCGCGTGCGGGGAACCCGCCCGGTGATCATGGACGGATAGGCTGCCGTGATGTCAGGTCCTCAGGGAGAGGGCGTAGCTGATGAGGATCGGTGGTGTACGGACATGATGGGACCGGCGCATTCGCTGTCGGGCGCGGCCGCGTGGCTCGGGGTGGGGGCGGCTGCGGCCGGGCTGGGGGAGCCGATGCCCTGGCCGGTCCTGCTCGCGGGCGCGCTGATCTGCGCGGGGGCGGCGCTGGCGCCGGACCTGGACCACAAGGCGGCGACGATATCCAGGGCGTTCGGGCCGGTGTCCCGGGCGCTCTGCGAGGTGATCGACAACCTCTCGTACGCCGTCTACAAGGCCACCCGGGGCAAGGGCGACCCGCGCCGCTCGGGCGGCCACCGGACGCTGACCCACACCTGGCTCTGGGCGGTGCTGTGCGGGGCGGGCGCCGCGGCGGTGGCCGGGTACGGGGGCCGCTGGGGCGTGCTGGTGGTGCTGTTCGTGCACATGGTGCTGGCGATCGAGGGGCTGCTGTGGCGCCACGCCCGGGTCTCCAGCGACGTCCTGGTGTGGCTGCTGGGGGCCGCCAGCGCCTGGATGCTCGCCGAGGTCCTCGACAAGCCCGGCAACGGCTCGCAGTGGCTGTTCGAGGAGCCCGGTCAGGAGTACCTGTGGATCGGGCTGCCGATCGCGCTCGGCGCGCTGGTGCACTGCCTGGGCGACGCGCTGACCGTCTCGGGCTGCCCGGTGCTGTGGCCGATACCGGTCGGGCGCAGGCGCTGGTACCCGGTCGGGCCGCCGAAGGGCATGCGGTTCCGGGCCGGCAGCTGGGTGGAGATCAAGGTGCTGACCCCGGTCTTCATGGGCGTCGGCGGCGTCTGCGCGGCCGGGGCGCTCGGGTTCTTCGGCAGCAGCTGAGGCGACCGCCGCCCGGGGGAGCGACCGGCCGGGCGCGGAGGGGGGGGGGGGGGGGGGGGGGGGGGGGGGGAGGGGGGAGGGGGAAGCCTGGAGGGGTGGTTCCCGGGCCGCAAGGGGCGGGTGACACACATATTCAATGGGGTGTGGTT
>NZ_JBVITE010000003.1:148861-291167 GCF_055575155.1 Kitasatospora sp. NPDC034533
CAGAGGAGCAAACAGCGAACAAACGAGGGAGAACACGAGAGACCCCCCCCCCTCCCCCCCCTCCCCCCCCCCCCCCCCCCCCCCCCCCCCCCCCCCCCCCCCGCCGCTCGGCGGTTACTTCCCGGTCTCGACCGGGCCGGCCACCCAGTCGTGCGACTGGCTGCTGATGAAGCTGATGGTCAGCGCCGCCGGCGCGGTGTCGCTCTCAAGCCCCTGGAGGGCCAGGATCCTCGACATCAGTGCGTCCTCTCCTCGTCGGCCACCGGCGCGTCGAAGCGCAGGTGCGCGGCGCCGCTCCAGTGGCTGGGCGGCAGCTCGATGGTGTTGGTGTACGCCGAGGCACCGGCCTCGGTTTCGAGGCCCTGGAGGGCCAGGACCTTCGTCATCAGCGGGCCGACTCGTCCGCGACGGGGGCCTCGAAGCGCATGTGCAGGGCGCTGCTGGTGTGGCTGGGCGGCAGGATGGTGGAGGTGTAGGCCGAGGCGCCGGTCTCGGTTTCGAGGCCCTGGAGGGCCAGGATCTTCGACATGGTCCGTTCCTTTCGGTGAGGTGATCGCGGCCACCGGGCGGCGGCCGTGCTCCCCCGGCCCGGGGGCCGGGGGAAGTCGGTGGTGGTGCCGGGCGACGACGGAGGGCGTCAGTCCCGGGCGAGGTCGGCGAGGTCGGCGAGGTCGGTGATGCCGGGCAGCGGCACCGGGCCGAGCACCGCCTCGTGCAGGGTGGTCAGCACCCCGGCGGCGCCGGTGGCCAGGTCCGTCGAGAGCCGCAGCGAGCGGCAGCCGGGGAAGGCCAGGTGGCCGCGATGGCCCATCACGTGCCACTCCAGCAGCCGCAGGTGGCGGTCGGCCGCCGCCGGCTGCCCGGTCCGCAGCTGGTGCAGCAGCAGTCCGGCCCGGCCCTCGAACAGGCCGGCCGCGGCGATCAGGTCCGGCAGGCAGGCGCGGTCGGCGGCCGCCAGGGCCTCGGCGAAGCGCTCGGGCAGCCGCTCGGGGCCGGTGCGCCGGGCGAGTCCGGCGATCACGGTCGCGGTGCCCACGCCGCCCGCGGCCAGGTACGGGAGCTTGCGGCGGTGGCGGTCCTCGGGCAGGAAGAGCATCCCGTCGGTGATGTCCGCCTCGTCCAGTTCGCGGCCGAGCGCCGCCTCGGCGGCCGTCAGCCACTCGCCGTCGCCGGTGTGCCCGTGCAGCCGCAGGAAGAGCGCGGCCTGTCCGCTCCAGCCGTCCAGCAGGCCGCGCAGCTGCGGCGCCCGCTCCTCCCGGGCCAGCTCGTGCCCGAGCTTCAGCGCCGTTTCGGCCAGGTGGTCCCGGCCCAGGGGCCCGGCCAGGTCGAGCAGGCCGAGCGCGATGCCGGCGCGGCCGGAACCGAGCCCCGGGTCGAGCGGCAGCTCGGCGGCGAGCAGCCGCTCGACCAGCGCGCCGGCCGCGTCCGGGGCGCCGAGGCGGGCCAGCGCCCAGGCGATGCCGGTCAGTCCGTCGTACAGCCCGGTCGGCAGGTCCGGCGCGGCGCCGGTGCGGGTGATCAGCCAGTCGGTGTGCTCGGCGGGGGCGGGCCGGCCGCAGGCCGCCAGGGCGTGCAGGACGCCGGCCGCCCCGTAGGCGAGGCCCAGGCCGTTGTGGGTCGGCCCGAACTGTTCGACGTCCCCGGGGAAGAGGCGGTCGGCGCGTTCGGGGGTGGCCGTGGCCAGGATGCCGGCGGCCAGCGAGTCCAGCACCGGGAGCCAGGCCCCGGTGTCCGCCGCCGGTGCCTGCGGCCAGGCCGGGCGCGACGGCGCCGGGCCGTCGGCCGCTGCCGGGCGGCGCTCGGTGGCGCCGGGCGGCAGCTTCCCGCCGGCCGCCCGGTGCAGCGCCCCGGCGACCTCGGCCCCGAAGCCCGGGTCGACGGGGTAGCGCGCGGAGATCTCCCGGGCGGCCAGTTCGGCCTTGCCCGAGTCCAGCGCGAGCAGGTGGTTCACCGGCAGGAAGAGGTAGAGCCGCAGCGCGGCGAGGGCGTACGCGTCCACCGCCGTGCCGCGCCGGGCCGAGGGCGAGACGAAGCCGGGCGCGCCCAGCGGGGGAGCGGTGGCGTCGTCGGCCGGGAAGGAGATCTCGAAGTCGACCAGCGCGCAGCGCCCGTCCGGCCGGATCAGCACGTTGTTGGGGTGGAGGTCGCCGAAGACCAGCCCGCGCTCGTGCAGCGCCGCCAGCATGCCGGCGACCTGCTCGACCACGTCGAGCGCCCAGGCGGTGTACTCGGCCAACTCGGCCTCGTCCGGGTCGGGGTGGGCGAGCGGGCAGGTGCGGGTGAAGACCTCCTCCAGCCGCTCGCCCTCGATGTACTCCTCGACCAGGTAGTGGTGCTCCCAGACCTGCCGGTACTCGTGGAGCGCGGGCACGCAGTCCAGTCCGGCGAGGGCCTCCAGCACCCGGCGCTCGCTCAGCAGCCGCTGGACGGCGTCGCGGTCGGCGTGGTCGAGGCCGGCGTGCGGGCGGGCCTCGCGCAGGACGACCTGCCGGCCGTCGCGCTGGTCGGTGGCCAGGTAGACGCCGCCGCCGTTGGAGAAGTGCAGCGCCTTGGTGACCTCGAACGGGAACTCCTGCGCGGCCTGCGCCGCCTCCCTGGCCTCCCGCTCGGCGTCGGCGGCCAGTTGGGCCGCGACGACCTCCGGCACCGGCGCCCAGTGCGGCACGGCGAAGACGGTTCCCCGGACGTCCGGGACGAGTTCGCCGTCCGGTCCGCTCATGGCGGGCACCCGCCGGCCGAGCTCGTCGGTGCAGTAGCGCTCGCTGAACGAGCCGTAGCGCAGGTAGAGCGGGCCCTCCCGGTAGCGCAGGTCGCTCAGTACGTACGGGCCGGGGACGCTCTTGAGCAGGGCGGACAGCTCGTCGAGCACCTGGGTGAGCCGGGCGTCGTCCTCGGGGTACAGCGTGATCAGCTTGCCGCTGGAACGGCGGTCGGCGTACTTGCTGTTGAGCATGTGCGCGGTGGCCCGGCCGCGCAGGAACTTCCAGGTCAGCTCGTGCTCCAGGCAGTACGCCAGGACCTGGTCGATCACCCGCTCGGCCTCGTCCGGGGCCGCCGAGACGTGCACCTTCCAGCCCTGCTCGGGCAGGCGCGGGTGCGGGGGCCTGACGTGCACCCAAGGGCCGTGCTCCTGGCGCTGCCAGCCCGGCGGCAGCGGGGCGGTGGCGGCGGCGAAGCGGTCGTCCGGGCGCTCGGCGCGGGCCGGGTCGTCGTAGAACAGCGGGTCGGCGAGGCAGTGGCGCTCGTAGCGGTCGTCCATGGTGCCCGCCTCAGCCCGCGGTCCGCGACCGGCGGGGCCGCCGGAGGGCGGCGGACGACCGGAAGGGCTGCGGGCGGCACCCGGCGGCGTCCGGCCCGGTGGTCGTCCGGGCGTCGGATGGCGTCGTCAAGGGAACCCCCCCGGAAGCAGTGGATCCCGCCGGTTGCGGGCTGCGACAGACCCTGCCAGCCGGGTCGCCCCGGGTCGACGGGTCCGATCCGCCACCTTCCTGCCAGGCAGCTTGCGGGCGGATCGGGGGTTCCGGGCCCCGGTCGGGGTCAGCGTCCGGGCCGTGCCGCCGCGGCGGGCCCCCCGGCGGCCCGCTCGACGGGCGTCGCGACGGCCTGCGCGACGGCCGGTACGAGGGCCTGCTCGGCGGCCGGTACGAGGGCTTGTTCGGCGGCCGGGGTGAGGTCCGGTACGAGGGCCGGGGCGAGGTCCTGCACGGCGGCCGGTCCGGCGGGCCGCCCGGCCCCGAGGTAGCGCCTGCGGAGCGCGGCGACGATCTCGGCGCTCGCCTGTCCGGTGCCGTAGGGCGAGGGGAGCCGGCCGAGCCGTTCGGCGACGGTCTCGTCGGCCAGCAACTCCCGCAGCGCGCGCCCGAGTTCGTGGCCCGGGCGGGCGAGTCTGGCGAAGCCGGCCTGGACGGCCTCGGGCCGCTCGGTGGAGTTGCGCACCACCACGAGCGGGCGCTTGAGCACCGTGCACTCCTCCTGGACCCCGCCGGAGTCCGAGACCAGCAGGCGGCAGTGCCGGGCCAGGGCGAGGAAGCCGGCGTGGTCCAGCGGCTCGATCCGGCGCAGCCGGTCGGCCGGTCCGCGCAGGCCGAAGGACTCGACGGCGGCCCGGGTGCGGGGGTGCAGCGGCAGCAGCACCGGCAGCTCCAGGGCGGCGAGTTGGTCCAGGATCTGGGCGAGCCGGGCGGCGTCGTCGGTGTTCTCGGGGCGGTGGATCGTGGCGAGCACGTAGCCGCCGGGGGTGACGCCGTGCCCGGCCATGACGCGGCGGGCCTCGGCCTCGGTGGGCAGGGTCTCCAGGGTCGCCTCGACGACGGTGTTGCCGGTGACCACCACCCGGTCCGGTTCGATTCCCTCGCGCAGGAGGTGGGCCGCCGCGATCGCGGTGGGCGCGCAGTGCAGGTCGGCGAGCGGGGCGATCAGGCGGCGGTTGGCCTCCTCGGGCATGTCGGGGTCGAAGGAGCGCAGGCCGGCCTCGACGTGGACGACGGGTATGCCGGCGCAGTGCGCGGCCAGGGCGCCGGCGGCGGCGGTGTTGGTGTCGCCCTGGACGACCACGGCAGCCGGCGGGTGGGCCGCGAGGTGGTCGCTCAGGGCGCTGACCATCCGGCCGATCTGCCGGCCGCGCGGCTCGCCGCCGACGCCGGTCAGCAGGTGGTGGGGGCGGGGGAGGCCGTACTGGGCGAAGAACGTGGTGGTGAGGGCCGGGTCCCAGTGCTGGCCGCTCCAGACGATGCGGGCCCGCGGACCGAGGAGCCGGGCCACGCCGGCGAGTTTGACGATCTCCGGCCGGGTGCCGAGGACCAGGGCGACATCGGTCGAGGACATGGCGCTCCGAAGGGGCGAGGGGTGGGATGGCGGAAGTATCAGCAGACGATATGGGCGAATTCGAAAGAAATGTCCATACAGCGGACCGATGTCACCCACTTGGCTCATACGTGCTGGATCGGCCCCCCGTGGCCGGGCGGCCGTTCGTATGCCGCCCCATCAGGAGTGCCCGCGTCGGGTCGACTTGGCGTGACTGCGGCAAATGGGTGAACTTCACTCGAATGGGCGCGCCGCACCTATCCGATCATCCGATCAGCCCAGCAACATACGGCTCCGGACCGCAGAGATCGGGACAACCCGGTCGCAACGAGAGGAACCACCCATGTACGGACCGATAGGCGGCGGCCTTCCCCCGACGGCGGCCGGCGGCGGCGTCCTGGCCTCGACCGGCTCGCCCGGCCTCGGCCTCGCCGCCGCGGCCGGCACGGCCCTGGTGCTGGTGGGCGTCGCCCTGCTGCGGCGCAGCCGGCTCGCGGCCGACCAGGACGCGCCGACCGGCCGCGAGCGCGACGACCGCCGGTAGCCGAGGGCGACGACCGGCCCGTACCCCACCTCCACCAACTCGCCTTTCCCCCAAGGGGTTTCCTCGTGACCGCAGACGCGTACCCGCAACCCGCCCGCCCGCCGGGGGTGGCCCGCCGGCAGCTGCCGCGCGACGGCCGCGCCCCGCTGGCCGGCCGGGTGCTCGCCGGGGTGACCGGGCCGCTGCTGCTGGGGCTGTGCGGGTTCCTGGTGGCCGGTGAACGGGCCTACCGGTTCCGCGAGATGGCCGGCGCCCAGTGGGTCGTCTCGCACGGGCTCGGCCTGCGGACCCTGCTGCTCGAATCCCCCGACGCGCCGGTGCTCTACGCCGGTGACGCGGGCGGGTTCGGGCGCGGGATCGCCCTGAGCACCGGGTGCAGCAGCGCCCTGCTGATCGCCCCGCTGGCCCTGCTGGCCGGTCTCCTGCTGCTGTTCGGCAGCCGCCGGCCGACCCGGGTGCTGCTGGGCTTCGCCCTGGCGGCCGGCCTGGTCGTCGCCGCCAACCTGGGCCGGCTGACGCTCATCGTCGCCATGCAACACCGGTACGGCGACGAGGGGTTCGGCTGGACCCACGTCCTGTTCGGCTCACTGCTGATGATGGCCGCCGGCCTGATCGCCCTGCTGCTCTTTCTCTTCCTGATCACCCGAACGTCCACCCGCGACGCGGAGGCCGGTGCGCCGTGACCCTGCTCGACCTGTCCGTCTGCCTGTCCTTCGTGCTCGGGGTCGGCTTCCTCGCCTACGTCGCCGTGATCGTGCGCAACTTCCTGCGGGCCCGCCCGGACGCCCCGGGCGACCCGACCCGGTTCGACTGGCACTTCCTCATACCCTGCCGGGACGAGGAGGCCGTGATCGGCACCACCCTGGACTACCTCGACCGGCACTTCCCCCGGGCACACGTCTGGGTCGTCGACGACCACTCCGAGGACCGCACGGCCGAGGTGGTGCGGGCCAGGGCGGCCGCGGGGCGGCCCGTGCACCTGGTCAGCCGGCGGCTGCCGCGGGCCCGCACCGGCAAGGGCGACGCCCTGAACGCGGCCTACCAGGCGCTCGAAGCCTGGCTGCCCGAGAACACCGACGCCGACCGGGTCGTGCTGACCGTCGTGGACGCCGACGGGCGGCCCTCCCCGGGGATGCTGGAGGTCTTCGCCGGTCCGTCCTTCTTCGCCGATCCGGACATCGGCGCCGTCCAGGTCGAGGTCCGGATGTCCAACCGCGACGTGGCCGTGCCGCTGCCCCACCGGGGGCGCCTGGCCAACCGGTTCGCCAGGCTGCTGGCCCGCTTGCAGGACATCGAGTTCCGCGGCCCGATCTCCGCGATCCAGATCACCCGCCGGCTCACCCGCACCGTCAACGTCGGCGGCAACGGGCAGGCCAACCGGCTCAGCGCGCTGCGCTCGATCGACCAGGGGGGCGGCGGCGAGCCGTGGGGCAGGGCGCTGCTGGAGGACTTCGAGCTCGGACTGCGGATGATGCTGGCCGGCTGGCGCAACGGCTACACCACGACCGCCTGGGTGGACCAGGAAGCCCTCTGGAACGTACGGCAGTTGATCACCCAGCGGGTCCGCTGGGCGCAGGGCTCGATGCAGTGCGCGCCGTACCTGCGCCGGGTCTGGCGCTCCCGCGAGTTCAGCACGGCGGGCTTCCTGGAGGTCCTCTACTTCATGGTCCAGCCCTGGCTCCAGGTCGTCGGCCTGGTGGTCTACACCGTGCCGATCGCCGCCTTCGCCTACAACGCCGTCTTCTACCCCGAGTTCGTGCTCGCCTTCCTCCGCCAGGGCGGCGCGGTGCTGCTCGCGTTCTACCTGGCCGTGGGCGTCGCCGAGTTCGCCGTCTGGGGGCCGTTGTACCGGCGCCGCAGCGAGCCGGGGATCAGCCGCCGGGCCGCGCTCGGCTACGGCCTCGCCCTCGCGGTGTACGCCGCGACCACCTACCTCGTCGCGGTCCGCGCGTTCTGGCGGATCGTGCGCGGCAAGGGCTCCTGGCAGAAGACGGCCCGTACGGCCCAGCCGCCGGCGGAGCCCGCCGCCCAGGAGGCCGCGTCCGCGCGGGAGATCGCCACCGCCTGAGCGCGCCTGGGCGTCCCGCCTGAGCGTGCCTGGGTGTCCCGCCTGAGCGCGCCTGGGCGTTCCGCCCGAGCGCAGCACCGAAGACTTCTCCCCGACCGCTGAGGCCGTGGCCGAACCGAACGCCCCGGCCGGTCAGGGGAGTTGACGCACCACTCCTTCCTGCACCCGCACGGCGGACACGTCTGCCCGCCGTGCGACCCTTCCGAAAGGCCGACCCGTGAGAACTCGTACCCGCAACCGCGTCCTCGCCGGAACCGCGCTCGCCGCCCTCGGGGCCCTCTCCGTGGCCTCCCCGGCGTACGCCGCCCTGCCCGCCCCCACGGCGGACGCCTACGTCGTCTCCACGGAGGCCCTGGGCGGCATGGTCGCCGTCGCACCGTCACCCGAGTCGACGTACCCGGCCGGCGGCACCCAGACCCTGGTCGGCCTCAACATCGGGCCGGTCGCCACCAACTCCACGCTCACCGCGACCACCGCCGGGGACCCGGCCGCCGGCACCTCGTCGGCCTCCGCGACGGTCGACAAGCTGGGGCTCGACCTCGGGGTCGCCTCCGTGTCGCTGACCGGCGTCAACTCGACCTGCAAGGCCACCCCGACCGGAGCCACCGGCAGCGGCCTGATCGCGGGCGGGTCGGTCAGCGTCGCCGGCATCCCGACCAACCTCCAGGCCAACGCCCCCGCCAACACCAAGGTCAGCATCCCGCTCGTCGGCTCGATCGTCCTCAACGAGCAGACCACCGACGCGAACGGCGTGCTGACCGTCAACGCCGTCCACATCACCCTGCTGCCGTCGCTGAACGGCGCCAACCTGGTCATCGGCCACGCCTCCTGCGGCGGGGCCGAGCCGGCGGCCTCGGTGCCGATGATCGACCCGTCGGTCGCCGGGGTGGGCGGCGGCGCGGTGGTCGCCGGCGCCCTGGCCACCGTCTACCTGCGCCGCCGCAGCGCCAAGGGCGGTGCGGCGACCGCCTGACGGTCGATCCGTCCGGCGGCCGGTCGGGCGGTCCGTCCGGCGGGGGAGGGGCCGGCCCGGGTCCGTGGCGAACCCGGGCCGGCCGCCCTCCGCGAGGCGGCGTCAGCCGGGCCGGCGGACCCCCACTCCAAGGTGTGAGGAACGCCTGCCGGATGACGGGAACCGGGCGACACGCCCAGCTCCGCCGCCCCGGTGCCGCCCCGGTCCGCCCGGGGCGGCACCCGCGCACCCGCCGCCACACGGCTCCCGCGGCCGGACGCGCCGGACCGCGTGCGACCGCTCGCCTACCCTACGAACGGACCGGCCGCCCCGGCCGAGGCCGCTCTAGGAGGAGTCCCGTGTCGTCCTGCGACCCCAAGCACGCTCCCGTCGGCGATGTGAGCGCCGCGCTCATGGTGATCGACTCCCGGCTCAAGGCCGTCTACGACGGCAAGTCCGGGACGGACCCCGAGCACCAGCGGATGGTCGACCAGATCACCGCGTCCTTCGGCCCGGCCCAGGCCGAGGCGCTGATCGAAGGCGCCTGCACGCTCGTCTACGTGTTCATGAACTGGCTGCGCCAGGCCTTCGAGCACCAGGACGAGGACGTCATCGAGCACGCCGTCCCCAGCCTGGTGGCCACCATGCGGATGATGCCGAGGACCTTCAACCCCGAGGTCATCCCCACCATGGCCGGCCTGCTCGTCGCCGCCGGCACCGGGCTGAGCCCCAACCTGTGGCGCGCCCAGTACGGCTCCTGGACGAAGGAGGAGATGAACCCCCTGGAGGCCACGGCGGTGCTGCTCGCGGAGTACATCAACCGGATCTCCGGCAAGGGCAACGACTTCGCCACCAAGCTGGTCAGCGACGCGCTGAGCCAGCTGGACTGACGCCCTCCCCCGCACGCGCCGGTGGCGCCGCCCCGAGGAAGGGCGGCGCCACCGGCGCCCGAGCCGCTCAGAGCGCCCGGGTCAGCCGGTCGGTGAGCAGCCGGGTGAAGCGGGCCGGGTCGGGCAGCTCGCCGCCCTCGGCCAGCAGGGCGCTGCCGTGGACCAGCTCGGCGATCTCCGCCAGCGCGGGATCGGTGGCGTCGGCCTCGTGCGCCGTGCGCAGCGCGACGACCAGCGGGTGCGCCGGGTTGAGCTCCAGGGTCCGCTTGACCGGCGGCACCTGCTGACCCATCGCCCGGTACATCTTCTCCAGGGTCGGGGTCATGTCGTGGGCGTCGCCGACGAGGCAGGCCGCCGAGGTGGTCAGCCGCGAGGACAGCCGGACCTGCTTGACCTGTTCGGCCAGGGTGGTGCTCAGCCACGACAGCAGGGCGGCGAAGTCCTGCTCGCGCCTGCTCTTCTCGGCGTCCGCCTCCTCTCCGCCGTCGGCCGGTTCGTCGAGGTCGACCTGGCCCTTGGCGATGGACTGGAAGCGGTGGCCGTCGAAGCCGGGGACCTGCTCGACCCAGACCTCGTCGACCGGGTCGGTGAGGATCAGCACCTCGTACCCCTTGGCGCGGAAGGCCTCCAGGTGCGGGGAGTTCTCCACGGTGGCCCGGGTCTCGCCGGTCAGGTAGTAGATGGCCTCCTGGCCGTCCTTCATCCGCTCGACGTACTCGCGCAGCGTGGTGGTCTTCTCCGGGTCGTGGGTGGAGGCGGCCGACACCAGCCCGAGCAGGGTCTCGGTGTTGTCGCCGTCCTCGATCAGGCCCTCCTTGAGCACGCTGCCGAACTGGCTCCAGAACTTCGCGTAGGCCTCGGCGTCGCCGGTCTGCACCTCCTTGACGGCGCCGAGGACCTTCTTGACCAGGCGCCGGCGCACCGCGCGGATCTGCCGGTCGTGCTGGAGGATCTCGCGGGAGATGTTCAGCGACAGGTCGTGGGTGTCCACCACGCCCTTGACGAAGCGCAGGTAGTTGGGCATCAGCGCTTCGCAGTCGTCCATGATGAAGACGCGCTTGACGTACAGCTGCACGCCGCGCTTGGCGTCCCGGGAGAACAGGTCGAACGGGGCCTGCGAGGGGATGAACAGCAGCGCCTCGTACTCGAAGGTGCCCTCGGCGCGCATGTGGACGGTCTTGGCCGGAGGCTGCCAGTCGTGGCTGATCTGCCGGTAGAACTCGGTGTACTCCTCCTCGGTGACCTCGGTGCGCGGCCGGGCCCAGAGCGCCTTCATCGAGTTGAGGGTCTCGGTCTCGCGCGTGGTGGCGCCCTCGGCGTCGGTGCGCTCGACGGTCATCCGGATCGGCCAGCGGATGAAGTCCGAGTACTGCTTGACGATCTGGCGGATCTTCCACTCGGACAGGTAGTCGGCCAGGCCGTCCTCGCTGTCGGCGGGCTTCATGTGCAGGGTGACGGACGTCCCGACCGGCAGCCCGTCGACGGCCTGGAGCTCGTAGGTGCCCTCGCCGTCGGACTCCCACTGGGTGCCGGCGTCGGTGCCGGCCCGGCGGGTGCGCAGGGTGACCTTGTCGGCGACCATGAACGCCGAGTAGAAGCCGACGCCGAACTGGCCGATCAGGCTCTGCGCGGCCGCCGCGTCCTGGGCGTCCCTGAGCTTCTCCAGCAGGCCCGCGGTGCCGGACTTGGCGATCGTGCCGATCAGCTCCACGATCTCGTCGCGGCTCATGCCGATGCCGTTGTCGCGGACGGTGAGGGTGCGGGCTTCCCGGTCGACGTCCAGCGTGATGTGCGGGTCCGAGGTGTCGGCCGCAAGGTCGGAGTCGGTGAGCGACTCCAGCCGGAGCTTGTCCAGTGCGTCGGAGGCGTTGGAGATCAGCTCGCGCAGGAAGATGTCCTTGTTCGAGTAGATCGAGTGGATCACCAACCGGAGCAACTGACGGGTCTCGGCCTGGAATTCCAGCGTCTCGACACTGCTACCCACTCTGGGGCTTCCTTTCTTCCCGAAGGTTACGGACGGTGTGGAGGTGCGGGCGGGCCTCGGCGGCCCCCCACCGCATCGTAGATGTTGCCTCATGTCCGCCCGGCCGGATCGGGTGCACGGGTGCTCCGCCCGCTTCGGGGATTCGCCGGCGGGACATCCGGGTAGGGCGTACGTTCGGGCGCCGGCGGTGGTCGTCGGGCACGGCCCGGAACCGCTAGGAGGACGGCGTGGACACGGCTGGCGCACGGCTCGCACGACCGCGGCCACGAGCCGGCGGGCCCGCACCCCGGATCGACCCGCTGCTCGCCGACCGCATCACCGAGGCGCTCCTGCTCGCCGGTCTGCCCGTCGGCTACGGCGGCCACGGGGTCGGCGTCCGACTGCGCGCGGCCGAACCGTACGACGACTCCGACGACTGCGCGGGCCTGATCGCGCTGCACTGGGAGCCGGGGCCCCGGCTGGCGGCCGCGGCGGCGATGGCGCAGCAGCCGGCGTCCTCGGCCCGGCGGGCCGTCAGCGCCGGCATGGAGAACGCGCTGGCGGAGTTCCTGCCGGCGTTCGGGCTGGAGGTCGTGCCGGGGCGGGCGGACGGGGAGACCCGGGTGGGCGGGGGCGGTGCAGCCGGGGCGTTGACGCCCGGGGCGTCGGTGTCCGGGGCGTCGCCGCTGGGGGCGTTGGCACCGGGGGCGCTGCCGTCGGGGTCGCGCCCGCAGGACCTCGGCATCGGGGCCGAGGTCGTGGACGCGGTGCGCCGCGCCGCCGCGCTCGTCGGCCTGCCGGTCGCCGACCACCTGCACGCGCCGGGCATCACGCTCGACGCGTGCCGGCCCGTCGACGACCGGGACGAGGTCAGGGGCGTCGCCGATCTGCGCTGGAACCCCTCCGGGCGGCTGTCGGCCGCCGCCTGCGCCGAAGGGGGCGAGCAGGCCGCGCGGCTGCGCACCGCCGTCCAGGACGCGATGCGCCACGCCTTCGGCTCCGTCCTCGGGGCCTGCGGCCTCGACCTCCGCTGGCGCCGCCCCGCGAACCTCCCGTACCAACTGCGCGCCTACGGGCCCGCCGAGCAGCCGCCGATACGCCGCTGAGCCCGGCGGGCGGAGGGCATCGGGCGCAAGGCGCCGACGTCGTGGGGGAGTTGGCAGGGCGCGGTGCTCAGCGGTACGGGCGGTGGTCGTCGCGGTGGGTGGTGGTGCCGTCGGCGAAGCGCCAGGAGCGGCTGTGCGGGCCCAGGGTCCAGCCGTCGGGGGCGTGGCGGGCGGCGGTGATCCAGGCGGCGAGTTCGGGGAGGGCCTGCCGGCGCAGGGCCTCGCGGACGACGGCCCGTTCGGCGGCCGGGACGGGGGCGATGCGGATCCGTACGTGGGGGAGGAGGCCCGGGAGGATGCCCCGGCCGTAGGGGGAGGAGGTCTGCGGAACCCACGCGACCTCCAGCACCGTCCCGTCGCTCTGGGGTTCGCGGGCGTACCAGAGGCCGGCGTCGTCCGCCTCCTGGTCGCCGAGGGCGGCGCGGACGTCCGTGGAGCTGAGCGGCCAGGACAGGTGCCGGGGCAGGCGGCGGCTACGGGCAGGCATCCGCCGAGGATGGCACGCGCGCCGGTCGGGGCGCAGGGGCTTTTCCGGCCCGCCGTACCCGGCCCCGGCTACCGTGCGTCGCGCAGTCCGAGGACGTACGCGGCCGTCGACGCGACCGCGCGGTCCTCGTCGCGGGCCAGCGCTTCGAGGGCGCGGGACGAGGCGCTCCCCGGGACGTCGGCCAGCGCCTGGGTCAGCCGCAGGCGGGCGGGCGCGTCGACGGCTCCGTCGGCGAGGCGGTCGGCGAGTCCGGTGGCGATCCGGTCCGCCAGCGCGGGATCGGCGGCCAGCGCACCCAGCGCGTCGGCCGCGTCGGCGTCCTTGACCTCCTCGACGATCATGCCGATGAGGGTCGGAACGGCGTCCGCCGCGCCGCGGGTGCCGAGCGCCAGGGCGGCGCACCCGCGGACGGCGGGATCAGGGTGGGCGAGGGCGTCGCGCAGCAGGGCGGTGGCCTCACCGCCCGGCAGTTCGGCGAGGGAGCGCACGGCGCGTTCGCGCACCTCGGCCGCGGGGGCGTGGAGGCCCTTCGCCAGCAGGGCCGGCCCGTCGCCGCCCGCCTGGGCCAGCGCCCAGCGCAGCGCCCCGGCGACGTTCGGGTCCGGCTCGGCCAGGACGGCCTCGACCAGAGCCTCCACCGGCACCGGTACGTCCTCGGACGCGGACAGGGCGGCGCGCTGCCGGGCGCCCGGGTTCTTGGACTCCAGTGCCTGGAGGAGCGAGACGATCCGCAGCACGTCCTCCCAGCCGGCGGGTTCGGCGGCGCCGATCCGGCTGAGCCGGGTGAGCAGCTCCGTCTCCGCCGCGATGCGCTCCCGGGTGCGGCCGATCAGGTCCTCGACGAGGGCGGCGGGCGCGAAGCCCGGGTCGTCGAGCGCGCGTCCGACCTCGCGCAACGACAGGCCCAGGGAGCGCAGGCTCTCGATGTGGAAGATCCGGCGGATGTCCTCCTCGGCGTACTGGCGGTAGCCGGAGTCGGTGCGGCCGGTCGGCCGGACCAGGCCGAGCGACTCGTAGTGCCTGAGCATGCGGGCGCTCACCCCGGACCGCCGGGCGACGTCACCGATCAGCACTGCCCACCGTCCCTCCCGGCGCCCCGTCGAGGGCCACCGCGCGCTTCGCCTCCTCGATCGCGGACTCGAACCCGGCGTCCGGGTCGTGCCACAGCCGTTCCGTGGCGAGCGCGTGGGCGCGCACCCGGGGGTCGCGGTCCGTCGTGGCGGCGGTCAGCACCGGCAGCACCGCCTCCCCGAGCGCGACCAGCGCCCGGCTGAGGCTCAGCCGCGTCTGCCGCCCGCCGCGTCCGAGCCGGCTCGCCAACACTACGGCCAAGCCGTGCTCGGCACCCTCGGGGACCAGTGCGACCGCCGCCCGCCAGGCACTGCGGGCCACCTCGTCGTCGGGGTCGGCCAGCAGCGCGGGCGTGATCGCCGGCCAGGCCCGCCGGTCCCCGATCTTGGACAGGGTGTGCAGCGCCTGGCTGCGCGCCTGCGCACGCGGGGAGCCGACCTCCCCGAGCAGCGGCGGGAGCGTCAGCGACGCCGGGTGGCGGGTGAGCGCCCAGGTGAGCATCTCGCGCACGGAGAACTCGGGTTCGACCGCGCACCGCTCGACGAGCCCTTCGACGTACCCCGGGCTCGGGCTCGTGCCGACCGCCAGCGCCGCCCGCAGCCGGACAGAGGGGTCGTCGTGCCCCAGCGCCCGCAGCGCCCGCAGCGCCGGCGTCGTGTCGGGGTCCGGGGCCGGGCCGGTGTCGCCGTTCGTGGTCGTGCTCACACCGGTGTCCGGGTTCGTGTCCTCGTTCGGCCTGGTCATCAGGACCACCTCCTCGGCCACAGTGAAGGGCTTGTCACGGTGTCAAGGTCAAGCGGAGCCGGAGGTCCCGCCTTACGGTGATTACGGGGCTCTGCCGTCACGGGTGCTTCTCCGCGCATCGCCGACCTCCCCGACCCCACCCGCGGCGGCTGAGAGCCGGGCCGCCGTGGTCCCCCCGGAGCACCCGCGCCCGGCCGCCCGTCCTTCCCGTACCCCGCGCCCGCGGGGCGTGCGCAACCGAAGGAGCCCGTGTCATGGCGAGTAGTGCTACCGGTCCCGCCATTCGGGGGGCCAACCGGTACCCCCACGCGAATGGGTGGACCATCTTCGCCGGGGTCATGCTGATCTCCGCCGGCCTCATGGCGGTCTTCCAGGGGACCGCCGCCATCCACCGGGACCGCGTGCTCATCGTCACCCGGAGCTACGTGTACTCGATGAACACCGAGGGGTGGGGCTGGCTCCACCTGATTCTCGGGATCGTCGTCATCGTGACCGGGGTGGCGGTCTTCAGCGGCGCGACCTGGGCCCGCGTCGTCGGTGTGGTGGTGGCGGTGTTCGGGATGCTCGCCAACTTCGTCTGGCTGCCGTACTACCCGCTCTGGGCGATCGTGCTGATCGCGATCGACGCCCTGGTCATCTGGGCGCTGTGCGTCGGGCGGGTCGTCACACCGCCGCCGCGACCGGGAGTGACCGATCACGACCGGACCGGACCGGAGCGGGCGGGACCCGACCGGAGCTGATCGGTGGCCTGACCGCCCCGCCGCCCTGCCCCGCTGCCCGGCCCCGGCAGCGGGGCAGGGCAGCGGGGCCGGCACGTCGGTGGCCCTGGGGCCCGGCGGCTGGAACAGTGCTGGTCAGGGCCCCGGACGGCGCCCTGACCAGCGCACCGTGGCGGGGGCCCGTTTGGCGAGGCGCTCCGAGCTGGGTATCGTTCGTCGCGAATCATCCAGAGGGGTGGAGGGACCGGCCCTACGAAGCCCCGGCAACTCCCCGATCGACCCGGCGTCCGAAGTACGCGCCGTGCCGTCCGGGATCAGTGCCAACTCCGGCCTGTCGCCAATGTGGCGCGGGAAAGATGAGGAGACACGGTGCTCTCTGTGCTGTCCTTCGCCCGGGCGCTGACCGCCCCGGCCCTTCCGCGTACCCGTCTCGTGCCCGGCGCAGGCAATCGGCCGACTTCTCCGGCCCGTCCTCGCTGACCACCCCCCGGCTCCCGCCGGGAGCCCCCGTGAGCAGGACCACCCACCGCTCACGGGCACTGAGACTGGAGTACCCATCCATGGAGAACACGAGCGGCGTCGGCGTGCTCGACAAGGTCACCACGATCCTCGGCATCCTGGAGGCCGGCCCGACCACCCTGGGCGGGCTCGTCACCGCCACCGGCATGGCGCGCCCCACCGCCCACCGGCTGGCCGTCGCCCTCGAACACCACCGGCTGGTCACCCGCGACATGCAGGGCCGGTTCGCCCTCGGCCCCCGGCTCACCGAGCTCTCGACGGCCGCCGGGGAGGACCGGCTGCTGGCCGCCTCCGGCTCGGTCCTCGCCCACCTGCGCGACGTCACCGGGGAGAGCGCCCAGCTCTACCGCCGGCAGGGCGAGGTGCGGATCTGCGTGGCCGCCGCCGAGCGGCTCACCGGCCTGCGCGACACCGTGCCGGTGGGCGTCACACTGCCGATGAAGGTCGGCTCCGCCGCGCAGGTCCTGCTCGCCTGGGAGGAGCCGGAGCGCCTCCACCGGGGGTTGCAGGGCGCCCGGTTCACCGCCACCGCGCTGAGCGGGGTGCGGCGCCGGGGCTGGGCCCAGTCCATCGGGGAGCGGGAGCCGGGCGTCGCGTCCGTCTCCGCGCCCGTGCGGGGCCCGTCGAACCGGGTGGTGGCCGCCGTCTCCGTCTCCGGCCCGATCGAACGGCTCACCCGCCACCCGGGTGCCCAGCTCTCCCAGGCCGTCCTGGAGGCGGCGCAGCGCCTCACCGAGGCGCTGCGCAACCCCTGACGGGGCGGGGGCGGTGGGCGGCCGGGCCTGCGGATGCGAGGTGGGGCACCGGCGGCCGGCCCGGCCCGCAGACGCGACAGGTCCGGCTCGACAGGTCCGGCTCGGGCGTCCCTGCCTCCCGCCCCCCTGCCGCCCCCGCTGCCGGGACACGAGCGCGCGTCCCCGCGCCGCATCCGACCTCCGGGCAGTAGCATCGCTTTCAACCTCTTTCGAGCTGCTTTCCGGTAATTCGGCGATGGCCCGGACGGGCGCCAACGGGAAGGCCGTCCACCGGCGTTGGGGGAGATGTGACCGTCGTCGCCGCCGTGGCCCGCTCCACCCGGGTCCGGCCGCGCTCCGGCCCGGACCTGCTGGCGGAGGCGGTCGCCCGGGCCGGGCTCTGGGAGCGGCTCGCCGAGCGGGCCGGCGGCGATCCCGCGGCGGTCGCGGTGCTGCTGACCCCGGGCGCCTCCGCCTACGGCGACCCCGCGACGGCGGTCGGCGCGGCCCTCGTGGAGCACCTGATCGACCTGCTGCACGAGCGCGGCTACCGCGACGTCGCCGTCGGCGCCGCCCGCTGCGGCCCGGACACCTGGCTGGCCGGCCCCGGACCCCTCGAAGCGTGCCGCCGACTCGGCTACCGCGAGCGCACCCCGCAGGGCAACGCCTACCGCCTCGTGGACCTCTCCGCCGAGGTCGAACCGGCCGAGTTCCCCGAATCGGCCGTGCTGCACGGCAGCGGACTGGCGCGCGGCTGGCTGGAGGCGGGCTTCCGGATCAACATCGCGAAGAACTGCACCCACCCCGAGTTCGGCTACGCCCTGTGCCTGGCCAACCTGTTCGGCGTGCTCCCGCAGGACGACAAGCACCACCACTACCGCGCCCGCCGCGACGGCGCCGAGGTCCTCGTCGACCTGCTGGGCGCCTACCCGCCGGACTTCCACCTGATCGACGCGGTCGTCAGCAGCCACGGCTGCGCCGGATCGCACGTCGGCCGCCCGCTGCGGACGGACACCGTGATCGCCGCACCGGACGGCGTCCTCGCCGACCTGGTCGGCGCCCTGCTGATGGGCGTCGACCCCGCCTCCTCACCGCTCAACGCCCGGGTCCTCAGCGACCGCGGCCTGCCCGGCGCCTACCGGATCGACGGCGACCTGACGCCCTACCCGGGCTGGCGCAACCCGCCGCGCTCGCTGGTCGAGGCGGTGCGCCGGCTCGCCCCCGACGGGCGCGCCCACCGGCTGTTCAGCATCGCCGCCTGGCAGGTCGCCCCCGGTACGGCGGAGGTCACCGACCCGGCGCTCGCCCGGCTCTCCCGCCTCCTCACCGCACTGATCCGCGCCGCCGACACCAACCCGGCCGCCACCGCCACCCTGTGCGCCATGGTCGGCGCCGCGGCCTCCGCCTCCTCCACCGTCCGCGCCTGGCGGACCGGCAACGCCAAGGACGCCCTGCGGCGCCGGGACGTCTCCCTCGCGGTCGACCCGGCGGCCTACACCCACCGGGACTTCGACCGGATCACCGCCCTGCTGCGGCCGTTGGAGACGGTGATTGACGCGCTGCCCGCCGACGCCTGGCAGATGCGCTGGCAGCACGTCGGCCACTCGATCCTGTTCGGCTGCGAACGCACCGTCAACGCCCCGTACGCCGAGTTCGTCCGGCGCGTCGACATCAGCCGGTCCATCAGCTACATGACCGACTACCTCGGCGGCCGCGTCCACGTGGTGACCCGCGACGACCAGGGCCGGCCGACCCGCCAGATCGAGCGCAACCTCTACCTCGCCCAGCCCAACTACCTGGCGTACTACGGCGGCCCGCCCATCGACGTCTGCAAGCTGGAGTCCGTCGAGTACGGCGAACGGCGGCAGCGGATCTCCTGGCGGACGGTCCGCAGCCCCAACGGCTCCGCCGAGTACGACGACGGCTCGGTGGTCTTCCTCCCCGCCGACGGCGGCGCCCGGACCCGGATCGTCATCCGGGTGCGCCAGCGCTTCACCCTCCCGCTGACCTGGCAGGTGCTGCGCCCCGACACCAGGCCCAAGCTCAGGGACCCCCTCGTCCAGGACTCCTACCAGCGCTTCTTCACCCGCACCCTGGACAACTTCGAGGCCCAGTACGAGGGGCGCCCCTACCGGATCGGCCGGCCCTGGGAACGGATCGACGACCTGGAGGCCGCCGAACTGCCCACCCAGCGGCTGACCGAGGCCGTCCGGATGGTGCGCACCGTCGCCGCCCAGGCCCTCACCCAGAGCCTGACCGTGCCGACCCCGCCGGGGCGCCTGGGCCCGGACGGCTTCTGGCACGTCGCCCCCGGCGACGCCCCGGCCCGCTCCCCGCTGCTGGGCGAGTTCCGCGAGGCGCTGCGCCCGGCGGTCACCGGCTTCTGGGCGGGCCTGCGCGAGGCCGCGGCCCGGGACCGGCGAGCGAGGCAGACCCCGTGAGGGCGTGCGTGACAGGTGCCAGCGGGCTCGTCGGCTCCCAGGTGGTGCGCGCGCTGCGCGCCGCCGGCCACGAGGCGCGGGCGCAGGTGCGCCGCAGCAGCGACCTGCGCCAACTGCACGGCCTCGACGTGCCGTTGGTCAACGCCGACCTGCGCGACCCGCCCAGCCTGCGGACCGCGTTCGACGGCTGCGACACCGTGTTCCACTGCGCCGCCGTCTTCTCCTACTGGGACATCAGCCGGGAGGAGCTGACCAGGGCCAACGTCGAGGGCACCCGCGAGGTGCTGCGGGCGGCGGCCGAGGCGGGCGTCCGACGGGTGGTGGTGACCTCCTCCTCCATCACCTGCGGCTCCTCGGGCGGACCGGTGGCCCGGGACGAGGACTGGACGCCCGGGGAGGAGTACCTGCCGGACTACTTCGTCACCAAGCTGGAGCAGGAACGCACGGCGTTCGCCCTCGGCGCCGAACTCGGCCTGGAGGTGGTGGCGGCCTGCCCGACCATTGTCGTCGGCGGGCCGGACTGGCGGCTGGTGCCCAGCAACGCGCTGATCACCCGGTACCTGGCCGACGCGCTGCGCACCACCTACCCGGGCGGGTGCAACATCGTCTCCGTCCGGGACGTCGCGGCCGGCCACGTGCTGCTCGCCGAGCGCGGTCTGCCGGGGGAGCGCTACCTGCTCGGCGGGGAGAACTGGGCGTGGCGCACCATCCACCAGACCGTCTCCGAGCTGTGCGGCACCCGGGGGCCGTGGGCCACCGCCAGCCACACCGGCGCGTACCTGGCGGCGACGGTGGGGGAGATCCGCGCGGTGCTGACCGCCCGGGCCCCGGCGACCACCCGGGCGGAGGCCCGGACGATGGGGCGCTTCTACTGGTACCGGCACGACAGGGCCGCCGCCCTCGGCTACCGGCCGCGACCGGCCCGGCAGGCGCTGGTGGAGGCGCTGGGCTGGCTGCTGACCAGCCCGCACGTGCCGGACCGGATCAGGTCCGGGCTGCGGCCGCACCCGGAGGTGACGGGTTCGCGGGAGCTGCTGCCCCGGCCGCTGGAGGACGAGGGGCCGGGCTGAGGCTCACCGCTTCGCGCTCCTGGAGCGGGACGAGCGCGTGGGTTTCTCGCCCGCGCTGCTGCTGTCGTCGCCTCCGGTGGTGCTCTCGTCGGTGGTGTCCTTGTCGGCGGTGCGCTCGTCCGGTAGCGGCTGGATGCCTCTCCTCGCGATCTCGCGGAGGTGGTCGCGCAGGCGCTCCTCGTGCTTCCGGGTGACCTCCGCCACCCGCTGGGCGTAGTCGATGCCGAGTTCGCTCAGCTCCAGGGCGAACCTCAGGTCCTCGTCGGCGACGAACTTCCAGTACTCGGCGTAGACCTCCCCCCAGGGGAGTCTGCCGGTGGCCATCCCGGCCGTCAGCTCCGCCCAGTCGCCCCACATCGTGGTCTGGATCTCGGCGACCGTGGCCGCCGTGGACCGCAGGTGCTCCCAGCCCGCCTGGAGCTCGTCGTTCAGGTGTTCGGTCGTCTCGGGGCGCATGGCCACTCCTCAGGTCGGCTTGCCGGTGCCGGTCGGCAGCGGGCTCAGCAGCGTGCTGTGGTGGAACCCCAGACGGGGATCGGTCCAGACGGGCAGCTCCGGAAGGTGGGCGCGCAGCTCCGGCATCTCCACCCGCAGCCGTACGGTGTTGGCCGGGTAGTCGTAGACGGTGATCGTGTTGAGCCCCCGGTTGGCGGTGAACAGCAGGCTCTGGTCGGCGGAGAGCTGGCAGGCGTAGACCCCGTCGACGAGCGTGCCCCGGGTGACGCGCAGGGCGCCGACGAAGTGCTTGCTGCTCGGGCCGGGCGAGCCCCGGGTGAAGGCGTCGGTGACCTGCTTCGCCGCCTGCCGCGCGGAGCGCAACTGGGTTGCAAGGTTGGGGCGTTGGTCGATCACCCGGTAGGAGGAGAAGTCGGCGAGGTCGATCATCACGATGGTGCCGCTGCCGCCGTTGCAGTAGATCAACTCGCGGTCGGAGACGCAGACGTCGGAGTTGATGTGGGCGGGGAAGTTCTGGCCGCACGCCCAGTGGCGCAGGATCTGCCCGCTCCCGGCGTCGATCTCGTAGACGTACTCCTTGAAGTAGGCCATCGCCCACTCGTGCCAGTCCCGGCCCTCCTGGGGCAGGACGCGGAAGGAGAGCGCGTAGAACCGGTCGTCGCTCGGGTGGCAGGCCACGTGCCAGCAGGTCGTGGGCAGGGCGATCCGGCGGGCGACGCGCTTCTCCAGGTCGAAGACGCCGACCTCGGCGGCCTCGCCCCGGCCGGGGTGGTCCATGCCGCCGTAGACGAGGTACCGGCCGGAGGCGGTGCGCTTCATGGCGTGGGGGAGCTTGAGCCCGTGGTCGCCGATGCGCTCGGCCTCGGTGGGGCGGTCGAGGTCCATCAGCCACAGACCGTCACCGATCGCGGTGATCCCGTGGGTGCCGTCCAGCCACACCATGTGGGTGCTGCTCTTGATGGCGGCGTCCGGGGGCTCGAAGCGCAGGGCGGACACGCGCTCGCTCTCGCCCAGTGACTGGACGTCGTAGAAGAGGAGTTGCTGCCCCGCGTTGCCGAGGAACCCGAACCTGTGGTCCGGGGTGACGCTGATGGCGTGGCCGCCCGCCACCCCGTCGTAGTACTGGATCCGGTAGGCGTACTCCCCGCTGTCGGGGTTGTAGCGGAACACGCACACGCCGGCCGCGCCCTCCAGGCCGTTCATGCCGTTCCCGTCCAGGGCGATGTGGAAGGCGTAGGGGTAGGTGACCATCTGGTTCGTGTCCTCCTCTGATCATCGTAGGAGGGGCGCGAATTGATCGCATGCGGGGGCTGCGCCAGGGGGGGTGCGTATACGATCGATGTGTGCGAACCTGATGGAGGGGTTCCGTAATCGAATCGTGACGCTGGGTGATTGTGCTGCGTCCAGCGCGGAAGTCATCACAGAAAGGCCGGTGGACTTCCATGATGCCGACGGAGACGGCTGTGGTGGTGCCCACGGACACACCTGCAACAGACGTCGAGCTTCCCCAGGAAACAGCGACAAAGGTAACCGCCACGCAGGAGAGCGCTCCCTACGGTCCTGCCGGCGAGCCGGGTTTCCACCTCTTCACTGCTTGCCTGCGCGTGACCGAGCCGAAGGACGGTCAACTGGCGAAGCAAACAGTGACCTACAACCTCAAGGCCCCGAAGGAGTGGCAATGGGTCAAGTGGGCGAGCTACTACTGGTACAACGACTACACCGGTGCGGCCAGCGCGGTCACCGTCGTCCCGCCGGCGTCCATCACCCTCACCAATGACGTGATGTCCTTCAAGCTGGAGACCGAGCTGAACACGGACCCCTCGCACAGCAACCGTCTGTGCTTCAGCCTGATCCTCCAGCCGAAGAGCGGGGCAAAGGGCACATCGAGTGACGGAAGTCTGGAAGCGGCAGGGACGGCGCCGCTTCCCGCGAAGTGCGCGCTCGTGGCCATCTCCACCACCACCTTGTAGCCCCCGCAGGGCCACCGAAGGTGTGTCGGCGGTGCGGATCCGGATCGGGTCCGCACCGCCGGTGTCCGGGAGCACCGTTCGCTGATCTTGTTTCGAAGATCATCTTGTTGGAGACTGAGGCGATGTCAAACCTGCCGACCTTCGTCCTCGTCCACGGGGCCTTCGCGAACTCCTTCTCCTTCGCGCCGCTACAGGCCGAACTGGCCCTGCTCGGGCACCGCTCGGTGGCGGTCGACCTGCCGGGGCACGGGTTCGAGGCGACCTTCCCCGTGCCGTACCAGGCTCCCCAGGATCTCGGTGCGCTGGCCGCAGAGCCCGGCAGCATCAAGGGAGTCACGCTCGCCGACAACGCGGCCCGGGTGATCGAGGTCCTGGAGCGGGCCAAGCGGAACGGGCCCACCATCCTCGTCGGCCACAGCCGGGGCGGCGTCACCATCACCGCCGTCGCCAACGCCCGGCCCGATCTGATCGACCGGATCGTCTACGTCTCCGCCTGGTGCCCCGTCGACCTCGACGTGAACGACTACTACGCCCAGCCCGAGATGGCGGACGTCGACCCGGCCGCCTTCGCGGCCTCGCTCGTCGGCAACCCGGCCGAACTCGGTCTGCTCCGCGTCAACTTCCGCACCGCCGACCCGGCCGCGCTCGCCGGGTTCAAGGCGGCCTTCGCGGCCGATCTGACCGATGACGAGTTCCGCACCTTCCTGAACACCTTCCAGCCGGACGAGAACCTCGACGTCGGCACGTCCGACGACCGGGCGCAGGCGGCGACTTGGGGCCGGATCCCGAAGACCTATGTGCGTCTGGCCGCCGACGCCAGCATCCCGCCCGCCGCCGCGGACCGCATGATCCGTGAGGCCGACGCGCTCACCCCGGAGAACCCCTTCGACGTCCACACCCTGGAGGGCAGCCACCTCCGCTGGCTCGTCCACCCGCAGCCGGCCGCCGCGCTGCTGGCGGGTATCGCCGGCAGCTGACGGCCTGCCCGTTGTCGGGTGCGTGGGAAGTCGGCTCGGCCGACTTCCCGCGCACCCCCGCTGTCTCGCTCCGCCCCGTCACGGGCGTGGCGGGTCCGCCCGCAGGAGTCGGCCCGTGCCGGCGGTGAACTCGACGCCCTGGAAGGACGGGCCGGAGGCCACTTCGTGGAAGCCGAGGGCCCGGTGCAGGTCGAGGGAGGCGCGGTTCGCGGCGGAGACGAAGCACCAGGCGGCCGAGCCCCGTGCCCAGGCCCATGCCATCCGCCGGCGGGTCAGCAGCGTCGCGATGCCGCGGCGCCGCCAGCCGGGATCGACGGTGGCGCCGGTCAGGTAGCAGCCGGCCGGGGCGCCGTCCCCGGCGTGCTCGGGCAGGTACGTCGCGTTCGCGTACCCGACGGCCGTGCCGTCCACCTTCGCGGTGATCACCAGGCTGCGCTCATCGCGGAGCGCGCGGTGGATGCGGGCCGCCCAGTCGTCCGCGGAGCCGCCGCGTGCCCGGGTCTGGAGGGCGGCCAGGACCGGCACGTCCTCCTCGACCGCCTCCGTCACGATTACGGCCGCCGTCAGCGGAGTGGGCCGCTCGGCCGGGTTCGGGGCGTAGGCGGCGAACCCCGGATCCGTCCCCGCCATGTCGCCTCACTCCGAATGCTCGTCCGGATCGCCACGCTAGTGCGGGTGAGGTGGTCCCCGCCACCCCGGACGGGAGGGTGCGGGGCCGCTTGCGCCCCTGGTTGCTGGGCATGTGCCGACGGCGCAGGCTGGAAGGACCCAAGAGGTCCGGTTCCGCCCCGGGCCAGGAGGTGAGGTTCCGCGATGAGCAGGCTTGAGGAACAGATCACGATCGACGCCCCCGCGCAGGAGGTCTGGGGTCGGCTGCACGACATCGAGGGCTATTCGACGTTCATGGACAGCGTCCAGCGTGCTTATGCGCCCAGCAGCAACCGCGCCCATCTGGACGTGCGGGCCGGCGAGGTGCAGCGGGGGTTCGACGCCGTCCTCACCGACCACGGCAACGAGCAGGTCCTCGCCTGGGAGACGCAGGGCAGCCCGGAGCTCAAGGGCTCGCTCTCGGTGCGGTCGCTCGACCGTGACCACAGCGAGTTGCAGGTGCACGTGGAGTACGAGCCGCAGGCCATCCACGACACCTTCGGCGGCCCGAAGGGCATGGCCCAGGTGCACCGGATCGAGAACACCGTCCGGGGCGGCCTGGAGCAGTTCAAGAGCATGGTGGAGTCGGAGCGGTAGGACGACCGGAGCCGGTGAGCCGCCCGGGCCCCGACCACCGGTGCGGTCGGGGCCCGGGCGCGGTGGGGCCGGGGGAGGCTTTCCTCAGCCGGTCGTCGGCGAGGGCTCCATCGGCGGCGGATCGGGCGAGTAGCGGGCCCCACGGGCGTTTAAGTGGGCCAGGTGGTAGGTCACGCCGTCGAGGCGCAGCTCCATGGGCGGAGGATCGGTGACCAGGTGGGTCCGGCGTAGGTCGCCGTCCACCCGGGCCTCCAGCTTCGGGGCGTTCCAACTCCGCGCCCAGCTCTCCGCCTGTTCCCGCTGCCACAGGAAGCGGGCAGCGAGCTCGTGCTCCTCACCGGGCTCCGCCTGCGTCAACGCGCGCACCAGCGCCGGGCTGTAGACGGCCTTGACCCGGAAGTTCTCCAGGAACCGGCTCGGCATCACGATCCGGATGTAGCGACGGCTGTTGCCGCGGTGGCGTCCGGCCACGATGACGTTCTCACCGCCGTCGCCCCAGGCCGGCGGGGCGATCCACACCTTCGCCCCCGGCGCGAAGTGCCGCAGCCCCCTGCGGATCTCCAGCCCGCCTTCGCCGTGGCTGGTCTCCCGGGCGACATTGGCCACGAGGCAGACGCCCAGCGGCTTCGGTTCGGTTGCTTCCGTCATGGCAGCCATGATCGCTTGGGACGGGCGTGACGGCTCGGGATTTTCACGGTCAAGGACATCGAGGCGGGCGGTCGCGGCGACTTCGTCCAGGCGGACGTCAGTGGAGCGCCACGGCGGCCTGCACGTGGCGTTCAGCAACGCGGGCACGGTCACGACCTGGTGACCGGCGGCGGGGCGCGCCTGAGGCGGGCGACGACGGGGGCGCGCGGGTGTGAGCCGGAGGGGCGGCGCGGGACTGGCGCAACGTCAACTTGGTTGGTGGACTTGACCGTTCGCCTTCGCGGGGGAGGGGTCGGTGTCCGGTCGATGCGCCTTGTGGATCGTGTCGTAATCCACTGGCCGTCGGGCCCGTCCGGGGGGAAGCTGGGCGGCATGACGACAATTCTGATCACCGGGGCCAACAAGGGCCTGGGCCACGAGACCGCTCGCCGCCTGATCGCCGCGGGCCACACCGTCTACCTGGGAGCCCGCGACATCGAGCGGGGCACGGCCGCCGCGGCCGAACTCGGCGGCCGGTTCGTGCAACTCGACGTCACCGACGACGCGTCGGTGGCCGCCGCGGTGGCCACCGTCGAGGCCGCTGGAGAGGGCCTGGACGTCCTGGTCAACAACGCCGGGATCGAGGTGCGGTCACCGGAAGGCCGGATCATCGGCGCCGCCGAGCTGACCGCCGACGTGCTGCGGGAGGTGTTCGAGACCAACGTCTTCGGGCTGGTCCGGGTGACCCACGCGTTCCTGCCGCTGCTGGAGCGCTCCGCCGCCCCGGTCGTGGTCAATGTCAGCAGCCGCCTGGCTTCGCTGGCCCACGGGGGCCAGGGGTATCCGGGGGCCGCCTACCCGACGTCCAAGACGGCGGTCAACATGCTCACCGTGCAGTTCGCCAACGCGTTCCCGCAGATGCGGATCAACGCGGTGGAGCCTGGCTACACCGCGACGGACCTCAACCGGCACGAGGGCACTCAGACCGTGGAGGAGGGCGCCGAGATCATCGTCCGGATGGCCCAGGTGGGCAAGGACGGCCCGACCGGCGGCTACTTCGACGTGGCCGGCCCGCTGCCCTGGTAGGCGGCTCCGGGGCCCGGCACGCTCGTGATGCCGCTCCGCCGGGCTGGGCTCTGGCCGGGGCTATGCACAGGAAGTCGGCGGGGCCGACTTCCTGTGCACGGTGGGTGGGCATGAGGGCGCTTGGGGCCCGGGGTGTCGGGTGGGAGAGGGGGTGGTCCGGTGGTCGGTTACTCGGGGCGCTTCGGCGGAGGCTTCTGGGGGGCCGCCGCGAACGTGCTGGGCGAGGGCCCCGGCCGGGAAGCTTTTGAACTGACGCTCGTCGAAGGAGATGCGGTGCTGGGGTTGTTGGGCTTCTACGCCGGCTGGGCCTCGGCCGTGCCGTGGCGGTCGGCGGTGACCACGCTCGTGCCTGAACCGCGAGTCGTGATCAGCAGAGCGCGGTTCGAGGCGGAGGCGGCGGAGCAGGAGCGGGATCGGCTGCACGGCAGCGAGCCGCGGGTGGTCTAGTGGCTGCCGCTTCCGGGCTCTGGCGGGGGCGGGGGCGGTGCGCAGGAAGTCGGTGGGGTCGACTTTCCGCGCGTGCTGGAGGGCGTCCGGATCGGTGAGCAGGGGGCGGGGTCAGACCCGGTCGAGGGGGCGGTGCGGCTCGGCGGGGAGCTCCACCGTGATGGTGTCGCCCGGGCGCACCACGCCGCCCGCCTGGACGATGCCCATGACGCCCGCCTTGCGCACGATGTTCCCGGCCTCGTCGCGGCCGACGACCTGCTTCAGCAGCCCCTGCCGGAAGCCGTCGATCTGGAGGCAGGGGTTGCGCAGACCGGTGACCTCGACCACCGCCTCGCCGCCGATGCGCAGCAGCGCCCCGACGGGCAGGCCGAGCAGGTCGATGCCGCGCGTGGTGATGTTCTCGCCGAGGTCGCCGGCCGCCACCTCGAAGCCCGCCTCGCCGACCTCCGCGAAGAGTTCCTCGTGGATGAGGTGGACCTGGCGCAGGTTCGGCTGGGTGGGGTCCTGGGCCACCCGCGAGCGGTGCTTGACCGTGACGCCGGCGTGCGCGTCGCCCTCCACCCCGAGCCCGGCGAGCAAGGTGATGTCGGCCCGGTTGGTCTTGGTGAAGGAGTGCTCGCCCTGACTGCTGACCGCTGTGACCGTTCCGCTCATCCTGGGGACCCCCTGTCCGGTGGAGACGATTCGGCAGGAGCTTAGCCCGTGGCCTCGGCGCGCGGCAGGCACCGAATTCGGTGGTGACCGGTCGCTCGCCCCGGTCATCGTGGGCGCATGGGTGATCGTGCGAACTTCGTCGTCGTTCGGGAGAGCGGCGAGTACGAGCTGTACGTCTCGCGGTTCGGCGCGGTGGGGATCGACCTCGACCTGCTGGCCGGGCCGGTGGAGGCGCTCGCGATGGTCGAGCGGCTGGGAGCGGACGGCTGGTGGCTGGACGACGTTTTCTGCCAGGGCGCGGCGCTGATCGACCTCGGGCGCAGGGTGCTGCTCGTGTTCGCCACGGAGGGCCCGAGCGTGGTGATGCGCCACCGGGCTGCGGCTCTGGAGCTGTTGCGGGAGGCCTGGGCGGGGTGGGAGGTGCGGTGGGCGTACGACGGTCCGGCGGAGCTGCGGACGTACCTGGGACTGGACCCCGAGGACGTTCGCGACCGTGATGGTGGCGTCCTCGTCGGCGAGTTGCTGGAGCCGGACGCCGAGGACGCGGCGGATCCGGAGCCGATGGTCGCGGTGGTGACGGTCGGCCCGGACCGCTGCTACCTGGTGGCGAACGTCGCCGACCACCCGGTCCGAGAAGGGCCTTCGCTGCTCGACCGGCTGGCGGGCGGCCCGGAGCACGGGGTGTGCCGGGTGCCGGCTGAAGCCGGGGTCCACATCGATCCGCTGCGGCGGGTGGTGAGTTGGTGGGTGCTCGGGGCGTCGGCGGAGGCGTACGAGGTGCCGCAGCGGTGGCCGGGCTGGAGGGTGGAGTTCCGGCAGGACCGCTGGGAGGAGCACGTCCGGCTCTCCGGCGGCCGGTTCCAGCCGCCGCCGGTCGATCACGAGCGGGCACTGGCCGAGGTCCGGGCGGCGGTCGAGCGGCGACGGGAGACGCGGACGCGCTCGTAGGAGGGCCCTCAGGTGCGGGTGGCTTGGGTGCGGCAGTGGGTGAGGGCGTAGGTGATGCGGGTGTCGGGGTTGGGGGTGGTGGTGAGGAGTTCGCCGGCCTGGATGAGGGTGGTCCAGTACTGAACCGGGTTGCCGGTGCGGGGGAGGGGGTTGGTGGTGGTGAGGGAGAGGTAGGCGGTGGTGAGGTTGCCGGTGGTGAACCAGCGCTGGAGGCCGTGGTGGTGGCCGGGGCGGAGACCGCCGTGGGCGTCGATGGCGGTCAGGAGGTGGGCGACGACGGTGCGTTCGGTGGGGGTGAGCTGCTTGGGGACGTCGAAGACGCCGAGGGCTTCGAGGAGTTCGCCGGTGTCGGCTTCGGAGTCGGGTTGGGGGTCGGCGAGGAGGGCGTCGTGGCAGTCGTCGAGGCGGCGGGTGATGTCGGTCTGCGGGATGCCGAGGGCGAGGCAGACGGCTTGGGCGACGGGGCGGGGCTGGTGCCCGAGGCGGGCGAGGAGGGCGTAGGTGGCGGCGGGGGTGG
Organism: Kitasatospora sp. NPDC034533; assembly: GCF_055575155.1. Classification (NCBI taxonomy): domain Bacteria; kingdom Bacillati; phylum Actinomycetota; class Actinomycetes; order Kitasatosporales; family Streptomycetaceae; genus Kitasatospora; species Kitasatospora sp. NPDC034533. Next base: position 177,900 of record NZ_JBVITE010000003.1, read on the forward strand.
CGCCGCGCGAGAGGGTGTGGCGGGCGAGGGCGGTGAGGTGCATGGGGGTTCGGGCTTTCAGGCGGTGGTGAGGGTGGTGGGGGTGGGGGCGATGACGGCCCAGACGAGTTTGCCGATGCCGCAGGGGCGGGGGGAGTGGCCCCAGCGTTGGGCGAGTTGGTTGACGAGGTGGAGGCCGCGTCCGTGTTCGTCGTCCGGTCCGGGGGATCGGGGGGTGGGGTGGTTGGTGCCGGCGTCGTGGACTTCGAGGCGCAGGTGGCTGTGGACGAGGGCGAAGCGGATCTCGATGTGGCGGTCGTCGTCGGCGTCGGAGTGCTGGACGGCGTTGGCGAAGAGTTCGGTGAGGAGGAGTTCGGCGGTGTCGGTGTAGTGGTGGCCGGTGGGGAGTCCGGAGAGGTAGGCGCGGAGCAGGTAGCGGGCGAGGGGCGCGGATTCGGGGCGGGCGTCGAGGCGGGCGACGAAGGCGCGGGGACGTCGGCGGGTGATCAGCATGGGGGGACCTCGGGGCGTGAGGGGGGCGTGCGAAAGGAGCGCACATTCACGCTGCGCGAGCAGATGATTGCGTTCCGGTGACAATCATCGTGGTGCGGGAGTTACGGTGGCGACCGAAACACTGTGTGGAGACCCACAGCACCTGAGGGGGATTTACGTGGCACATCGGCGCCTTGGGGCCGGGCCGACGGGGAGCCCGGCGGAGTTGTTCGGCGAAGCGGTCCGCTACGCGCGTGAGCGGGCTGGCTATACGCAGGGGCAGTTGGGCAAGCTGCTGCACCTCGACCGGACGGTGATCACGCGGTTCGAGAGTGGCAGTAGGCCGATGGACCGGGAGACCGTGGAGAAGGTCGACGAGCTCTTGGCCATGGGAGGCCTGCTGGTCCGGCTGTGGGAGCGCGTGGACTGGCAGGCCGATATCGAAAGCCCGAACTGGTTCGAGAAGTTCACGGATCTGGAGGCAGAGGCTCTGGCGGTCCGGGTGATTCAGTTCAACCGAATCAATGGCCTCTTGCAGTGCGAAGAGTATGTTCGCGCGATGATGAGCACGGGATGGGCTCGGAACAACCCGAAGCTCTACACGGAGCTGGTCGACGGTCGATTGAACAGGCAGGGCCGCTACTTGGTTCCTGATGGCCCGACACTCCTGGTGGTGCTCGATGAGAGCGCCATCCGGACCGTCATCGGCGGCCCCGGTGTGATGCGGCGACAGATGGAGCACCTTCTGGCGGTGACCGAGCGCTCGAACATCGTTGTCGAGGTGCTGCCGTTCGGCCGCCTGCTGCCGACAATCTTGGCGACATCCATGGTGCTGATGCTGCTGCCGGACGGGAGGGAGTGGGTGTACTCGGAGAGCCTGTACCGTGGGCACTTCAGTGACGCCCCGGCAGTTGTCGAGCGGTCCAGGCGGGACTTCGACGTGGTGCGCTCTGTTGTGCTTCCACCAGGGGAGTCGCGGGCCCTGATCACCGATGCAATGGAGGAGTACCGCTTTGCGGAACGTCGATCTGAAAACGGCCACCTGGTGCAAGAGCAGCTACAGCGGAGACAATGGAGCCGAGTGCATCGAGGCGGCCCTTGGATTCCTTCCCGACTTCGTCCCCGTCCGTGACTCCAAGGACCCCAACGGCCCGGCCCTCGTCTTCCCCGCCGCCGCCTGGGACTCCTTCATCTCCGCAGTCCGGCAAGCCGAGTTCCCGGCCTAGAACCGGCCGGCGGGCAGCCCACCGTCAGACCCGGTCGATACCGTGCGGGCCATGACCGCACTGGCGCTGGTGGCACGTCTGTCGACCGATGGTGGCCCTCCCGTTCACGAACTCGTCCCTCATCCTCGGCTACCGCTGGCAGCCGGGGCGGCCAAGGGGGGCCGGGTGGTCCAAATCTGGGAGTGGGGCGGCGGCGCGTTGCGCGAGGTCGGTTCCGTCGAGTTGGGGCCGGCGGCTGAGTGGGAGGCCGCTGATCAGTGGCGGTCGTGGGCGGTTCCGCCGATGGCTTGGCATCCGGAGCGGCCGGTGCTGGTGGTGGCGGACGCGGGCTCGTTGACATGGTGGGAGCCCGGCGGACCGCCGGTTTGTGAGCAGGTACCGGCCACCTACCACCACGTGGCCTTCAGTCCCGACGGGCGCGCGTTGTGGGCCAAGCCGTCCGGCGAGGTATCGGACGGGCGCGATCTCGGGAACGGAGCCGTCGTTCGGGGCCCGTACTGGGACACGGGGATCGGTGTCCATCCGTCCGGTGAACTGGTGGCCACGCTGGTCAGCGATCAGGCCGCCACCTTCTGCCTGTTCGCCAGGCCCGGGACGGTGATGCGGCAGGTGCGGCACGCTCTGGCCCTCGTGGCCGACGGATACGGCACCCCGCTGTTCAGCGCGGACGGGCGGCACCTCGCCGTGCGGGGGAACGCCTACGCCGACTCGCTGGACGTCTTCGCGTTCCCGTCCCTGCGGCAGGTGCTGACGAGGACGCTCACCGAGGACCCGTCCGAGCCGTGGCCGTGCGACAGCCTCGTCTGGGACGCCGCCCGGCCCGGCGTGATGTGGATCGGCACGTCCACCGGCTCGCTGCTCGAACTCGACGTCGAGACGCGGGAGACCATCGAACATCCCTCCCCGACCGGTGCGCCGGTCTCCGTGCTGGCCGCCGCCGGGCACGGCGAGCTGCTGGTAGCCGATGCGGACGGCGGGCTCGCCCTGCTGGCGGTCGGGCATGCGGCAGCAGCAGCGGCTGCGGTGCCGGCCGGGCCGAACGATGACGTCGCGGAGTTCCTGGCCGGGACGGAAGAGCTGCCGTCGGCGGGCGAGTTGGCGGACCTCCTGGTGTTCGCCGACGGCAACGGAGGCTGGGAACCGGAGGAGTCCGGCACCGGCGACCGGGCCACTCCGCAGGGAAGTCAGGCCAGCGGCGGTTCGGGCACCTCGTAGAGGTACTCCTCGACGGCGGCGATCAGCCCGCCCTCGAACCGGAAGTGCGCGGTGGCGTGGACCCGGCTGCGGACCCCGTCGATCCCCACCAGGTGCAGGACGTGCTGCTGGAGCACCTCATCGGGCTTGTGGAAGCGGCGCACCACCTCGAAGCGCACGCTCTCGACGCCGGCGAAGAACTCGGCGATGTGCTCGATCCGCTTCTCGATCGTCCGCGTGCCCGCGCCGTCGTTCTGCCACACCGTGGCGTCAGCCGTGCACAGCGCCCGGAGCCCGGCCAAGTCCCCCGCCTCCATCACCCGCAGGGTCGCATCCACCTTCTCGCCGAGGTCCACCACAGTCGGTCTCCATTCCGTAGGTCAGAGCAAACCGAGGCCGCGCAGATCGCTGACGTACTTGGCGACCAGCGGGGGAACCAGCCGGGGCACCTCCCCGATCCCCGCTGCGCGCACGGCCTCCTGGAAGCGCGGTGCCGGAGCGGGACCGCCCTCTGCCGGCCGCTCGAAGGCGTGCAGCAGCGGCAGTACCGAGTGGGTGCGCTGCCGCTCCGGCAGTGCGCGGACCGCCGTGGTGAACCGGCCGAACCACTCCTGGTAGTCGTCGATGCGCCGGATCGGGTGGCCCGCCTCGATGAGCCAGTCCACGAAGGTGTCCAGTGACGCACCGTCCTCGTGCGGGTTCGACGCGTTGAACGTACGGTAGCCGCCCGGCGAAGAGGTGCCAAGAGCGGTGACGGCCTCGGCAAGGAAGTCGACGGGCAGGCCGTCGTAGTGCGTGGGAGCACCGCGCTGGAAGGAGCCCGGCGCGAGCCCGGTGGCCACCACGCTGAGCAGCAGCCGGGTGAGCACGTCGGGCACGTTCACCTGCCCCGGGTAACGGCTGTGCGCGAGGATCATGCCCGAGCGGAAGGTGGTCACCGGCAGGCCGTACCGCTCGTGCGCCTCCCGCAGCAGCACCTCGCCGGCCCACTTGGCGGCGGCGTACCCGTCGGCGTACCCGCCACCGCCGATGCCCCGGCGCGGGAGCGTCTCGCGGACGTCGGCGTCCTCGTCGAGGACGGACGGTCCGGCGGCGCCGCGCACCGCCACGGTGGACAGGTAACTCACGGGCTTGAGCCGCTCGGTGAGCGCCAGCCGGACCACTTCGGCGGTGCCCGCCACATTGGGGCCGAACAGCTCGCCGTACGGCAGCACGTGGTTGACCAGGGCGGCCGGGTGGACGACCAGGTCCACCGACTCGGCCAGCCCCTGCCAGGTCGCCCCGTCCATGCCCAGGCGCGGTTCGGCGAGGTCCCCGGGGAGGACGGTGAGCGTCCCGGCGGACAACTCCTGGTACAGCAGCGAGAGTTCGCCGCCGTCGCCGAAGGACCGGGCGAGCCGGCCGGCCGCGTCGGCCGGATCGCCGCCCCGGACCAGGCAGATCAGCCGCCCGCCGGACGGGCCCAGGCGGCGCAGCCACTCCAGGCACAGGAACCGGCCGAGGAACCCGTTGGCGCCGGTGAGCAGCACGGTCCGGGGGTGCGGTTCGGGGCCCGGCAGGCCCGGTGCGGCGGCCAGCACCGGGGCGTCGACGAACCGGTCGAGGGTGAGGTCGCGGGCGTGCAGCTCGGCCGCGCCGGCGCCGTGCACGGACGCGGCGGTGGGCCGAGTGACGGCGGTGGGCCGAACGGCGGTGGTTTCGGCGGTGGTGGTGGCGGTTCCGGTGGCGGCGGGGACCCGCCGGGCCTCGATGTAGGCGGCCACCCCGGCCAGGTCGGTGGCCGGAGAGATCACGACGCCGACCGGCACCTCGACGTCCAGGACCTCCCGGAGGAGGGTGGTGAAGGTCAGCGCGGAGAGGGAGTCGCCGCCCAGGTCGGTGAACCGGACGCCGCCGTGGGCGCCGGCGTCACCGTCGATGTCACCGTCGGCGTCGGCACCGGCCCGGCCCAGGACGGCGCGCACGGCCCGTTCCACCGTCTCGCGGACCGGCCGGTCCGCGCCCGCGCGGCGCAACTCCCGCAGCTGCCGGTCCTGTTCGTCGGCGAGTTCGGCGTAGCGCCGCTCCAGGGCCGGGCCGTAGCGCTCCACCAGCCTGGGGCGCAGCGGCTTGTGGCTGTCGGAGAGCAGGCCGTTCGCCGGGCTGAACGGCTCGGTCTCGATCAGGACGTCGCGGGGCACCTCGTACGGGTGGAGGCCGTTCTCCCTCGCGGTGCGCCGCAGTTCGGCCTCGACCAGCCGCCTGAGCTCCTCCGGGCTGCCGTCGGCGCGCGCCAGCGCGTCCGCCGTCGGCACCACCACGGCGAGCAGGTGGGAGCGCTCGCTGTTGCCGTACACGAAGACCTGCCGCACCAGCGGGCTGCCGAGGAAGACGCCCTCCAGGCGGGAGACGGTGACGAACTCGCCCTGGGAGAGCTTGAGCACGTCCTTGGTGCGGCCGACGCAGACCAGCCGGTCCGGGCCGATCTCGGCCATGATGTCGCCGGTGCGGTAGTAGCCGTCCTCGTCGAAGACGGCGGCGGTGAGCTCGGGCCGCCGGTAGTAGCCGGGGATGACGGCGCTGGTGCGGAGCAGCAACTCGCCGCGCGGGTGCGGTCGGTCGGTGCGGTAGAAGCCCAACTCCGGGACGTCGGCGAGCCGGTAGTCGATCACCGGCGGTCGCTGCACCACGGTGTCGAGCAGCACCCCGCCGGCCTCGGTGGAGCCGTAGCCGGTGTACAGGTGCAGGCCGAGGCAGGACTCGACGAACTCGGCGACCTCGGCGGACAGCGGGGCCGTCCCGCAGAAGGCCTTGGCCACCCGCCCGCCGAGGAAGGTCTCCCGCAGCTGCTTCTTCACCGCCGCGTCCGCGTCGCCGGGCTCGCCCGTCCAGCGGCCGAGTTCGATCCGGTACTGCTGGAAGAGCATGTCGGCGACGCGGGGGACCATGGTCAGCTCGGTGGGCCTTACCAGCGCGATGTCCTCGAACAGGCAGGAGAGGTCGCTGCGGGCGGTGAAGCAGCCCAGGCCGCCCCGGGCCAGGGTGCCGAGGACCGACATCCGGCCGGCGTTGTGGCTCTGCGGCATGTAGTGGACCACGACCGACGGCACGTCGGCGGGCCCGTAGACGAATCCCCACCAGGCGTTGCGGGCCAGCCGCTGGGGGTACATCGCGCCCTTGGGGGCCCCGGTGCTGCCGGAGGTGTAGAGGAGCAGGGCGAGCGGGTCCTCGCCGGGGGCGGGGACGTACAGCGGGGGCTCGGGCAGCAGGGCGCCGCGCTCGACCGCCGCGCCGAGCGTGTCGAGGGCGGTGGCGGCGCCGGCCTCGGCCAGTCGCCGCCCGGCGGCCTCGAACGCCGCTCGGTGGTCCGGGAGTTCGGGGTGGTAGTCGAAGACCACGAGGCGGCGGACGGTCGGCTGGGCGAGGGCCGCGGCGACGGCGGTGTCCAGCCGTTCCAGGCTGGTGGCCAGGACCAGCGGCTCGGTCTCCGCGACGATCGGCGCCAGCTGGGCGAGCGGCGCGCTGGCGTGCAGCGGCACCGAGACCAGGCCCAGGTGGACGCAGGCGAGGTCGAGGACGGCGTAGTCGGTGCTGCTGAAGCCGAGCACGCAGACCCTGTCCCCGGCGGCCAGCCGGTAGCCGGGCTCCCGCGCCCAGGCGCCGGCGAGCGCCCGGACCCGTGCCCACAACTCCCGGTAGCTGATGGTCTCGAAGCGTGGCAGCAGCTGCCCGGTCGTCCGGTCGCGGGCGCGTTCGCCGAGGGCCGGCCGGTCCGGGTACGCCGCCATGACGGTGGCCATGATCTCGGCCGGACTCGTCGCCGGATCGGCGAGCGCGGCCAGGACGGCCTCAGACCGGCCGGTGCCGTCCGGGCCTTGCCGGTTCCCCTCGGCGGGCGTCACCAGGCGACCGGCAGGGACTCGGCCCCGCGGATGAGGCGTTCCGTCCGCCACTCGATCCGCTCGGGGGCGACGGCCAGGTGCAGGCCCGGCAGGCGGCGGACCAGGGAGTCGAGCGCGGTGCGCAGCTCCATCCTGGCGAGCTGGGCGCCCAGGCAGTGGTGGATGCCGTGCCCGAAGGTGACGTGCGGGGCGGCGTTGCGGTGGAAGTCGATCCGCTCGGGCTCCTCGAACACCTCCGGATCGCGGTTGGCCAGGCCGAGTTCGGCGACCACCGCGTCGCCCGCGCGGATCGTCCGGCCGTCGAGCTCGACGTCCTCCAGGGCGATCCGGGTGAATCCGGCGGTGGCGCTGATCGGGACGACGCGGGAGAGCTCCTCCACCGCGTCGGGGATCAGGCCCGGGTCGGCCACCAACTGCCGCCACAACTCCGGCTGGGCGAGCAGGGTGTAGACGAAGTTGCCGATCTGGTTGGCGGTGGCCTCCTGGCCGGCGGACAGCAGGCTGACCCCGAGGCCGACCAGCTCCTCCTCGGTGAGCCGGTTCTCCTCGTCCTCGATGGAGGCGAGTTCGCCGAGCAGGTCGGAGGTGGGGTGGACGCGGCGCTCGGCGATGAGGCCGGCCAGGTAGTCGTTGAGGTGGTCGCGGTCGCGGGCGGACAGCTCCGGGTCGGAGAGGGTCAGCAGGCCGTCCACCCAGGAGTTGAACCGGTCGCGGTCGGCGACCGGCACCCCGAGCAGCTCGCAGATCACCGTGACCGGGAGCGGCCAGGTCAGCGACTTGGTCAGGTCGGCCGGCGAGCCGGAGTCGATCATGGCGTCCAGCAGGTCGTCGACGATCTCCTGGGCGCGCGGCCGCAGGGCCTCGACCCGGCGGACGGTGAACGGGTTGGCCACCCGGCGGCGGAGCCGGGTGTGCTCGGGCGGGTCCATGCTCAGCATCGAGGTGCGGGGGAGCCCGGCGGAGACGGTGCGGGGCACGTGGTCGCCCACCGCCTCGGCGCGGCTGAACCGGGGGTCGGCCAGCACGGTGCGGACGTCGGCGTGGCGGGTGACCAGCCAGGCGTCCCCGCCGAACGGCAGACGGACCCTCAGCACGGGCCGGCGGCGGCAGACCGCGGCCAGCTCCGGGTCGATGTCGAGCCGGTGCGTGGGGCCGAACGGATAGGCGCGGGGCCCGTCGTCCGTGGCGGTCATGGTGTCAGTCCTTCCGGTCCCGGGGGCGGTCACAGTGCCGCGATCCGCCCGCCGTCGATGACGAGGTTGCTGCCGGTGATCCAGGAGGCGCGCGGGGAGACCAGGAAACCGACGGCCTCGGCGATGTCGTCGACGCGTCCGATCCGGCCGAGCGGGATTCCCTCGGCCCAGTCCGCCGTGTCCGTCGTGCCGAAGTAGTCGGCGATCGCGTCCCGGGCCTCGTCCGCGCCCGGGGTCATGACGTTTCCGGGGGAGAGCGCGACGACGCGGATTCCGTCCGGGGCCAGTTCCGTCGCCAGCCCCTTGTGGTAGACCTCCAGGGCGGCTTTCGCGGCGGCGTAGTGCAGGATCACCGGATAGGACGAGACGGTGGCGATCGACGACATGTGGACGATGACGCCGCCACCGCCGGAACGCATTGCGGGCACCAGCGCGGAATTGAGCCGGACGGCGGCCAGGAAATTGATGTCCACGGTGTACTGCCAGTCCTTCTCGATGTCCAGCGCGCTCTGGAAGGACCGGCAGCCGCCGGCGTTGTTGACCACGATGTCGACGCCGTCGAGGACGCCCAGCGCGGTGTCGGCGAAGGCGCGGACGCCGTCCGGGGTGCTGAGGTCGGACGCTACGAAGGTGCTCTCCGGCGGGGTGTCCTCGGCCGGTTTGCGGGCGGTGGTGACGACGGTGGCGCCGGACTCCAGCAGTTTGCGTGCGATGGCGGCGCCGATGCCGCGACTTCCTCCGGTGACCACCGCGCGCTTTCCGGCCAATTCCCGCTCCACTCGGTCGCGCCGCCTTCCCTGCGTCGGAAAACCTGTCCGCGGCGCTTTCCGGCGCGTATTCGAGGCGAATACTCGCGGAATCGAAACGGCGGCGCGGAGCCACTGTCGACCACTATCGACGAGGGCCTTCCGCATGGTCAAGACGATTGTGTCGATGCGGTGGATCGCCTTGTGCGGTGCAGTTGCTCGGGGCAGTTGTGCGGTGCAGTCGCGACGTGCGGTTCGCGGTGCGGAGAACAGGTGGGCCGTTCTGGACGGCGGAAGCGGCGCCGCAGATAATGCTCGGTATTCGGCGAGCCGGAATCGGCCGGCGAAATCGGGAGGAACAATGGCGAGGTTGGCGGAACCGTTCACCGTGGGCGATCTGACGGTCCCGAACCGGATCGTGATGGCGCCGATGACCAGGATGAAGTCCCCGGGAGGGGTGCCGGGCCCGGACGTCGCGGAGTACTACGCCCGGCGTGCGGCCCACCGGGTGGGGCTGATCGTCACTGAGGGGACCTACATCGACCGGCCCGCCGCCGCGGCCTTCGACGGGGTGCCGCACTTCCACGGCGAGGCGGCCCTGGCGGGCTGGGCCCGGGTGGTGGAGCGGGTGCACGCGGCCGGCGGCCGGATCATCCCGCAGCTGTGGCACACCGGGGTCCAGCGCCCGGGCGCCGAGGCCTCCGCCGAGGGGCCGTCCGGGATCGGGCTGGACGGCGGCCCGCTGGGCCGGGCGATGAGCCAGCAGGACATCGACGACACCGTGGCCGGGTTCGCCCGGGGCGCCGCGGACGCCGAGCGGCTGGGCTTCGACGGCATCGAACTCCACGGCGCCCACGGCTACCTGATCGACGACTTCCTGTGGAGCGGCACCAACCGGCGCACCGACGGCTACGGCGGCGACCCGGCCTCCCGGGCCCGGTTCGCGGCCGAGATCGTGGGGGCCGTCCGGGCGGCGGTCGGCCCGGGGTTCCCGGTCTTCTTCCGGCTGTCCCAGTGGAAGGTCAACCACTACGAGGCCCGCATCGCGGAGAGCCCGCAGGAGCTGGAGCAGCTGCTGACCCCGCTGGCCGACGCGGGCGTGGACGCCTTCCACGCCTCCACCCGGCGCTACTGGCAGCCCGAGTTCGAGGGCAGCGCGCTCAACCTGGCCGGCTGGGCGCGCAAGCTCACCGGCAAGCCGGCCGTGACGGTCGGCTCGGTCGGTCTGGACCGCCAGTACGGCGAGGGCTCGTTCACCGAGGGCTTCACCCGGGCCGCCGGGCTGACCGGCATCGAGGGGCTGGTCGAGCGCCTGGAGCGCGACGAGTTCGACCTGGTCGCCGTCGGCCGGCCGCTGCTGGCCAACCCCGACTGGGCGGAGCGGGCGCTCGACGGCGACCTGGCGGGGGCGGTGCCGTACGACCCTTCGGTGCTGAAGACGCTCGTCTGACGCGGAGACGGACGGAGGCCGGGCCCCGCGGCGAGTGCCGCGGGGCCCGGCCCCTTCGCTGTCGGTCAGGCGTTCAGGACCTCCTGGAGGGCCGCCAGCCAGTCGTCCGCGAGGCGCTGGGCGGTGGCCCGCTCGAAGAGCTGGGTGTCGTACTTGAGGAAGGCCTTGTAGCCGTCGCCGTCCCGGTAGACCTCCAGGGCGAGGGGGTACTCGCCCGGGTAGGGCAGGTCGTCGAAGGTACGGAGGTCCAACTCGCCGGGGGCGGTGGGCGATCCGTCGGTCAGCAGGCGGGCGCCGTCGAAGTTCTGGAACAGGAAGTTGGTGCGCACCAGCGGCTCGCCGGCGTCCTGGGCGCCGCCCCGGGCCCTGGCGATCTCGGCCAGGGGGTAGGCGCCGTGCTCGATCCCGGCCAGCACCCGGCGGTGGAGCGAGCGGAGCAGCTCGGCGGTGTCGGCCGTGGCCGTGGAGCGGATCGGCAGGCAGTTCGCGAACTGGCCGACCACGTCCTGGAAGCGCTCCTCGTAGCGCGCGGCCGTGGTGACCCCGGTGATCAGGTCGCTCTGGCCCGTCGACCGGTGGAGGAGCCGGGTGTAGCCGGCGAGCAGCACGGTGGAGGCGCTGACCCGGTGCCGCTTCGCGGCCTCGGCGACCCCGGCGGCCAGCTCCCGGGGCAGCCGCAGGGTGATCGCCTCCGCCCGGGGCAGCCGCCCGGGGACGGGCGGGCGGTCGTAGGGCAGATCGAGTGCCCCGGTGGCGCCGGCCAGCTCCGCGAGCCAGTGGTCACGGTGGCGCCGGCCGCTCGGGCCGGCCAGCAACTCCTGCTCCCAGGCGACGAACTCGCCGAACTCGGCCTCCCGCAGTCGGCCCCGGCCGAGGTAGCACTCCCGCAGGGTGCGGACCAGCACCGCCGTCGAGGTGCCGTCCAGCAGGATGTGGTGCGCGGTGATCAGCAGCAGCCGGCGGCCGTCGGGGAGCGCGACCAGGTGCGTCCGGACCAGCGGGCCGGCGGCCAGGTCGAAGGGGATGCCCACCAGCGCGCGCAGCGCGGCCAGTTGGCCCGCCCGGGTGGTGGCGGTGAGCTCGATCCGGGTGTAGGACGGGCCCCGGGCCGGATCGACGTCCAGGTACGGGACGCCGTCGCGCTCGGTGATCACCGCGCCCAGCAGCGGGTGGATCCGGGACTGCTCCCGGACCGCGCGCTCCAGCGCCGCCTCGTCCGGCTCGCCGTGCACCTCGAAGAGGATCGGGAGGTGGTAGGCGATGGAGTCCGGGCAGCGCAACTGGTCCCGGTACATGGTCAGTTGGCCGCTGGCCAGCGGCCAGCTCCGGCCGGTGGCCGGGCCGGCCAGGCGGGCGCAGAGGGCGTCGACGCTCTCGGCCTCGAACAGCAGGGTGGGGGAGATCTCCTCGCCGAAGTCCTCGCGCAGGGCGTTGGTGAGCTGGAGCACGAGGATCGAGTCCAGGCCGTAGTCGGTGAGCGGGACGGAGGCGTCGATCCGCTCGGGCGGGATGCCGAGGACGGTCGCGGCCTTGGTGAGGATGAGCTCGGCCGCGGCGGGGGCGGCGGGGGCGGCGGGCACCGTTGGGGCCGGGGCCGGGGCCGCGGGCGGGGCCTCGACGGTGCGTGCGGGTGTGGGTGCGGGCGCGGGCGCGGGTGTGGGCCGGGACGGAGCCGGAGCCGGGGCCGGGGCCGGGGCCTCGGCCACCTGCTGCCGGGAGACCCCGTCGCTCTCCGCCGCGATGACCTGCTGGCCGAGCGGCAGCGCCCGCGACACCGGGAAGACGACGGTGCGGAAGCCCTCACCGGCCAGCACGTCCCGCCAGCTCTCCGGCGAGAGCGCGGGCGAGCCGGGAATCCTCAGCGACCGGTCGTCGAACAGCCACCAGCCCTCCAGCAGGCCGAAGGTCACATGGCTGAACAGGTCGAACGCCGACAGCTCGTTCAGCAGCAGCCAACCCCCGGGCCGCAGCGCCGCCTTGGCGTTGCGCAGGGTGGTGCGGGTGTCCTTGGTCGCGTGCAGCACGTTCGCCGCGATGACCAGGTCGAAGGCTCCCTCGGGGATCTCCTGCCCGGCGAGCGGCCGCTCGATGTCGAGCAACCGGCAGTCCAGATAGGGCACTTCCGGCCCGTAGGAGGCCCGGGCGTGGTTCAGGAAGGCCTTGGAGAGGTCGGTGTAGACGTAGCTGTCGATGCTCTCCCGGTACTGCCGGAGCGCCGCGAACATCCCCACGCTGGTGCCGCCGGTGCCCGCGCCGACCTCCAGCACGCGCAGCCGCGCGTCCGGCTCCCGGCGCAGCCGCTCGGCGACCAGGGCGGCGGCCGTCCTCGCCATGGCGCGGTTGAACAGGTCGGCGACCTTGTTGTTCCGGTAGCAGCCCTCCACCAGCTCCATGGAGCCGCGCGGGAACATCACGTCGGTGGGCCGGGTGCGGCCGGTCAGGATGTCCGGCAGCGCCCGGAGCATCGCCGAGGCCAGGCGCAGCTCCGCCGCCCGGTCCGGGTCCGCCGACCACCGCTCGCACTGCCGGTCCCAGCGGGCCAGCACGACGTCCACCGGATCGGCGGGCACCAGGGCCGGCTCCGAGTGCTCCCACCACCGCTCGTACTGCGGCAGGACCGCCGCGCGGTCGACGCCGGCCAGCTGCGCGGCGAGGACCTTGGCGAGCCACGGATCCCGTTCGGCCCGCCGCCACCGGACGACCTCGTCCAGCTCGGAGTCCGCCTCGTCGACGCCGGTCGGCAGCGCGCCGGGGCGCGGCAGCACGGCCGGGCCGGGCGCGGAGACCCGGGTGGCGCGGTCGAAGTTGGGCAGGGTGTTGCGCTGGTCCGTCCGGACGTAGGCGAGCTGCGGCTGCACGCCGCCCAGCAGGGCGTCGAGCGCGGCCAGCCCCTCGGGCGGCTCGATCGACACCAGCCCGACCCTGGTCATCCGCTCCCGGTAGAACTCGGAGGTCACGCTGCCGAGGCCGCCCCACCAGCCCCAGTTCATGGTGCGCACCGGGGTGTCCCAGTGCCGGCCCAGGGCGTGGGCGTAGGCGTCGCTGAAGGTGCATCCGGCGGCGTAGTTGCCCTGGCCCGCGGCGGTGGTGAAGGACTGCATGGAGGACAGCAGGACCGCGAAGTCCAGCGGCTCGCCGTCGAAGGCCTCGGCCATCGCGGTCGTCACGTCGACCTTGGCGGCCAGGGCGGCGCGCAGGTCGGCCTCGTCCATCCGGGCGAAGGTGCGGTCCCGCAGCACCAGGGCCGCCTGGACGACGCCGTGCACCCGGGGGTGGTCGCGCCGCACCTCGGCCAGGGCCCGGCGCAGCGCGGCCGGGTCACCGGCGTCGGCCTGGAGGTAGCGGACGTGCTCCGGCCCGCCGGAGGCCTGGATCCGGTCCGTGATCGAGTCGTCCTGGGCGCGGCGGCCGATCCAGGTGACGTGGGCGCCGTACTGCTCGACCACGTGCCGGGTCCACGCCGAGCCCAGCCCGCCGGCGCCGCCGATGACGACGTAGACGCCGCCCTCCCGGTACACCGGGCGCCGCGGGGCCTCGCAGGGGGCCCAGCGGCGGGACAGCCACTGACCGGTCCGCCGGACCCAGGAGTCGTCGGGGGAGTGGGCGGGCAGTTCGGTGAGGTCGGCGGGCCAGCCGGAGCCGTCCAGGTCGACCCGGCGGACGGTCCAGTGGCCGTACTCCCGGCCGAGCGAGCCGAACAGGCCGTGCAGTCCGGCGTGCGCGGGCTGGACGGCGTCGTCCGGGTGGGTGGCGAGCGCCCGGGTGGTCACCAGGGTGATGCCGAGCGGCCTGGCGTCGTAGCCCGCCGCGATCAGCGCCTTGATCAGGCGGAACGCCGCCACCACGCCGTCCTGCTGGGCGGCGGTGTAGCCGGCGGCGTCGGTGGGCGCGAGCTTGCTCTCGGGCGCGGCCCACACCAGGTGGTCGATCGGGCCGAGGCCGCGCAGCGCCGCCGTCGCCTCCTCGACGGTCGCCGAGGCGGGCAGCGGCCAGCCGAGCGCGCCGTCGACCGGGATGGGCCCGCCGACGACCAGCACGCGGTCGGCGGCGGAGGGGACGTGGGGGCCGCTCGCGGTGAACGGGTCCCAGACGGGGGCGTAGAGGGCGGGGTCGGCGGGCGGCTCGGGGCGTGCTTCGACCTGCGGTGCGGTCCGCGGTTCGGCCTTCGGTTCGGTGCGGCGGGAGCTGTAGCCGACCAGCCGCACCCGGACCTCGCCGTCCCCGTCCACCAGGTCGATGTCCAGCCGGCCGAGCGGTCCGGCCTCGATGCCCCGCACCACGGCCGTCATGACCGGCACGCAGGGGGCGAACAGGTCGAGCCGCTCCAGGGCGAACGGCACGGCGGTGTCGCGCAGTTCGGTCAGGTGCGCCGCGACGGTGGCCTGGATCGCCGAGTCCAGCAGGGCGGGGGCGAGCGCGCCGGGCTCGGCCCCGTCGGGCAGGGCCAGTTCGGCGAGCACCGTGCCGGAGCCCACGTGGGCCCGCCGGATCGCCCGCAGGGTCGGGCCGTGCTCGATGCCCATCGACCGCAGCGCCGCGTGGATCTGCTCGCCGGTCACCGTCCGCGGGCAGTGGGCGCGCAGCGCCGCGAGGTCCACCCGGGCCGGGCGCGGGGCGTCCGAGTGCGCCACCGTGCCCTCGCTGCGGACGGCCCCGCCGGTCGAGATCTCGAACCGGTGGCCGCCACGGGCGCCGGCGCGCAGGTCGACCAGGACCTCGACGCTCTCCTCGCCGACCTCCAGCGGCTGGACCCAGGTCACGTTGCTGATCCGGACCCGGTCGCCGCCCAGGGCCCGGCGGGCGAGCTCCAGGTGGGCGACGGCCGGCAGGAGGTGGCGGCCCCCCACGACGTGGTCGCGCAGCAGGCCGTCCGTACGGGAGAGGGTGAGGCGGTCGCGGCCGGCGGCGGGCCCGTGCCGGTCCCGGGCGAACGGGTACGTCGGCAGCGGGATCAGCCGGGCCGGCGGCGGGGCGGGGGCGTCGGCGGCCGGGCGGGCGGGCGCGGTGCCGTCGAGGACGGCGAGCAGCTCGGCGGTGTCGCCCGCCAGGCACGCGAAGCGGTGCTGGAAGCGCTTGCGGCCGACCCAGAGCGTGTGGGCGAGGTCGTCCAGGCGCACCGAGGGGTGGGCGCGCAGGTGCGCGGCCAGCCGGCGCCGCTGCTCGGCGAGCTGGTCCTCGGTGCGCGCCGACAGCACCACCGGCAGGTCGGCGTGCGGCGCCGGGGGCCGCTCGACCGGCGGTGCCTCCTCGATGACGACGTGGGCGTTGGTGCCGCTGGCGCCGAACGAGCTCACCACGCCGCAGCGCGGACCGCCGTCCGGCGAAGTCCAGTCGCGGGAGCGGGTGTTGACGTAGAACGGACTGCCGGCCAGCGGGACGGCCTCGTTGGCGGTCTCGAAGTTCAGCGAGGCGGGGATCCGCCGGTGCCGGAGCGCCAGCAGGACCTTGAGCACGCCCGCGATGCCGGCGGCGAACTGGGTGTGCCCGATGTTGGTCTTCACCGAGCCCAGCGCGCAGTACTCCGTCCGGTCGGTGCGGGCGCGGAAGACCCGCTCCAGGGCCCGGAACTCGATCGGGTCGCCCAGCGGGGTGCCGGTGCCGTGCGCCTCGACCAGGCCGATCCGCTCCACGTCGATGCCGCAGCGCTCGTACAGGTCGCTCATCAGGTTCTCCTGGGAGAGCGCGCTCGGGGCGGTGAGCCCGTTGGTGGCGCCGTCCTGGTTGACCCCGACGGCCCTGATCACGCCGTGGACGTGGTCGCCGTCCGCCAGGGCGTCGGCGAGCCGCTTGAGCACCACCACCCCGACGCCCTCGCCGGGGACGAACCCGTCCGCCCGGTGGTCGAAGCTGTGGCAGCGGCCGCTCGGGGACAGCATCCCGGCGCGGCCCGCGAGCCCGTAGAGCCGGGGTGTGGACTGGACGAACACCCCGCCGGCCAGGGCGATCGAGGTCTCGCCGGACCAGAGGTCCTTGCAGGCCAGGTCGATCGCCACCAGCGAGCTGGAGCAGGAGGTGTCGACGGCGATCGCCGGGCCCTTGAGGTCGAGGGCGTAGCTGACCCGGCTGGGGATCACCGAGGCCATGTTGCCCCACAGGGCCTGGGCCGGGGCGGTGTCGTCCAGCAGCTCCAGGTAGTCCCCGGCCCAGGCGCCGACGTACACGCCGCACCGGCGGTGCTCCATCCGGCCCGCGTAGCCCGCGTCCTCCAGGGCCTTCCAGGACTCCTCCAGCAGCAGCCGCTGCTGGGGGTCCATCACGGCGGCCTCGGTGCCGGAGACGGTGAAGAACATCGCGTCGAACTCGTCGATCCGGTCGAGGAATCCGCCCCGGGTGCAGGGGCTGAGTCCGTCGAGACGGAAGCGGGTGGGGTCGGTGACCAGGTCGTCGCCGTGCTCCAGGCGGGTCCACAGCTCGTCGAGCGAGGCGGCGCCCGCGAACCGGCCGCTCATGCCCACGATCGCGATCGGGCCGCGCTCCGGGTCGGCCGGGCGAGGGGCGGGGCGGACGGGGGTGGTGGGCACGGGTTCGGCGGCTGTGGGGACGGGCTCGGTGACGGTGGGGACGGGTTCGCTGGGGGCGGGGGCGGCCGTGATCACCTCCCGGTACTCGGCGAGCAGGTGGGCGGCGAGCCGGTCCACCGTGCTGTGGTCGAACACCACCGTGGTCGAAAGGTCCAGCGAGAGCGCGGTGTTGATCTCGTGGACGACCCGGACCGCGAGGATGGAGTCCAGCCCCAGGTCGGCGAAGGCCAGCCCGTCGAGGACCTCCGAGGCGTCCATCGCGAGGGCGGCGGCCACCTTGTCCCGCACCAGCGCGGGCACCAGCCGGTCGAGGTCGACCGGTTTCGGGGCGCCGACGGACGGGGGCGCGGGTATGGACGCGGGTGCCGGTGCCGGTGCCGGTGCCGCTGCGTGCACGGGTTCGGTGACGGCGACGGGCGCGGTCGCAGGCGCGGCCACGGCCATCGGCGCGGCCACGGCCACCGGCGCGGTCGCGGCCATCGGCGCGGCCTCGGCCCGGGGCAGGTCGGCGATCCAGAACCGCTCCGCCGCGAACGGGTAGGAGGGCAGCGAGAGCGTCCGCCGAGGCTCCCGGTGCAGCCGCCGCCAGTCGACGGCGACGCCGGACGCCCACAGGGCTCCGAGCTTGGCCAACTGCCCGGCGGCGGTCCACCGTTGGACGAGCAGTTCCTGCAAGTCGCCGTCCGAGGCGAGTTCCGCGAGCAGTCCGCCGGCCGACCCGGCGCTGCCCCGGTGCCCACGGCCCTCGCGCAGCGCGGCCCGCAGCTCCTCGGTGGAGGAGACCGCGACCGCGTACCGCTCGGCCATCGCCTCCCGCCCGACCTGGAGGGTGTACGCGAGGTCGGCCAGCGGGGTGCTCGGCTCACGGTCGAGGAACGCGGCCAAGCGGTCGACGGAGGCGGTCAGTTGCTCGGGCGTCCGGGCGGACAGGACGACGACCTGCGCCGCTCCGCCCTCGGTGCCGTCTGCGGGTTGCACGGGATACTCCTCGACGATCACGTGCGCGTTGGAGCCGCCGGCACCGAAGGAGGACACCGCCGCGATCCGCGGGCCGTCACTGTGCCAGGGCGCCAGCTCGCGCTGGAGCCGGAAGGGGGACGAGTCGAAGTCGATGTTCGGGTTGGGCTCTTCGGCGTGCAGCGTGGGCACCAGCTCCCGGTGTCCGAGCTGGAGCAGCACCTTGGTGAGGCCGGCCACACCGGCGGCGGCCTCCAGGTGCCCGATGCCGGACTTCACCGAGCCGATCGCGCAGTACTGGCGGTCCTCGGTGTCCTGGCGGAACGCCCCGGCCAGCCCGGCGACTTCGATCGGATCGCCCAGCTCGGTGCCGGTGCCGTGCGCCTCCACGTAGCCGACCTCCCGGGCGGAGACACCGGCCCGGTCGAGCACCTCGCGGATCAGCGCGGACTGGGCGGTCGGGCTCGGCACGGTGTAACCGGTGCTGCGCCCACCGTGGTTGACGCCGCTGGCGCGGATCAGCCCCAGCACCCGGTCCCCGTCGGCCAGCGCCCGGGACAGCGGCTTGAGCAGCACGCAGCCGGCCCCCTCGCCCGGGACGAAGCCGTGGCCGCCGGCGCCGAAGCTGCGGCAGTACCGGTCCTCCGAGAGCATGCCGGAGCGGCACAGCTCGACGTAGTCGAGCGGGTGGGAGTAGACGTTCGCGCCACCGGCGATGGCCACCTCGCAGGCGCCGGCGCGCAGTTGCTCGCAGGCCTCGTGGATCGCGGTGAGCGAGGCCGAGCACATGGTGTCCACCGTCAGGCTCGGTCCGCGCAGGTCGAGCAGGTACGAGACCCGGGCGCTCAGCGAGGCGAACGAGAGCCCGGGGACGACGAGTTCGCCCGAGGGAAGCCGGCCCGCCTCGTGCCGGGCGTGCCCGACCTTGGTGACGCCCGCGAACACCCCGACCCGGTGGGCGTGCTGTTCGGCGAGGCGCGCCCGGGTGTACCCGGCGTCCTCCAGCACCTCCCAGGCGGCCTGGACGAACAGCCGCTCCTGCGGGTCCATCGCGTACGCGTCGCGCGGGGCGATGCCGAAGAACCTCGGGTCGAAGTCCGCGAAGCCGTCCAGGAATCCGCCCCATTTGCTGTAGCTGCGCCCGGTGGCCACGGCGGTGCTGCGATCGGCCTCGAAGAAGCCGTCCAGCGGCCACCGGTCCAGCTCCCGGACGCAGTCGCGGCCGGCCCGGAGGTTCTCCCAGAACGCGTCCAGATCGGCGGCGTCCGGGTAGCGGCCGCTCAGCCCGATGACGGCGATGGGCTCGTCGGGGGCGGTGCTCGGCTGCGGCTGGGGCTGCGGTCGCGACTGCGGTCCGGGCTGCGGCTGCGACTGCGGTCCGGGCTGCGGCCGGTGGCCGGAGCCGAGCCTGGCGGCCACCGCGCGCAGGGTGGGCTGCTCGTAGAAGAGGGTCGAGGAGGCCCCGGGGTAGAACGGGGCGAGGGCGCGGTTGAGCTGGATCACCATCACCGAGTCGAGGCCGATGTCGACGAACGGGCGGTCAGGGTCGATCTCCGCCGGGCTGAGCCTGCTGACCTCGGCGAAGACCTGGCACAGGTGGTCCAGTACGTGGGTGGGCGCGGTCGCCGGGACGGGCGGAGCCGCCGGGGTGGGCGGAGCCGCCGGGGTCGGCGCCGGCGCGGGCACCGCCGCGCCGTGGTGCACCCAGACCTGGTCCGCCCCGGTGTGCCAGGCGTCGACCAGGGCGGCGAGGCCCGTCTCCGTCGGCATCGGCAGCAGCCCGCGGTCCTCCCACAGGTAGGCCCGGGTGCGCTCGTCCACGGCCATGCCGCCGTCCCGCCACAGCGGCCAGGCGACGGAGAGCGTCCGGCCGTGCCGCTGCCCCCGGGCGACGGAGGCGTTGCGGGCGGCGGCGAACTCGTCCAGGAAGGCGTTGGCGGCGGCGTAGTCGCACTGCCCCGGGTTGCCGGTGATCCCGGAGCCGGAGGAGTAGACGAGGAGGAACTCCAGGGGGCAGTGCTCGGTGGCCCGGTCGAGGTGGACGAGGCCGTCCACCTTCGCGCCGAGGACCTCCTCCCACCGCGCCGGGGTCTTGTCCGCGAGCGGGGCGTCGTGGACCACGCCGGCGGCGTGCACCACCCCGGTGACCTCGCCCGCCTCGGCGACGAGGTGGCGGACCTCCTCCCAGCGCGAGACGTCGGCCCGGACGTAGCGCGCCTCGGCGCCCGCCCGGCGCAGGTCGGCCAGCAGCGCCGACACCTGCTCGTCGGCGGGCGAGCGGCCCGCGAGGACGAGGGTGGGGCGCCGGACGTCGGCGGCGATCCGGCGGGCCGTCGCGGCGCCGATGCCGCCGGCCCCGCCGGTGACGAGGTAGACGCCGCCGTCGCGCCACGGAGGGGCGGCGGAGCCGGTGGCGGCGGGGGTGACCGGGGTCCAGGTGCGGGTCTGCCGGACGCCGTCGAGGTAGCGGACCAGGTCGTCCGCGCCGTCGGCGTTCTCCGCGACCGCCGTGGCCACCGTGGCCGGGTCGGCGGCCGTGGCGCCGTCCAGGACGATCACCTGGCCGAGGAACCGGGGGTGCTCCTTGGCCGCCGAGCGCAGCAGCCCGGCCGGGGCGGCGGTGTCGGCGACCACCTGGACCAGTACGGTGCCGTCCTCGGCCAGCAGCGAGCGGACGGTCTCCAGCAGCTTCCAGGACAGGTCGCGGAACCGGCTCTCCGGCCGCCGCTTGGCCGTCTCCAGCCGGATCGCCCCGGGGACGTCGGCGTCGACGCCGCACAGGACGACGGCACGGCGGTCGTGGCGGCGCCCGGGGGCGGCGGGAGCGGGAACGGCGGGAGCGGGGGCGGCGGGCGCCCAGCGCGGGACCGACAGGGTCGTGACGACCTCCCGGGCGGTGTCGGGCACCGTAGCCGTAGCCGTAGCCGTAGCCGCAGCCGCAACCGCAGCCAGGGCCGTAGCCGGGGCCGGTTCGGGCCGGGGGTACCAGAAGCGGTCCCGGGCGAAGGGGTAGCCGGGCAGACGGACCCGGCCGGGCGGGGGACCGTCGGTCCACTCCGACAGCCCGACGTCCTCACCCGCGATCCAGCGGGCCAGCGGGCCGGAGGCCTCGCCGCGCTCGCCGGTGGCCACGAACGCCCGGAGACGGTCCGCGAGTTCGGCCACGGACGAGACCGTCCAGCCGACCCGCTCGGCCATCTCCTCCCGGCCGGCGCGCAGGGTCCAGGCGACCGAGCGCAGCGACACCCCGTCCGAGGACTCCAGGAAGGCCAGCAGATCCCGGGCCCGGTCGGTCAGTTGCCGCTCGGTGCGCGCCGACAGCGGCACCGCCACGGCGCCGGGGGGTTCCGCCCCGCCCGGGCGGGGCGGGACGTACTCCTCGACCACCACATGGGCGTTGACGCCGCCGAAGCCGAAGCTGCTCACCCCCGCCCGCCGCGGGGCCTCCCGGCCCTCCCGGTCGCGGGGGCGGGGCCAGGGCTCGTTCTCGCGGACCAGGTGGAAGGGCCCGTCGGCGAGTTCGACGAACGGGTTGACCCGCCGCAGGTGGCGGGTCGCGGGCAGCACGCCGTGCCGGAGCGCCAGCAGCACCTTCAGCAGCCCGGCGATGCCCGCGGCCGCCTCCAGGTGCCCGATGTTGGTCTTGACGGAGCCCAGCCCGCAGCCGCCGTCGTCGCTGCGGCCGAGCCGGCGGAACGCGGTGCGCAGCGCGCGCACCTCGACCGGATCGCCGAGGGCCGTGCCGGTGCCGTGCGCCTCGACGTAGCCGATGGTGTCCGGGTCGAGGTCGCCGACGGCCGCCGTCACCAGCTCGGCCTGGGCGTCGGCGTTCGGCGCGGTGAGCGAGTTGGCCCGGCCGCCGTGGTTGTAGGCGCTGCCCCGCAGCACGCCGAGGATCGGGTCGCCGTCCCGCTCGGCCGCCGCCAGCGGCTTGAGGACCACCGCGCCGACGCCCTCGCCGCGCACGTAGCCGTTCGCGTCGGCGTCGAAGGTGCGGCACAGGCCGTCGGGGCTGAGCATCCCCGCGCGGTGGGCGCTGACGAAGGTGCCGGCGTCGAGCAGGACGTTCACCCCACCCGCGATGGCCAGTTCGCACGCGCCGGACCTGATCGCCTCCATGGCGCGGTGCACCGCCACCAGCGAGCTGGAGCAGGCGGTGTCGATCGGCTCGCTGGGGCCGCGCACGTCGAGCAGGTAGGAGATCCGGTTGGCCAGGATCGCGTGGGTGTTGCCGGTCGCGGTGAAGGCGTCCGGCCGCACCCCGCCGGTCGTGAGCAGGGTGGCGTAGTCGTTGCCGGTGACGCCGATGAACACCCCGGTGCCGGCGGGCAGTCGGCTCGGCCGCAGGGCGCTGTCCTCCAGGGCCTGCCAGACCGTCTCCAGCACCAGGCGGTGCTGCGGGTCCATCAGTTCGGCCTCGCGCGGCAGGATGCGGAAGAACGCCGCGTCGAAGGCGTCGACGTCGTCGAGGACGCCCATCCGCCGGGGGAAGTCCAGGGCGGCGATGGCCCGGCGCTGCTCCTCGTCGTAGCGGTCCAGCGGGAAGTCGGTGACGGAGTCCGTCCCGGCCAGCAGGTTCGCCCAGAACCCGGTGAGGTCGCGGGCGCCGGGGAAGCGCCCGGCCGCGCCGATCACGGCGATCGGCTCCCTCGGGTCCGTCCGGGGGCGGGCCGGCCGGGGCCGCGGTGCGGCGGCGGGCGGTGGCGGTGGCGGCGGTGGCGCCGCTACGGCGGCTGCCACGGGGACCGGGACAGGAGCCGGGACAGGAGCCGGGGCAGGGGCAGGGGAGGGCAGCGCGGCCGACACCCCGTACTCCTCGACCAGGTGGGCGCCCAGCGCCTCCAGGGTGTGGAGGTCGAAGAAGACGGCGGGGCTGACCTTGGCGCCGAACCGCTCCTCGATCTGCCGGGAGAAGGAGACCAGCGAGATGGAGTCGAAGCCGAACTCGTCCAGACCGGTGCGGGGGTCGAGTTCCCCGGGTTCGAACTTCAGCAGCCCGGCGGCGATCTCGCGCAGCCCGTCCACGACCCCGGAGGACCCCGCCGGGTCGGGTCGGTCGGGTCGGAGGGACGGGACGGACGGCATGGCCTGAGCGCCCTGGTGGCGGCCGGAGGCCGGGGCCGTTCCCCCGGTGCCGCAGCGGACGCCGTCCAGCACCCCGAGGACCTCGCCGGAGCCGTCGGCCAGCACGATCCGGTCGTCGCCGAGGACGACGTGGGCCACCGGCACGCCGGCCCGGACGGCGACCGCCCCGATCCGGTGCGGCGCGAAGCGCGGCCAGTCGGCCTCCCCGGCCCGGCGCGCCCGCCACTGCACGCCCAGGGCGATCGCGGCGAGCACGGACGGCTCGACGCTCACGTTCCGCCGGACGTGGTCCTGCTGGAACTCGGGGCCGGACAGGTGCAGGACGCTCGCCCCGTCCGGGGCGGCGGACACCCCGTCGACGGCGCAGGAGGCGGGCCGGGGCACGACGCCGCCCTCGGCCAGTTCGGCCAGGAAGCCCGCCCGGTCCAGCACCGGCCGCAGCCCGGCGAGGTCGACCCGCCCGGTGGGCGCGGTGCCCGCCCGGACGGTGAACTCCACGGCCGGCGGTCCGTCCCCGGCCCGCACCACGCCGTGGCCGTCGGCGAACTCGGTGACCAGGCGGTCGGTGGCCGCCCAGTCGACCGGCCGCAGCACCCGCAGGTCGTGGACGGCCGGCTGGTCGGCGAACCCGGTGACCTTCGCGGTGGCGAGCGCGAGGTCCACGGCGAAGGTGGGCACCACGACGGGCACCCGGTCCTGACGGTAGGTGTAGTCCTGGAGGTCGTCGAGCCGGACGTCGGCGCGGTAGCGCAGGCCGCGCACGTCGGACTCGTTGCGGCCCAGGAACGGGTGCAGCCGCTCCCGGAAGGCGAGCGGGGCGAGCACGGACGGCGCGTCCGGGTCCTGCTCGACCCAGCAGCGCACCTTCTCGAAGGGGTACGGGGGCAGCGGGACCCGGCGGGCGGACGTCAGCCGCTCCCAGTCGACGCCGCGGCCCGAGAGCCAGGTCCGGACCGGCTCCTGGTCCGGGACGTCCCGGCGGCCCGCCAGCCAGCCGTCGACGGCGGCCAGGGCGCCGGCCCGGTCGGAGGCCACGAAGGCCCAGCGGTACGGCAGTTCGTTCTTGCCCACCCGCAGGGTGAAGGCGATGTCGGGCAGGTCGGCCTCGGCGGCCCGGGCCAGGTGGTCGCGGAAGACGGCCAGGTAGCGCCCGAGGGCGGCCTCGTTCATCGCGGAGAACACGAACACCTGCTCGCCGAACGGCTCCCGGCGGGGCGGTCGCGGCGGGTACTCCTCCAGGATGATGTGGGAGTTCATGCCGCCGGCCCCGATCGAGGTGAGGCCGGCCCGGCGCGGATGGGTGACCTGCCGGCCGTCGACCGTGGTGACGACCGGCTGCCAGTCGGCCAGGGTCTGCTGGACCCGGAACGGCGTGTCCGCGAAGTCGATGTCCGGGTTGAGCTCCTCGCTGTGCAGGGAGGGCACCAGCTTGCCGTGCCGCAGCTGGAGCAGCACCTTCGCCAGGCCCGCCATCCCGGCGGCGGCGAGCAGGTGGCCCAGGTTGGCCTTGACCGACCCGAGCGCGCAGAACTGCCGGTCCCCGGTGGACTTCCGGTACGCCGAGGTGAGGGCGCGCACCTCGATCGGGTCGCCCAGGGCGGTGCCCGAGCCGTGGCCCTCGACGTAGTTGATCGTCCTCGGGTCGATCCCGGCGTCCTCGACGGCCTTCTCGACCGCCCGGGCCTGCATGGCCGGGCTCGGCACGGTGAAGCCGTTGCGCACACCGGCGTTGGACAGGGCGGTGCCCTTGATCACGGCGTACACGTGGTCGCCGTCCCGCTCCGCGTCGGCCAGCGGCTTGAGCACCACCGCGCCGACGCCCTCGCCCAGGATGGTGCCGTCCACGCCGACGCCGAAGCTGCGGATCACGTCGGAGGTGCCGGTGGTGAAGTGCTCCTCCGAGGAGGTGATCAGGTTGTACGGGTGCAGCAGCAGGTTGATGCCGCCCGCGACCACCATCCGGCACTCGCCCGCCCGCAGCATCTGCACGCCCTGGTGGACGCAGGTCGAGGAGGCGGAGCACATGGTGTCCAGGAAGATCGACGGCCCGGTCAGGCCGTAGAAGTAGGACAGCATGTTCGGGATCGTCCCGGTGTAGCTGCCGCTCTGCGGGGCGCCCCGGGTGAGGCTGTTCTGGAAGCCGTACAGGTTGTAGTGGTTGCTCATGGTGCCGACCAGCACGCCGACGTCGCCCTGGTAGCGGCGGCGGATCGTCTCCCGGGAGTAGCCCGCGTCCTCCAGGGCCTGGACGCCGGCCTGGAGGAACAGCCGGACCTCCGGGGACATCTGCTCGGCCTCGCGCTTGGAGATCCGGAAGTACCGGGGGTCGAAGGCGTCGATGTCGCGCAGGAAGGTGCCGGTGCGGATCACGCTCTTGCCGCGCACGGAACGGTCGCTGTCGTGGACGACCCGGTGGTCCCAGCGCTCGGCGGGGATCTCCTCGAAGCTGTGCCGGCCGCTCTCCAGCAGCTCCCACAGCTCGTCGAGGGTGTCGGCGCCGGGGTAGCGGCCGGAGACCCCGATGATCGCGATGTCGTGCCGGTCGTCGCGGGCGTTCGAGCCACCGGACGCGGAGCGGGGCGCGCTCTCCACCGACGGCTCCGGCTCGGCCTCGGCCTCGGGCTCGGCCTCGGCCTCGGGCTCCGGCGTCGCCTCGCCGAGGACGGCCGCCAGCTGCTCCCGGCGGGTCTCCACGAAGTGGGCGGCGACGTCGGCGATGTTCAGGTACTCGAAGAAGATCGTCTTGGAGAGCGGCCCGAACAGCTTCTCCAGTTCGGTGGTCACCCCCATGATGCTCAGCGAGTCGATGCCGTACTCGATCAGGTCGGTGGCCGGGTCGAGGTGCTCCGGGGGGTGGCGCAGGACGTCGGCGACGATCCGGCGCAGCAGCTCCTCGGTCCGCGCGGTCAGGTCCCCGGTGCCGGTGCCGGTGCCGGTGCCGGTGCCGCCGCCGGTGACCGCCGGGGCCGCGGGGGCCGGAACGGCGGCGGGCCGGGCCGCGAGGGTGGCGCCCGCGCCGTAGCCGATGACGAGGTGGGCCGGGGCGCCGGCGCCCAGCGCCAGGCCGAGGGCGCGCAGCCCCGCCTCGGTGGGCAGCGGCTCCCAGCCCCGCTCGCGGCGCATCGCCTCCCGCCCGGCCGCGTCCATCGCCATGCCGCCCTCGGCCCACAGCGGCCAACTCACCGAGACGGTGAGGCCGCTGCGCTCCCCGGCCTCGACCAGGGACCGCCGGTGCCCGGCGAAGGCGTCCAGGAAGGCGTTGGCCGCGGCGTAGTCGGACTGGCCGGGGTTGCCGTAGACCCCGGCGACCGAGGAGAACAGGACGAAGTGGTCCAGCGCGAGGTCGCGGGTGGCGGCGTCCAGGTTGAGCGTGCCGCGGATCTTCGGCGCGGTCACCGTGCGGACGTCGGCCAGGTCCTTACGCACCAGGTACTGGTCGCGCAGCAGGCCGGCCGCGTGGACGACGCCGTGGAGCGCGCCGTGGTCGCGCAGGATCGTCTCGACGGCGGCGCGCACCTCCTCGGCGTCGGTGACGTCCACCGGCAGGTAGTGGGCGTCGACGCCGTCGGCGCGCAGGGCGTCGAGCGAGCCGGCCGCGGACCGGCCGCTGAGCACGACGGTGGCCTGGGCCCGGCCGAAGTAGCGGGCCACGTGCGGACCGAGGCCGCCGAGGCCGCCGGTGACCCAGTACACCCCGCCGGTCCGCAGGGGCGGCACGGCAGGCCCCGCGCCGAGCGGCGTCTCCACGGGCTCCAGCACCTGCCGCACGCCGTCGGCGCGGCGGCGCACCTCGCTGCCGGCGCCGTCGTCGGCGCACTCCTCGGCGACGATCCGCTCGATCGCGGCCGGGTCCGCGGCCGCCAGGCCGTCCACCCGCACCACCCGGCCGGACACCAGCGGGTTCTCCGCCGCGACGGTGCGGAACAGGCCGGCGAGCGGCCGGTGGAAGTGCGCCGGGACACGGCCGTCCACCAGCACCACGAACCGCTGCTCGGTGGTGGGCCGGGAGGTCAGCACCGCCCGGACGGCCGCGAACACCGCGTCCGTCACGGCGTCGACGCCGTCGGCCGGGGCGGCGGGGGCGATCTCCGGCAGCTCGGGGGTGTGGGCGGTGCGGGGGGTGGTGCCGGGGGCGGCCGGGCGGTCGGTCCACCGGGTGGTGGCGGTCACCACGCCGCCGGCCGCGCCGCCGGGGCCAGGGGTGGCGCGCTGCGCCAGCCCCCGGAGCGTTGCGTGCACCACGCCCTCGCGGTCGCACAGGTCGATGTCGAAGGTGGCCACGGCGCCCGAGCCGCCGCTGCGCCGTACCCACGCCCAGCTCTCGGCCGGGCACGGGCGGTGGACCAGGACCTCGTCCAGGGCCAGCGGGAGCGTCGGACCGGACGGGTCGTCCATCAGCGAGACGGAGACCTGGAAGGCCGCGTCCAGCAGGCTCGGCGGCAGCAGGTGCCCGCCGCCCTCGGGCTCGGTCGCCCGGATGCGGGCGAGCGCCAGGCCCGCGCCGGTGCGCAGCTCGCGCAGGGCGCGCATGGCCGGGCCGTACTCCAGGCCCTGGGCGCGCAGCCGCCGGTGGACGTCCGCCGGCTCGGCCCGGTCCGGGCAGGAGGCGCGCAGTGCGTCCAGGTCGAGCGGGGCCGGCGGCGCGGGCGGGACGAGTTCGGCGCGGCCGGTGGCGTGGAGCGTGCCGTCCAGCCGGAACCCGACGGCGATCTCCTGCTCCCCGGGCGTCAGTTCGACCAGGACGTCGACGGGTTCGCCGTCGACGGTCACCGGCCGCAGCCACGCCAGGTCGCGCAGCCTCACGGTGCCCGGCGCGGCGGCGGCCGAGAACTCGACGGCGGCCCGGGCCATCTCGACGTAGGCGGCGGCGGGCAGCACCCGGCGGCCGGCGACCCGGTGGTCGTCGAGGAAGGGCTCGGCGCCGGTGAAGGTCGAGGTGTAGCGCTGCTGCGCCAGGTCGGAGGTGTTGCGGTGGACGAGGGGGTGCAGCTGCCCGGGCGCGCCGACCGGCTCCGGGACGCGGTACCAGTGCCGGTCCCGGGCGAACGGGTAGGTGGGCAGCCGCACCCGGTGGGCGCCGGGGTGGTGCGGCCACCGGGCCTCGCCGCCGGCCAGCCAGTCCTCCACCGCCGCGATGACCTCCGGCCCGGCGCCGGCCGGGTCGGCGTGGGAGCCGGCCGGGAGCGCGCCGGTGGCGAGCGACTCCAGGGCGGCGAGGAGCTGCTCGCGGTCCGCGACGACCAGCGCCGCCCGGACGGCCAGCGGTTCGCGGCCCACCCGCAGGGTGTGGGCGATGTCGGCCAGGCCCTGGCGCGGCCGCAGCGCCGACTCCGGCGCGAGCAGGTGCTCGCGCAGCTGCCCGGCCAGCGCGCGCAGCCGCTCGGGGGTGCGCGCGGACAGCGGGACGACGTACGGGCCCGGGCCGTCGGAGGGCGCGGGGCGGTGCGCCGGTTCCTCCAGCAGCACGTGGGCGTTGGTCCCGCCGAACCCGAAGGAGCTGACGCCGGCCCGGCGCGGCGCGCCGTCGGGGGCGGGCCAGGGCCGGGTGCCGTCCACGACGTAGAAGGGGCTGCCGTCCAGGGTGATCAGCGGGTTCAGGGCCTGGAAGTTGACGGTGGTGGGCAGGGTGCCGGCCGCCATGGCGGCGACCACCTTGACCACGCCGGCCACCCCGGCGGCGGACTCCAGGTGCCCGATGTTGGTCTTGATCGAGCCGATGCCGGTGGTGCCCGGGCTCGGTTCGGTGCCCGCGGCCTCGTGCAGGCTGCGGAAGGCGCGCTTGAGGCCGACGACCTCGATCGGGTCGCCGACCGGGGTGCCCGGCCCGTGGGCCTCGATGTAGCCGACCGTCTGCGGTGCGACGCCGGCGCGGGTGTAGACGTCCTCGATCAGCGCGGCCTGGGCGGTCGGGCTGGTCACGGTCAGCGAGTTGGTGCGCCCGCCGTGGTTGGTGCCGACGCCCCTGATCACCCCGTGGACCGGGTCGCCGTCCGCGATCGCCCGCGCGAGCGGCTTGAGCAGCAGGACCGCCCCGCCCTCGCCGCGCACGAAGCCGTCGGCGTCCTGGTCGAAGGCGTGGGCCCGGCCGGTGGGGGAGAGCATGCCGGCCTTGCTGAAGGCCACGAAGAGCTTCGGGGACCAGCACAGGTTCACTCCGCCGGCCAGCGCCAGGTCGCAGTCGCCGTTGTTCAGGGCGGTCACGGCCTCGTAGAGCGAGACCAGGGAGCTGGAGCAGGCGGTGTCGTTGGCGATGCTCGGGCCGTGGAGGTCGAAGTAGTAGGACAGCCGGTTGGCGACGATCGAGTAGGCCGTGCCGGTGGGCAGGTAGGCGTCGGTCGCGACGCCGTCGCGTTCGATGAGTTCGGCGTAGTCGGCGTGGCACAGGCCCATGAAGACGCCGGTGCGGCTGCCCGCGAGGTCCGCGGCGCGGTAGCCCGCGTCCTCGATGGCCTTCCAGGCGAGTTCGAGGGCGATCCGCTGTTGCGGGTCCATCGTCTCGGCCTCGCGCGGGGAGATGTTGAAGAAGGCCGCGTCGAAGCGGTCGGCGTCCTCGATGAAGCCGGCCCAGATGCTGTTGGTGCGTTCGCCGCCGCTGCGGGGGTCGCCGAAGTAGCGCTCCTTGGACCAGCGTTCGGCCGGGACCTCGGTGATCAGCGAGCGGCCGGCGGCGAGGTGGTCGAAGAGGTCGGGGAGGGTGTCGGCCCCGGGGAAGCGCAGGGCGAGCCCGATGATGGCCGTGCCGTCGGTGGTCACCGGGTCTCCTTCACGGTCGGGACGGCGCGGCGCCGGTCCACGGTCACCTTCAGGTCGAGCGCCCCGGCCGGGGCGCCGCCGGCGCGGCCGGCTCCTTCGAGCACGAACTGCCGGTGCAGCACGGCGGTGGTGAGCAGGTAGACGAAGGCCTGGTCCTCCTTGGTGCTCACCTCCTCGACCGGCGCGGTCAGGACCCGGTCCGTCAGGCGGCGGGCGAACCGCTGGTCCAGGAAGTCGAGCTTGCCCAACTCGGCATCCGACAGGAGCAGTTCGAGGTAGTCCGGGCGGCTCTCCTTGAACGCCTCGCTGCCCGGGGCGCGGTAGGGCTGCTTGGGGCGGTCGGTGGTCCAGCGCGGCAGCTCGGCGCGGAACGCCCGCTTCAGCAGGGCCTTCTCGTTCCACCCGTCGTCGAAGCGGAGGTTGACCGAGGCGGCGGCCCGGACGACCGCCGGGTCGAGGAACGGGCAGCGGTTCTCCACGCTGTGCGCCAGCGCGACGCGCTCGCCCTGGGTGGAGAGGAGGAAGCCGGGCAGCAGGGTCTTGTACTCCAGCCACTGGGCCTTCTGCACCGCGGACATGGCCGGGTAGCCGGGCGTCCGGGCGACCAGGTCGAGCAGGCCGGCGAACGGGTCCTCCCGGGAGGCGAGCAGCCGGGCCGCGAACCTGCCGTTCTGGTAGCGCAGTTCGTGGGAGAACAGGCCGGGCATCCGCTCGGTGGCGAACTGCTGGTACAGGCCGAGCAGATGGCCCTGGTGGGCGGGGCCGAAGTGCGCCAGCTCGGGGTGCAGGGTGGCGAGCGCGGCGCGGCGCCCCTCGTCGTCGAGTCCGTGCCAGCGCTCGCGCAGCATGGTCTCGCGGAACAGCGAGTAGCCGAGGAAGGCCTCGTCGGAGCCCTCGCCGCTGAGCACGGTCTTGATGCCGGCGTCCCGGACGTGGCGGGAGAGCAGGAACATCGGGACGAAGGAGGTCCGGAAGGCGGGCACCTCGGCGTGGTACACCGCCGCCGGAAGGTTGCCGGCGATGTCCGCGCCGGTGACCGGGACGGCGAGGTGCTCGGTGCCCAGGTGCTCGGCGACCAGGAGCTGGCTGTCGGACTCGTCGAAGTTCTTGTCCCGGAAGGCCACCGAGAAGGTGCGCACCTGGTGGCGGGACAGCCGGGTGGCGAGGCTCGTCACCACGGAGGAGTCCAGGCCGCCGCTCAGGTAGACGCCGACCTCGACGTCGGAGCGCAGCCGCAGCTCCACCGCGGTGCGCAGGCTCTCCCGGACGAACTCGACGGCCTGCGCCTCGGTGCCGGTGAAGCCCGGGACGTCGAAGCCGAGTTCCTCGTACGCGCGCAGCGAGCGCCGGTCCCCGTCGACCTCCAGGTAGGAGCCCATCGGCAGCTGGTGGACGCCGGCGAAGGGCGTGCGGTCGGGCAGCGGCGTCCACACGGCGTAGATGGCGGCGAGGTCCTGCGGGGAGAGCTCGAAGCGGAAGCCGGGGAAGGCGCCGAAGGCCTTCATCTCGGAGGCGAACAGGAGCGCGCCGTCGTGCTCGGCGTAGTACAGCGGGCGCTTGCCGTAGCGGTCCCGGGCCAGGACGAGCCGGCCGGTCACGGTGTCCCTGATCGCGAGCGCGAACGGGCCGTTGAAGCGGGCGAAGCAGTCGGCGCCCCACTGGATCCAGGCCTGGAGGGCGACCTCGGTGTCGGAGTGGTCGGTGCGGAAGGGGCGGCCGAGGGCCTCCAGCTCCGCGCGCAGCTCGATGTGGTTGTAGATCTCGCCGTTGAAGCAGATCCAGTGGCGCTCGCCCGGGTCCGCCATCGGCTGGGCGCCGTCGGCGGGGTCGACGATCGCCAGCCGGACGGCGCCCATGGCGAGCCCGTCGTCCAGGTAGTAGCCGGCCTGGTCCGGTCCGCGGTGGCGGATGGTCGACAGCATCGAGGTGATCACCTCGGCGGCCGATCGGGACAGCGGCGGCGCCGAGAGGAACCCAGCCAGTCCGCACATGAATGGTTCCCCCTAGATTCCGGCGAGCTTCTTCTGGATGAATTCGTCGATCGCGTTGAGCGAGACGAGGACGTCCATCAGGATCTCGTCGGCGTCGAGGGTGATGGAGAACTCGGTTTCCAGGAACCGCATCATCCTCACGTAGCCGAAGGAGTCGATGACGCCGGCCTTGAACAGGTCGGTGTCGGGGGTGATTTCCTCGTCGAACTCGAAGAGGAAGCGGTCTTCCAGGTAATTCCGGATGGTTTCCGTCGTCGATTCCATCGTTCAGGCTCCAGAGGTGATGGCGTGGACCATGCGGGTGAGGGCGGTGCCGCCGATCTCGGTGAACTCCAGCGGGTCGTCCGGGTCGAGCAGGCTCCGGACGCAGTCGGTCCAGCGCACCGGGGTGACGAGTTGGTCGGCGAGCAGCCGGGCGGTCTCGTGCGCCCGGTGGGGCCGGGCGGTGACATTGGAGACGACCGGCGTCGTGGGTTCGGCGAAGGTGAAGCCGGTGAGGTACTCGGCGAAGCGCACCCGGGCCGGCTCCATGTAGCGGGAGTGGAAGGGGGCGCTCACCCGGAGCCGGGCCACCCGGACGCCGGCCCCCTCCAGGCAGTCGAGCGCGGCGGCCAGCACCGGCGGGGTGGCCGCGATGACCAGCTGGGAGGGGGTGTTCAGGCCGGCGATGTCGACGCCGTCGACGCCGTGGTCGGCGAGGATCTTCAGCAGGCGCTCCTCGGGGGTGTCCAGCACGGCGGCCATGCCCCCCTCGGAGGCCGCGGCCATCAGCTCGCCGCGCTTGGCGACCAGCCGGAGGCCGGTCTCGAAGTCGAAGACCCCGGCGGCCAGCAGGGCGTTGTACTCGCCGAGGCTGTGCCCCAGGTAGCAGTCGGCCCGGCGCTCCTCCCGGTGGGTGTGCTCGAAGCCGTGCAGGGCGTTGACGACGAAGATCGCCGGCTGGGTGTACTCGGTGCGGGAGAGCAGGCCGTCCGGGTTCTCGGTGCACAGGGCGGCCAGGTCGTATCCCAGCAGGTCGGAGGCGAAGGCGACCAGCCCGGGGTAGCGGGCGAAGACCTCGGCGCCCATTCCCTTGTGCTGGCTGCCCTGGCCGGCGAAGAGCATGGCGAACACGGCGTTCCTCCGACTTCGTCGCGGGGGTGGGGAGAGGGGTGGCGCGGCGGGCCGGCGCTCTCACGGACGGCCGGCCGAGACCACCGATCTGAGGACGTTCAGGACCGCCCGGCCGCGTCGGCCGAGGGCGAGGGAGGGCGCGACGGCCACCCCGAGCCGGGCGGTCGGCGCCGGGTCCGCGAGCTCCACCGCGCGGATCCGGCCGCCCTCCAGGGTGGCGGCCCGGTGGGTGCGCTGGTAGGCCAGGGTGAACCCGCACCCGGCGGCCACCAGGCCGCGGACGGTCTCCGGGCCGGCCGCGGTGATCACCGGTGGCGGCGGGACGCCGGCCTCGGCGAAGGCCTTCTCGAAGTGGAGCAGCAGCGGCGGGTCGTCGGGGGCGACGAAGGGGCGGTCGGCGAGGCGGGCCAGCGGGACGGGGTCGGCCCGGCCGACCGGGGCGTCGTGCGGGGCGCCGTCCGGGCCGTCGTCCGGCAGGAGGGCGTGGAGGCGCAGCTCGGCCAGCGGGACGAACCGGCAGCCACCGCTCAGGAAGTCGTAGGTGACGGCCAGTTCGCACTGCCCCTCGCTGAGCAGGGCGAGCAGCGGGTCGGCCCGCTCCTCCCGGGTGCTCAGCCGCAGCCCGGCGTGGCGCCGCGCGGTGATCCGGTGGGTCGGCGGCAGCAGGAACGGGGCCAGCGCGGTGAGGAACCCGATGCCGATCCGTCCTTCGAGGCCGCCCGCCAGGGCGTCCCCCTGTTCCTGGAGGTCCCTGGCCTGTCCCAGCAGCGCCCGGGCGCCGAGCAGGAGGTGGCGCCCGTCGGGGGTGAGGGAGACGCCGCGGGCGTGGTGGCGCAGCAGCAGTTGGACGCCGAGTTGGCGTTCCAGCCGGATGATGGCCGAGGAGACGGTCGATTGCGAGGCTCGGAGCTTTTCGGCGGCTTCCGAGATGTTGCCGAGTTCGGCGGATTCCACGAAATAACGCAGTTGGGTGAGGCTGAAGTCCAGTCGGTCGGTCATTCTTCACGTCCGGAGAAAGCTGTCGGGCGGTATCCGGGAACGGCTTGTGTCGTGAACGTGTCAAGCGCGTAAAAAGCGCAGCCCCCGGGCGTTTTCCAGCCCTTGGGTATGCGTCGGAAGGTGGAACACGGAGCGAAGTGCTTCGCTCACCATAGGCGACAGGTTGACGATGGAACAAGGTCGCCCCCGGGGCCCTGTTGTGAAGGACTCGCGGGCGCAAACGGTGGGCCGGCCTCCGGTCGTACGACCACGGCCGGTCCCGCCAACTAGGATGCCTGGGTCACCGGAAGGGGCCCGAGCCCGCCACCGGTGAGCCAGGTGACGGCGAGACGAGGGAGCACCCGTGCCCAGCCAGCGGTCCATCAACGAGGCCGAGAGGCTCGTCCAGGCGAAGCTCGGCGGCAGCCCGATCCGCCGGGAGCGGATGGCCGCGGTGGCCAACATCTACCGGGCCGCCTCCGCCGTGCGCCAGCACCTGGAGAACTCCGTCCTGCGGGGCTCGGACCTCACCTGGACGGCCTTCGTCGTCCTCTGGGTGGTCTGGGTCTGGGGCGAGTCCGAGACCCGGCACGTCGCCGAGGAGGCCGGCATCTCCAAGGGCACGCTGACCGGTGTCTCCCGCACCCTGGAGTCGCGCGGCCTGCTGCGCCGGGTCGACCACCCCACCGACGGGCGGCTGGTCCTCCTCGTGCTCACCGAGCGGGGCGAGGAGTTCATGCGCGAGGTGTTCCCGGCCTTCAACGACGAGGAGTCGTTCGTCACCTCCCGGCTCTCCGACGAGGAGTGCGTCAGCCTCGCCGACGGGCTGCGGCGGGTGGTGCTCCAGGTCGAGGAGCACGGCGAGGAGCGCCGCCGCTCGCTGCTGAACGGCGAGGAGCCCGCCCCGCGCCGCAGCGGCCGGCGGCCCGCCCGCAGCTGACCTCTCAGGCGGCCGCCCGCACCAGGGCGTCGAAGATCCGCTGCTGGGCCGGGTCCTCGTGGGCGGTGTCCTCCGGGTGCCACTGCACGGCGGTGAACCAGCCCTTCGCCCCGGGCAGTTCGACGGCCTCGACCGTCCCGTCGGCCGCCCGGCCGGTGACGGCCAGGCCCTGCCCGAGCCGGTCCACGTGCTGGTGGTGGTAGCAGGAGGCCGCGACCTCCTCGCCGCCGGTGATCCCGGCCAGCGCGGAACCGGGGGTGAGCGCGACGGGCTGCCGGACGTGCCGGTGCTCGCGCCCAGGGCCGCCCATGTCCTGGTGCAGGGTGCCGCCCAGCACGGTGTTGACGACCTGGAGGCCGCGGCAGACCGCCAGCAGCGGCACCCCGCCCGCCAGGGCCTGCCGGGCGAGTTCCAGGTCGAAGGCGTCCTGCTCCTCGTCCACGTCGTAGACCGCCTCGTGGGCGTCGGCCGCGCCGTAGCGGTGGGGCGCCAGGTCCCCGCCGCCGGGCAGCAGCAGGGCGTCGAAGCGGGCCAGCCGGGCGGCGACCTCCGCCGGGTCGGCGGCGCCGCCGGGGGCGTGCGGGTGCAGGGTGACGGGCTCGCCGCCGGCCCGCCAGACGGCCTCGATCAGGGCCCGGGCGTTGACCTCGGCGGCGTAGCGCAGCGCGGAGGTGGAGGCGGCGAAGCGGGCGGGGACGGCGATCAGCGGACGGTGGCTCACAGCTGGATCCAGGTGGTCTTGAGTTCGGTGTACTTCTCCAGGGCGTGGGCGGACTTGTCGCGCCCGTTGCCGGACTGCTTCATTCCGCCGAAGGGCACGGTGAGGTCGCCCTCCTCGTAGCAGTTGACCCAGACCGTGCCGGCCCTGAGGGCGCGGGAGACCTGGTGGGCGGTGGACAGGTCGGAGGTCCACAGCCCGGCCGCGAGGCCGTACTCGGTGGCGTTGGCGAGGGCGACGGCCTCGTCCAGGTCGTCGAAGGCGAGGACGGACAGCACCGGGCCGAAGACCTCCTCGCGGGCCAGCCGGCTGTCCGGGGCGACCCGGTCGAAGACGGTCGGCTGGAGGTAGCAGCCGCCGGTCGCGGTCAGGGTGCGCTCGCCGCCGGCGCGCAGGCGGGCGCCGTCGTCCAGGGCGGTGCGGACGTGGCCGAGGACCCGGCCGAGGTGCTGTTCGCCGACCAGGGCGCCCATCTCGGTGGCGGGGTCGAGCGGGTCGCCCACCCGCAGGGCGCGGGCGCGCGCCACGACGGCTTCGGTGACCCGTTCGGCGACGGAGGAGTGGACCAGCAGCCGGGAGGGCGCGGTGCACATCTCGCCCTGGTTGAAGAAGATGCCCCAGGCGGCGGTGGCCGCGGCCCGCTCCAGGTCGGGGGCGTCGGGCAGCACGATGTTGGGCGACTTGCCGCCCAGTTCCAGCCAGACCCGTTTGAGGTTGGAGTCGGCGGAGTAGCGCAGGAAGTGGCGGCCGACGGCGGTGGAGCCGGTGAAGGCGAGGACGTCGACGTCGGGGTGAAGGCCGAGGGCCCGGCCGGCCACCGGCCCGTCACCGGCCACGACGTTGAGGACGCCCGGCGGCAGTCCGGCCGCCAGGCCGATCCGGCCGAGCAGCAGGGCGGACAGGGGGGAGTTCTCCGAGGGCTTGAGCACCACGGTGCAGCCGGCGGCGAGCGCCGGGGCGACCTTCCAGCCGGCCAGGGTGAGCGGGAAGTTCCAGGGGACGACCGCGCCGACCACCCCGGCGGGCTCCCGGGTGACGAGGGCGAGGGCGTCGGGCGCGGTGCGCGGGGACTCGTCGGTGAGCTTGTCGGCGAGCCCGCCGTACCAGCGGAAGGTGCTGATCAGGGCCCGCAGCTCGATGTCATGGGCGTCGGTGACCGGCTTGCCCATCTCCAGGCTGACGGTGAGCGCCAGTTCGGCCCGCCGCTCCTCCAGGAGGTCGGCGAGGCGCAGCAGGACGCGACCGCGTTCGGCGGGGGACAGGCGCGGCCACGGGCCGTGGTCGAAGGCCCGGCGGGCGGCGGCGACGGCCGCGTCGACCTCGGGCGCACCGGCGTCGGCGACCTCGGCCAGCACCCGGCCGTCGCGGGGGGACACCACGGGGAACGTGCCGCCGCCGCCGGCTTCGTCGGCGCCGTCGATCAGGTGCTCGCGGACGGGCCGGAAGGCCTCGGCCCGGCGGAGCCAGTCCTCGTGGGTGGCGGGGGTCATACGGTCCTCCAGAAGGGGTGGGCGGCGCGCGCCCGGGCTGCCGGGCGCGCGCCGTCGGGCAGACGTCAGCCGCGTCGGCGCCGGATCAGGTGGTTGGCCACCCCGAGCGCCAGCACCACGGGCACCGAGCCGACGAGCCAGACGGCGGTGCTCGCCCCGCCGCCGATCAGGGTGGTGAAGTTGGCCAGGATGAGCCAGATGGCGCCCGCGATGCCGAGCGCGCCCAGCACGGGCGCGATCAGGGTGTTCCACACCCGGGTGTCCACCCGCCGGCGGCGGAAGAACACCACGACCGACACCGAGGTCAGCAGGTAGAGCAGCATCATCGCCAGCACGGCGAGCCCGCTGAACCAGGAGAAGAGGCTGAGCACCGGGTCCTCGCCGGCCACCGCGAAGGGCACGACCAGCAGGACGGCGATGGCGGTCTGCACCCGGCCGGCCGTCGCCGGGGCGTGCTTGCCGTTCAGCCGGCAGAGCCGCGCGGGCAGTTGGCCGTCCCGGGCGAGGCAGAACAGGTAGCGGCCGGCGGAGTTGTGGAAGGTCAGCACGCCGGCGAACAGCGAGGTGGCGAGCAGCACCGGCAGGACGCCGCCGAGCCAGCCGCCGAACAGGTCGGTGACGGGGGCGAAGACGAAGCCGGCGGAGTCCCCGGCCGCCAGCGCCCTGCCCGCAGCCTCCGGCGCCTTCGAGGCGCCGTACGAGGAGATCAGCGTCCACGAGGTGAGGGCGAAGAAGCCGGTGACGACGAGCACCGAGAGGTAGGTGGCGCGCGGCACCGTCCTCTTGGGGTCCTTGGCCTCCTCGCCGTAGATGGCGGTGGCCTCGAAGCCGAACATCGAGGCCAGGGCGAACATCACGGCGACGCCGGGCGCCCCCTGGAGGGCGGCGGAGGGGGAGAAGCTGTCGGCCGGGCCGAGGCCCTCGGGCCCGCCGCCCCTGGCCAGGGTGACCAGGCCGAAGAGCGCCAGGATGCTGAACTCGGCGAGCACGAAGGCGGCCAGCACCCTGGCGCCCATCTCGATGCCCAGGGCGCCGAGGGCCTGCACCACCGCCATCGTCACCAGGGTGTAGACCCACCAGGGGAGGTCCAGCGGGGTGTGCTCGGCGACGAGCCCGCTGACGATCGAGCCGTACAGGCCGTACATCCCCGCCTGGATGACGCAGTAGGAGAACAGTGCGACGGCGGCGCTGCCCGCGCCGGCGGTCCGGCCGAGGCCGGCGCCGATGTACGTGTAGAAGGCGCCGGCGTCCACGACGTGGCGGCCCATCGCGATGAACCCGACCGAGAAGAGCAGGATCACCGCCCCGGCCAGCACGTAGGCGGCGGGGGTGCCGGAGCCGTTGCCGAGGGCGACCGACAGCGGGGCGGCGCCCGCGATGCCCGTCAGCGGGGCCTGGCCGGACAGGACGAAGAAGAGGATGCCGAGGACGCCCAGGGCGTTGGGCTTGAGCGTGGACGTGGTGGGGGCGTCCCGCTCGGTCCGCTCTGCGGAAGTCGTCCGACTGTCCACAGGGATCACCTGCCAGATAGGAGTGGGGGAGTCGTTTCGGGTCAAACGAGTTGCCTCATCGTGGGGTGCAACTATCCGTTTGGCAAGGGGTTGGGCGGCAGGAAAACCGGGCGTCCGGCCTCGTCAGCCCGCGTCCGACTCCCCGGAGGGCTCGGCGGCGGGCTCGGCGGCGGGCGCTTCGGCCGGCCGCTCGGACGCCGCCGCCAGCCGGGCCAGCAGGCCCCGGAGTTCGCCCAGCGCCTCCTCGGTGGCCTCGCGCTCGCCGAACACCAGCTGGTGCAGCACCAGCCCCTCCAGCGCGGCGAACACCAGCCGGGAGGTGCCCCGGCTGACCGGGCCGGGCAGGATCCGGTCCAGCTCCCGGCGGCTGGCCTCGAAGTACTCCTCGTACAGGCCGCGCAGGTGCGGCAGCAGCTCCGGCCTGCGCCGCGCCTCCAGCAGCAACTCGTACTGGAACACCTGGAGTTCGGGACCGCTCTCGACCATGTCGGCCAGCCCCGCGGAGAAGTCGGCCGGGCGGCCGGTGCCGGCGCCGAGCGCGCTGGCGCTCAGCGAGGAGCGGACGGCGTGGGCGACGGCCTCCTCGATCAGCGCGTCGCGCGAACCGAAGTGGTGCACCACGAGCCCGTGGGTGACCCCGGCCTCCTGGGCGACGGCCCGGTAGGTGAGGTGCCGCAGACCGCCCCGGGCGACCACGCGCACGGCGGCGTCCAGCAGGGCCGTCCGGCCCGTCCCGTAGTTCGTGACGCGCTTGCGGGCGCCGCGCCCGCGGACGGGCCGGGCGGGCTCCGCGCCCCCGGAGGGCCGCTCGGCGTCCGGGTGCTCGACGGGGTCGGTCATGGGGGCGACCCTACCGGGGCCCACCGGTCAGCGCTTCGGCGGCCGGATGCCGCGGAACTCCCAGTCGCCGCCGAGGGCGGTGGACAGGACCTCCTCGGACTCCGTGGGCTGCGCCCCCACGTCGGTGCGCACCGGGGTCGGCCCGGTGACGACGTGGTTGGTGAGCCGGCCGAGCCCCTCGACCTCCACCTCGACGACGTCCCCCGGCTTCACCGGACGGGAGTTGGCGGGGGTGCCGGAGAGCAGGACGTCGCCGGGGTAAAGGGTGATGGTGCGGGCGATGTCGGCGACGAGGTAGTGCATGTCCCAGGTCATCTCGT
Source organism: Kitasatospora sp. NPDC034533 (assembly GCF_055575155.1). Lineage (NCBI taxonomy): Bacteria > Bacillati > Actinomycetota > Actinomycetes > Kitasatosporales > Streptomycetaceae > Kitasatospora > Kitasatospora sp. NPDC034533. The sequence continues at coordinate 217,278 of NZ_JBVITE010000003.1, forward strand.
CGGTGGAGCCGTCCTGGACGACCTCGCCGTTGACGTAGGTGCGCAGCCGCTTGCCGCGGAAGTCCCAGTCGGTGACCAGCCCGGGGCCGAGCGGGCACAGCGTGTCGGAGCCCTTGACCCGGAGCATCGAGCCGGCGTCGGTGTCCCGGAAGTCGTGCAGGCCGTAGTCGTTGGCGACGGTGTACCCGGCGATGAACTCGCCCGCCTCGGCGGGGGAGATGTTGCGGGCGGTGCGGCCGATGACGATGGCCACCTCGCCCTCGTAGTTGAGCCACTTGCAGCCCTCGGGGCGGACGATCGCGCCCCGGTGGGAGTTGAGCGAGGAGGTCGGCTTGTGGAAGTAGGTGGGGGTGTCGGGCAGGCCGATCCGGAACTCGTCCACCCGGCTGCGGTGGTTGAGGTGGACGGCGATGATCTTCGAGGGCACGACGGGCGGCAGGTGCCGGGCGTCCTCGACCGCGACGCGGCGGCCGTCACCGGCGACCAGTTCGTCGCCCTCGCGCACGGTCTCCACGGCGGCGCCGTCGAGCAGGATGCGGCGGTACTCGGGCATGGCGGGGGCCTTTCTAGCTGAGGCTGTGGGGGTTGCGGGGGCCGGGCGCGGCGGCGGGCAGTCCGGCGCCCGTCCAGCCGTTCCCGGGGCGGTCGAACCAGAGGTGGACCTGGCCGGTGCCGATGGAGTTCTCGTACTCGCCGTACTGGCGCGCCCTCGCGGTGCACGCCCGCTCGCCGAGGGCGCCGGCCATCATCAGGTAGTGGAAGAACCTGGCCTCGGGCTTGTACCGCCAGAACTCGTCCATGGTGTCGAGGACCCTGTCGTGGCGGCCCTCCTTGAACCAGGCGATCCGCTCCTCGTCGGCGGCGCGGGCCTGCGGGGTGAAGACGTGCGACGGGTCGCTGGACTCGTGGTCGCGCAGTTCGCGCAGCGGCCAGAAGGTGTGCGACAGGGCGCCGGAGGCGATCAGCAGCACCCGCCGGCCGGGGGTGGCGGCGATGCCGTCGGCCAGGGCCCGGCCCAGGCGCAGGTGGTCCTCCATGTCGCCGGTCTGGCAGACGCCGATGGTCACCCAGCGCTTGTCCGGCAGGCCCTCGCCGAGGAACTTCCACAGGTTGATGGTGGCGTAGTAGACCGGAAGGTAGGCGTCGTCGATCGGGGTGATCCAGGTGCCGTGCTTGTCGGCGAACCCGGCGATGTTGCGGGCGAGTTCGGGATCGCCGGGGTAGTCGAACGGCATCCGGCACATGCCGCGCGGCAGTTCCTCGGAGGTGAACAGCCCGGCCCGGCGGTCCTGGGCGGTGACGACGAACTCGACGGTGGTCGCCCAGTGGGAGTCCAGGACGACGACGGTGTCGTAGTCGTCGCGGGCGAAGACGTCCTCGCGCAGCTGCCGCAGGCCGGTGACGAGGGTGATCTCCCGGCCCTCGTTCAGCTGGAGCCTGGTCTCCTCGGGCAGCACGACGGTGGGGACGTGGGCGAGCAGGCCCGCGCCGACGATCTCACCCATGGTCGGCCCAGCCCTTCGGCGCGGTGACGGTGTTCTTGACGTCGCAGTAGAAGTCGAAGCTCCAGGTGCCGCCCTCGCGGCCGACGCCCGAGTGCCGGGAGCCGCCGAACGGGGCCTGGAGGTCCCGGACGAAGAAGCAGTTGACCCAGACGGTGCCGGCCACCAGCCGCTCGGTGACGCGCCGGGCGCGCTCCCGGTCACCGGTGGCGACGGTGGCGGCCAGGCCGAAGCGGGTGTCGTTGGCGAGGCGGACCGCCTCGTCCTCGTCGCGGAAGGTCTGGAGGGTCAGGACGGGGCCGAAGACCTCCTCCTGGACGATCTCCGAGTCCTGGGCGACACCGGTGAGCAGCGTCGGCGCGTAGTACTGGCCGTCCAGCCGCCTGCCGCCGATCTCGGCGGTGGCGCCGGCCGCGAGGGCCCGCCGCACGAAGCCGTCGATCTTCTCCAGCTGGCGGGGGTGGATGTTCGGGCCGATGTCGGTCGCCTCGTCGCGCGGGTCGCCCTGCACGATGCGGGAGGCCTTCTCGACGAAGCGGCGGGTGAACTCCTCGGCGACCGTCTCCTCGACCAGGAGCCGGGTGGCGGCCAGGCAGACCTGGCCGGCGTTGTCGTACTGCTCCACCGCGAGGTCGACGGCGAGGTCGAGGTCGGCGTCGGCGAAGACCAGCAGCGGGGACTTGCCGCCCAGTTCGAGGCTGAGCGGGGTCAGGTTGGCGGCGGCCGAGGCGGCGATGTGCCTGGCGGTGGGCACCGAGCCGGTGAAGCTGATCCGGCGCACGTCGGGGTGCGCGGTGAGGGCGTCGCCGATCTCGGAGCCCAGCCCCTGCACCACGTTGAGGACGCCGGCCGGCAGTCCGGCCTCGGCGGCGATGTCGGCGAGCAGCGAGGCCGTCAGCGGAGACCACTCGGCGGGCTTGAGGACGACGGTGTTGCCGGCCGCCAGCGCCGGGGCGACCTTCCAGGTGGCCAGCATCAGCGGCGCGTTCCACGGGGTGATCAGCACGCAGGGGCCGGCCGGGTCCCAGCTGACGTGGTTGGTGTGGCCCCGGGTCTCGAAGTCCTCGTGGGCGAGCCCCAGCAGCCAGTCGGCGAAGAACCGGAAGTTGTGCGCGACCCGGGGCATGACGCCGCGCCGGTGCGAGCGCAGCAGGGCGCCGTTGTCGGCCGTCTCCACGACGGCCAGGTCCTCCAGCCGGCGCTCCACGCCGTCGGCGATCGCGTGCAGCAGGCGGGCCCGCTCCTCGCGCGGGGTGGCGGCCCAGCCGGGGAAGGCCGCCTTGGCGGCGGCGACCGCCGCCCCGGCCTCGGCCGCGGTGCCCCGGGCGATCTCGCCGAGGACGGCGCCGTCGATGGGCGAGACGTCGGTGAAGGTGCCGGCGGAGGCGACGCGCTCGCCGCCGATCCAGTGCCGGGTGTCGACGGCGACGCCGGCGACGGTGGTGGTGTGGTCGCTCATGACCTGGGGCTCCTCGTGCGTCCTCGGGTAGGGCGGGTTCGGCGGGGGTTCACTCGGCGCCGGAGGCGTTGGTGGCGAGCAGCCTGCCGCCGTCCCACACCACCCCGACCTGCCGGTAGTAGGCGGCGATCGGCTCGCGGACCTCCAGCCGGGCCAGCTCCTCGGTGGGCGACTCGAACAGCTCCAGGTCGGCGTCCCCGACCCAGGGCGTCCCGGCCTCGAAGGAGGAGGCGCCGGAGGCGACCAGCTCGTCCAGGGCGAGGCCCTTGCCCTTCTCGATCGAGGGCAGCCAGCGGTGGTGGGCCATCGGGTGGCCGTTGACGAAGCCGTTGGTCCCGGACGGCTCGCGCAGGGTGACGACGGCCTGGGCCAGCCGGCGGTCCGCGGCGGCGAGGGTGGCGCCGAAGCGGGCGCCGGCCTCGATGCGCGGGGCCGGGCCGTACGGGTGGGGGCGGGTCTGGTGGATGGAGCCGAGCTTCTTCGGGTAGCCCTGGTGCAGTCCGCGGGCGATGGCGAAGTCCTTGTCGACCCAGATGTACACGCAGCGGCTGTACGTCTGACCCTGGAACTTGCAGCGGACGACGGCGAACGCCTCCTTGTACTGGGCGAGCACCGGGTCGAGCAGTTCCCGCCCGGAGGCGGAGCAGGACTGCCAGTCGGCCCAGATCAGCGCGACGGCGCCCGGGTCCTCGTCGGCGAGCTCCAGCGGCTCGGGCAGCAGCTCGCGCACCCGGGCCGGGTCGGTGCGGTACTCGATGGTGAGCAGGTCGCCGGAGTAGCGCCACGGCGGCGAGGGGATCAGCGAGGAGGCGCCGGTCGCCGTCTTGGGGTGGAAGTATCCACGGACAGTGGCCACTTGGGGTTCCTTACGCGGTGGGGGAGAGGTGCTGGGGAGCGGGCCGCCGGAGCAGTGCGGCGCGGTGGCGGGCGGCGGCGGCCGCGGCGCTCTGGCCGCCCAGGGCGACGACGCCGACGAGGAGGCCGTCCCGGTGGTAGCCGACCAGGACGTCGCCGTCGGGGTCGCCCTCCAGGACGCGCACGTCGTCGCGGCCGAGGGCGGGGGAGCCGAAGGACTGGAGCCGGAAGTCGTGCTGGTCGCTCCAGAAGGTCGGCAGCGGGGCGAACGGCTCCAGGCCGTGGCCGGTGCCGGTGAGGTGGGCGGCGAGCACCCGGGCGGCGTGCTTGGCCGTGTCGGTGGGGATGGACCAGTGCTCGACGCGGCGCGCGACGCCGTCGTAGCGGGCGTTGGGGAAGCGGGCGACGTCGCCGACGGCGACCACCTCGGGGCGTCCGCCGGCCCGCAGGTGCTCGTCCGTGAGCACGCCGTCGGTCAGGTCCAGGCCGTTGCCCGCCAGCCACTCGGTGTTGGCGACGGAGCCGACCGACTCCACCACCACGTCCGCGGGCAGCACCCGGCCGTCGGCCAGGGCGACCCCGGTGACCCGCTCCCCGCCCTCGAAGCCGGTCACCCCGGTGCCGAGGGCGAAGCGCACGCCGCGCTCCCGGTGGCGGGTGAGCAGCGCGCCGGCCAGCAGTTCGCCGAGCGGGCCGACCATGGGCAGCGGCATCGGGTCGACCACGGTGACCTCGGCGGCGCCGAGGGCCACCGCGGTGGCGGCCACCTCGCAGCCGATGAAGCCGGCGCCGACCACGACGACCCGCACGCCCGGGCGGGTCAGCGCCTCGCGCAGGCCCCGGGCGTCGGCCAGGGTGCGGACGGTGTGCCGGCCGGCCACCGGTCCGGGGCAGTTCAGCCGCCGGGGCCGCATGCCGGTGGCCACCACGAGGCCGCGGTAGGGCAGGGTCTCGCCGTCCGCCAGTTCGACCGTCCGGCCGTCGAGGTCGGCCCGGGCGACAGCGGTGCCCAGGCGCCACCGGACGTCGGCGACGGCGGCGCGGGGCCGGAAGGCGAGCGACTCGAAGGTCGCCTTGCCGGCCAGGACCTCCTTGGACAGCGGAGGCCGGTTGTACGGCATGTGGGGTTCGTCCCCGACCAGGGTGATCGGACCGTCCCAGCCCGCGGCGCGCAGCTGTTCGGCGGCGCGCAGGCCGGCCATGGAGGCGCCGGCCACGACGATGGGTGCGGTCACGGCTCAGTCCTCGATCCGGATGGCCTGGAGCGGGCAGACGTCGGCGGCCTCCTCGACCTCGGCGCGCAGCGACTCGTCGGGGTCGGCGACGTAGGCGAGGTGCCCGTCGTCGTCGAAGCGGAAGACGTCGGGGGCGGCGAAGACGCACTGGCCGTGGTCCTGGCACTTGTTCATGTCGACGACGACCTGCATGGCCGGTCCTCCTGGTGCTGTGGGGGAACGTCGGGAAGGGGGTGGGGAGGGGCGCGGGCCCGCTGGGGCCGGATCCCGGCCGGGGGCGGCGTGCGCCGGGCGGCGGTGTCGACCCGCCAAAACGTTTGATGCCAAATAACGTAGGAGCGAGTCGCCCCGGGGTCAATAGCTATCCAGATGGATAAATTTATGCGTCAGACCCCTTGCGGGACGGTGACCGGCGTCCCTACCGTTTGCCACCAGTGAGCGAGCGGCATCCTGCGTCCCCCAGCAGTCCGAAGCCGCCGCGTTTCCTTCCCCCAGCGCCGCGAGCGCTGGGAGGCGCCCCCACTTCCCCCAGGAGACACCGGTGAGCGCATCCACCACCCCACCCGTCCGCCACCACCAGGAGCGGCTGGCCGCCGAGGGCATCGACGTGGTCCGGGTGACCTATCCCGACCTCATCGGCACCGAGCGGGCCCGGGACGTGCTGCTGGACCACCTGCCCTCGGCCTGCGACCACGGCCTCGCCTTCTGCCGGGCCGTCTACCACACCAGCCCCCAGGGCGACGTCGTCCCCGTCCCCGGCGGCCTGGACGCCGGCCTGCCCGACATCTGCGTCCGCCCCGACCTGGACACCCTGACCGCCCTGCCCTGGGAGCCCGGAGTCGCCACCTGCCTCGGCGACGTCACCGACCCGGCCACCGGCCGGCCCGCCCCCGAATCCCCCCGCGACCTGCTGCGCGGCGTGGTCGAGCGCTGCCGTCAGTACGGCCTGCACCCGGTCGTGGGGCCGGAGTTGGAGTACTTCCTGTGCGACGAGGCGCCCGGGACGGAGCGCGGCTGGCGCCGCTACAGCGACGCCACCGGCGTCGTCTACACCGCGGGACTGCGCGCCGACGGGGACAACCACCTGCTGCGCACCCTGCGCCTGCTGCGCGACCTGGAGATCGGCGTCAGCAGCGGCAACCACGAGTTCGACGGCTCCCAGTTCGAGATCAACCTGACCCACTCGGACGCCATGTCGGCCGCCGACCGCGCCTTCCGCTTCAAGTCCGCCGTCAAGGAACTCGCCCGCAGGGAAGGCCGGTTGGCCACCTTCATGGCCAAGCCCTTCCAGGGCGCGGGCGGATCGGGCTTCCACCTCCACCTGTCCTGCGTGGACGAGGAGGGCGCCAACGCCTTCGCGGACCCGGCCGCGCCGTACGGGCTCAGCGCCACCGCCCGCCACGCGGTGGCCGGCGTCCTCGCCCACGCCCCGGCCCTCGCCGCGCTGGCCAACCCGACCGTCAACTCCTACAAGCGGTTCGGCCCCGACACCCTCGCCCCCTGGCTGGTCGACTGGGGGCTGGACAACCGCAGCGCCATGGTCCGCATCCCGCCGGAGCGCGGCTCCGCCAGCCGCTTCGAACTGCGGCTGGGCGACGCCAGCGCCAACCCCTACCTGCTCATCGCGGGCACCCTCGCGGCGGCGCTGCTGGGCGTCGTCGCCGGCGACGAGCCCGCCGCCCCGCTGGAGGGCTACGGCTACGACCCCGCCAAGTCCGCCCTGCTGCCCGCCTCGCTGCCCGCCGCGCTCGACGCGCTGGAGGCGGACACCGCCCTGACCGAGGTGCTCGGCAAGGACTTCACCACCGCCTACCTCTCGTACAAGCGCGACGAGGTCGCCCGCTTCCATCGGCACGTCACCGACTGGGAGTTCACCGAGTACGCCCACCACCTGTAAGACGCCGAGGAGCGAACCCATGACCACCGTGCCCACCGTGCCCGCCTCCGGCGCCGCCCACGAGCCGATGCCCCTGGACCAGGTGAACCTGGCCGATCTCGACAACTTCACCGACGGCGTCACCCCGTGGCGGATGTTCCACACCCTGCGCCACGAGGACCCGGTCCACTGGCAGGAGGAGGAGGCGCCCAACTCCGGCTTCTGGTCGGTCACCCGGCACGCCGACATCGCCCGGGTCGACCGGGACGCCGAGACCTTCACCTCCACGAAGTTCGTGAACCTGGAGGAGGTCGACGACGACCAGATCAAGAAGCGCGCCTCGATCCTGGAGCTGGACGGCGTGCGCCACCGGGCCATGCGCAGCCTGCTCCAGCGCCAGTTCGGCGCCACCGTGATCAACAGCTACGCCGACTTCCTGCGCGGCCTGACCGCCAGCACGCTGGACGCCGCCCTGGCCAAGGGCACCTTCGACTTCGTCAAGGAGGTCTCCGCGGACTTCCCGATCAACGTCCTCGCCCGCCTCCTGGACGTCCCGCCGGAGGACAACCAGCAGCTCATCGACTGGGGCAACCGGATCATCGGCAACACCGACCCGGACTACGCCGACGTCCTGCTGCACAGCGAGGAGAGCGAGAAGTACCGCGACCTGCCGTTCCGTTCGCCCGCCTCCCTGGAGGTCTTCGCGTACGGCCGCGAGCTCGCCCGTCAGCGGCGCGGCGGCGACGGCACCGACCTGATCTCCCGGCTGGTCAACGAGACCCCGCGCGACGGGGTGCCGCTGTCGGCGCAGGACTTCGACAACTACTTCCTGCTCCTGGTCGTGGCCGGCAACGAGACCACCCGGCACACCATCAGCCACTCGATGCTGGCGCTGCTCCAGCACCCCGAGCAGCTCGCCCGCCTCCAGGAGGACCCGTCGCTGATCCCCGGCGCGGTGGAGGAGTTCCTGCGCTGGGCCTCGCCGGTCTACCACTTCCGCCGCACCGCCACCCGGGACGTCGAGCTCGGCGGCAAGCGGATCAAGGAGGGCGACAAGGTCGTCATGTGGTTCGCCTCCGGCAACCGGGACGAGGAGGTCTTCGGCAACCCGTACGACTTCGACGTCACCCGCCGGGACAACGACCACGTCACCTTCGGCAAGGGCAGCCCGCACCTGTGCCTGGGCAACCTGCTGGCGCGCACCGAGATCCGGATCATGTTCGAGGAGCTGATCCCGCGCCTGGCGGGCATCAGGCTGGCCGGGGACGTCCCGCGGGTGCGCTCCAACTTCGTGAACGGCATCAAGAGGCTGCCGGTGGAGGTCACCCTCGCCTGACGGGCCGCTCCGGCGGGGCGGGTGGCGGGGCCGGCGGGTGTTCTCCTCGTCCGGGGGGAGACGAGGAGGGCGTCGGCCGGGTCTCGTCCGGCACCGGCCCTGCTGCGGACGGGCGGTCAGAAGACGACGTGGCCCTGGGAGGGAACGAGGAGGATGATGCGCAGGTCCGGGTTCCCGTCGGCGGTCAGCAGGTGGGAGACCACCTGGACGGGGGCCGGGCTGATGTGGCCGAGGTGGAGGGTGAACCGGTGGTTCTCCCAGGTCTCCGCCTCGGCGGCCTCCGCCAGCAGCGCGGCGGCCCGGCCGTGCTGCGCCTTGAAGCCGTTCAGGACGGCGTGCAGGAACGGATCGTCGGGCCGCTCGGACAGCGCGAGCTTCAGCATGCCGACGTAGCGCCGGGCGTGGGAGTCCCAGCCGTGCAGGGTGGCCGGAGCCGAGGGGTCGGTCAGCGCCCAGGAGACGATGTTGGCCGGCTCCTCGGCGAGCGAGGGGAACCAGCGCACCATGGCCTGGTTGCGGTGCAGCACGTTCCAGCGGGAGTCCATCACGAAACCCGGGTTGGGCTCCTGGCCGCGCAGCAGGTCCTTGATCCAGCCGGGCAGCCGGGGCCGGAGCCGCTCGGGTGCCTGGATCCGCTCGGGAGAGCGGCGCTGGGCCGGGAACCGGGGGACGGCCGGCGCGGGCAGCTGGACGGCCGGGGCGGGGGCGAGGGTGTTCGCGGTGGCCCGCAGGGTGTGGTAGACGGCCTCCAGCTGCGGTGAGGGGCGCACACCCAGCGAGCCGGAGAGGATCTTGCGCAGGTTGGTGAACTCGTCCATCGCCTCCAGCACCCGGCCGGAGTCGGCCAGGGTGGTCATCAGGATCTCCCACAGCCGCTCCTGCAACGGCCGTTGGGCGACCTCGCGACGCAGCCGGGTGATCACCGCGGGGGCGCCGAGCTCCTTGACGGCCAGTCGGCACCAGACCTCCAGCGCGGCGTCCCGCTCCTCGTGCAGGGAGACCGCCTCGGTGGCGAAGGGGTGCCCTTCGAGGCCGTCCAGGGCCGGTCCGCGCCAGAGGTCGAGGGCGTCGGAGAGCTGTTCCATGGCCGCGTGCTCGTCGCCGTCGTGCAGCAGGGAGCGGGCCTGGCGGATGGCGTCCCGCCACAGCACGACGTCGCTCTGCCGGGCGTTGAGGGTGATGCGGTAGCCGCCGGGCTCGGTGCGGATCAGGTCCTTGCCGCCGGGCAGACTCTGCCGCAGCCTGGAGATGATCTTGCGGATCTGGTCGATCGCGCTGTCGGGCTCACTGCCTCCCCAGGTGGACTCGATCAGGCGGTGGTTGGGGATCACGTGCGGGGAGGTGAGCACGAGGTGGACCAGCACGCGTCTGGTGGCATCACCCCGGATGTGCATCGGCTCCCCGTTGAGCCAGATGGTCGGGGCCCCCAGCAGACTGACGTGGAAGGCCTCCTGGGCGGCGACTCCGGCGACCTTCGGGGACTCGGCGGCCGTCGGGGCGGGCGCGGGGCGGGAGTGGTGCGCGGAGGGCCGCGGGTCGATGGTGGCGAACGTGGCGATGGAACCGTTCACGGGTATCAGGCCTGTCGTCAGTGGGGTGGCGGTGGGCGTGTTCATCCGAACAGTTCGGCGATAGCGGCACGTTGACCCTCCGTCAGGTCGGGTGCCGAGCCGGCCGCGATGTTTCCCAGCAGGTGGGCGGGGCTGATGGTGGCGGGCAGGGTGACGTGCACGCGCGGGTCGGACAGCCCCCAGCGCAGCAGGGCCTCGGCGGGCCCGGCGCAGCCGGCCTCGGCCAGCGCGCGGGCGTCGGGCGTCCGGTCCAGCAGGCCGCCCTCGGCGAAGGGGCGCATCACCAGCACGCCCAGGTCCAGTTCGCGGGCCAGCGGCAGGACGCGCCGCTCGACGTCGCGCTCACGGGGGTTCAGCGGGATCTGGACGGCGTCGAACACGCCGGTGCGCATGGCCTGTTCGAGCTCGGCCGCGGTGCCGCCGCCGAAGGCGCGGTCGCGCCAGTAGGTCAGGCCCAGCGCCCCGATCCGGCCGCGCTCGCGCTCCCGCTGGAGCCACGGCGCGTGGACCTGCCAGCCGATCAGGTGGTGCAGCTGGAGGAGGTCGACCCGGCCGTCGAAGAGGTCCAGCTGGTGCTCGAACTGGCGGCGGCCGGCGGCCGGGGTGTCGGCCCAGATCTTGGTGGCCACGAAGGCCCGCTGCCGGTCGGCGCCCAGGGCGCGGGCCAGCACCCCTTCGGAGCGCCCGTAGACCGGTGCGGTGTCGAAGACCCGCACCCCGTGGTCCAGGGCCAGCCGGACGATCTCGCGGGCCAGGTGCTCGCGTCCGGCGGGGAGGTCGAAGCGGCGCCAGGTGCCGAGTCCGACGCGGGGCAGGGTGAGGCCGGTGCGCCCGAGTTCACGAGCCGGCAGCGGAGGGGGGACTGCGTGGGGTTTCTCGGAGAAGGCCATGTCTCAAGACTTATCCCAATCGAGAGTTTTCATGCAACTAGTTGGTTTAAATAGCGGAGAGTCACGGGCTCGGTGACATGCGGCGATGCCCGCGGCCCGCCGCGCCCGGTCGGGCAAACGTGACCTACATGACAATCGGGGGCGGACCTGAGGGTGTCCCCATCCGCCCCCGATCGAGGGAAACTTGACGGACCGCCAGGCCCGTCTGTGGCTCAGTTCGAGAGGCCGAGCAGCTCCGCGAGGTTCTCGCCCATCACCCGGGCCCGGGCCGCGGCGTCCGGGATCACCCGCTCGACCAGGATGCGGTTGGTGTACATGTCGGCGAACGGGGTGTTGGAGCCGAACAGGCAGCGCTCGGGCACCTCGGCGGCGGCCAGCCGGGGCGCCAGCGAGACGAAGGAGGAGCCCAGGTCCAGGTAGAGGTTGGGGATCTCCTTGACCAGCTCGATGGTCTCCAGCCAGTTGAGGCCGCCCAGCACCCCGATGACCACCGGCACCGACGGGAAGGAGCGGGCGAGCGCCGCGGTGGTGCGGATGTCCCCGGCGGTCTGCGGCGCGAACCCGTGCACCAGCAGCGGCAGCGCCCGGCCGCCCACCGCCGCCTCGTGGACGGCCTGGAACACCGGCTCCAGGCCCGCCGCCTCGTCGGCGCCGAAGGTCAGCTCGCCGACGCCCGCGTACCCCGGCTCCAGGACCTCCCGCTGGAGCGCCTTGGCCGTCTCCTCGTACGGCAGGCCCACCGGCACCTTGCCGAAGGCCACGAAGCGGTCGCCGCCCTCGGCCAGCGCCTCCCGCAGCTCCCGGGTGGGCCGCTCGCGGCCGTCCGCCTCGCCCTGGAGCACCCGGTGCAGGACGGACATCTCCTGCTTGAACGAGGCGATGTCGGTGGAGTGTTCGATGTGCGGCAGGGTCGACAGCAGCACCGCGCGGTCGATGCCCGCCTCGTTCATCGAGGCGATCTGCGCCGAGGTCGGCAGGACGACGTGCTGGTGGCAGTCAAAGATCATCGGATGTGCCCTTCGGGGTCGTGGCTGATCGGGGATTGACGGAACATCAGGTCATGATGACGGCCCAGTACGGGTTGAGCTTGCCCTCCAGCATGTGCAGCGCCTGGATCGCGATGAAGCCCTCGTCGGTGGTCTCCGACGGGCCGCCGGGCAGCCGCCCGAAACCGCCGTCCGAGGACTGCCGGGCGGCGATCCAGGCCCGGCAGGCCGCCGGGTCCGACGGGCCCGACCCCAGCACGTACAGCGAGGCGATCGCGTGGTACGAGCCGACGAAGCTCTCCGGGCCCGACGGGCGGTAGCGGAAGCCGCCGGCCTCGGTCTGGAGGCCGCGCAGCCAGGCGGTGGTCAGCTCGTGGCGCGGCGGCTCCAGGCCGAGCGCGATCAGGGTGTCCACCACCCGGAAGGTGGCGAAGGTGTCCGACGGGTGGCCGGGCTGGTTGCCGTAGCCGCCGTCCTGGTTCTGGCAGGCGGCGAAGTAGGCGACCAGGTCGTCCTCCCGCTCCGGGCGCCGGCCCAGCGCCAGCAGCGCCAGCACGGCCAGGTTGGAGTGCCAGGCGTCGCCCGGGTAGCCGGGGGCGTTGCCGAAGGCGCCCTCGGCGTGCTGGCAGGCCAGCAGGAAGTCGGCGCACTGCTCCATGTCGTAGTCGGTGCCGCCGAGCACCGTCGCCGTCAGCACCGCGCAGTAGGTGGTGAACGCCTCGGAGAGCAGGCCCGGCTGCTCGCCGAAGCCGCCGTCCGGGTTCTGGGTCGCGTAGATGCCCGCCAGCAGCTGGTCGCGGTTGTCGATCGGCTCGTCCAGCGCCATCAGGTCGGAGACCACGTGGAGCACCGAGAAGGTCTGGGCGGTGCGGTCCGAGCGCAGGCCCAGCGGCGCCCGGTACGGCGTCAGCCCGTAGCCCAGGCCCGAGGCGGTGGCGCGCAGCCACTCCAGGTAGGCCGGGAGGTCGATCAGGCCCTCGGACAGCGGCTCGCGGGCGACGTAGGACAGGTCGCGCTCCAGCGGCCAGGGCCGCAGGGCGGCGGGCACCGGCGCGGTGACCGCGGGCGGCTCCCGGTCGCCCAGCGCGGCCAGGGCCAGCAGCTGGGTGGCGGCGTGCTTCTCGTGGAACGGCACGTAGGCGGTGTTGCCGACGGAGAAGGCGCCGGCCGAACGCGGCGGCACCATGACGTGCCGGGCGAGCGGGACGGTGGCCTCCACCGGGGTGGAGAACCAGCTGCCCTGGCCCTGGAACACACCGCCGACCTCGGTGTCGGTGTAGCGCCACAGCTCGGCGGCGGCCAGCGCGGACAGCTCCTTGGCCCACACGTCGTCGGACAGCTCGGCGACCTTGTCGGCGGCCAGCACCGCCAGCGCGTGGTCGGACATCAGCTTGGCCGGGAAGGGGGACTCGGAGCGGCCGTACTCGGCGCGCAGCGGGTCGACCCGGGTCCGAGAGTCGGCGTCCAGCCGGTCCCACAGGCCCCGGCCGCGGGTGTGCTCGTGGGCGTCCAGGTGGCGCAGCACCGCGCAGGCGCGTTCGAGGGCGCTGCGGTCCGGCGAACCGGCGGCGACGGCCCGCTCGTGCAGGGCGCACCAGGCGAGCACGCCCAGCGCGCTGGCGCGCAGCCGGTAGCCGTGGAAGGTGTCGGGCTCGCCGCGCGCGGTCAGCGCCGCCCAGGCGCCGTCGGCGGAGTCGAAGGCGGCCAGCCGCTCGGTGGCCGCCGTCAGGAACGAGTCCCAGAAGGCGTCGCCGTCGTCGAGCGCCCGGGCCGCCAGCACCAGGACGGAGACCTGCTCCAGCAGGACCGCGCCGTCCAGCACCCGGGTGCCGTCGCGGTGCAGGCGGGCCGGCCAGGCGGCGGCGGTGACCGCCTCGGCGAGCGAGCGCAGGCCCGCGCGGGCCTCCTCGGCCAGGGCCGGCTCGGCCAGGACGGTGCCCGCCCGGTGCAGCGCCCACCAGGCCAGCGCCTGGACGCCCGGGGTGCGGACGTCGCCGATCGGGTGCGGGGTGCCGGTGACGTCCAGCAGTTCGTGGAAGCCCGCCGCCGCCGGGTCGTGGAAGTCGCGCAGGGCGGTCAGCAGGGTGCGGGTGCGCTCCGGCTCCTCGGCGCGGCCCAGGACCAGCAGGGCCAGCGCCGCGTCCCGCAGGGTGCGGTCGGGTGTGACCTGCTCGCCGGCGTCCCGGCCCAGGACGGCGGGGACGTGGCCCCGCCGGTCCAGGAAGTTCCGGGTGAAGAAGGCGCGCAGGGTGGGCGGTCGGGTCATCGGGACTCCTCGGTGGGTGTCAGAGGCTGTCGGGAAGGGGGACGTACCGCGGGTTGAAGCGCTCGTGCACGTACAGGCGGGCACCGTCCTCGCTGTGGATCAGGTACTCCTTGTAGAGGCACCGCTCGTCGTGGGGGGCCCACCGGTCGCTTCCGCTCCCGAGCAGGCGGCGGTGCTGGAGGGTCCGGGCGGCGCGCAGCCGGTGGCCGAGCGGAATGGGGTCCTCGGCCGAGGCGGTCCACCCGCGTGGGGGAGCGGGGAAGACCACCAGGTTGCGGCTGACCACGTCGTCCTCGTCGGTGACCAGCGCCGAGTGGCGCTCGATCACGGTGTGCCCGCGGCCCAGACCGAGCGCCGCGACCGCCTGGGGTGGGGCCTGGCGGGCGTCGACGCGGCGCTGGAGGGAGACCGACACCGACAGCGGGCGGTTCAGCATCGCCTCCAGCATCACCGTGGTCGAGCCGTCGCCCGCGAGCAGCATGCGGGCGGCGGCGTGCAGGCCGAGGGCCGCGGGCACGGCCATCAGCGGGCGCCGGACGCGGCCGCCACCAGGTGCCGGGCCGCCAGCTGGGTGCCCGGACCGTTGGGGGCGATCGCGAGCTGGCCGACGGTCGGGGCACTGGGGTCGGGGCGGCCCGCGAGGAACGGGGCCACGCTGTCGGCGAGTTCGGCGGGCGTGGGCTCGACGTGGGTGGGGAAGCCCAGGTGCTCCAGCCGGCGCGCCGCCTCCACCTCGTGGTACTCGCCGAGGCTGCCGAGCACGAAGACGGTCGGGATGCGCATCGCGGCCACCTCCGTGACGGTGATCCACCCGGGGGCGGACAGCAGCACGTTGGACTCCCGCAGCAGCGGCATCCACTCCGGCAGGTAGGGCAGCTGGACGACCGACTCGGGGGCCGGGACGGGCTCCCGGCCCAGCAGCACGAACTGGAGGTCGGGGTGGGTCTCGCGGAGCAGCTCGTAGGCCGCCAGGTAGCAGTCGATGACCTTCCGCTTGTTCTCCAGGAACATCGTGGTGCCGCCCACCGAACCGACCATCAGCGGGCCCTCCGGGATCCCGAGGTCGGCCCGGACCTTGGCGCCGTCGGCGGGCGGCGGGACCCGGCGCACCATCGGGCCGGTGAACACCGCGTTGCCGCCGGGGCGCAGCGCCCGGGCCACCGCGGTGCCCTCGTCCAGCTCGGGGACCAGCGGCTTGTCGGTGAGGACCACCTCGGCGTCCTCGACGATCCACTGGAAGCAGGCGTGCAGCGCGTTGCGGCCGTGCCGCAGGTCCTCGGGCTCGATGTCGAAGCCGCCGTCCACGAGGGTCCGGTCGTCCAGCTGGTACAGCGTGAAGTCGTACCGCTCGGTGACCAGGGCGTGCCGGGTGCGCAGGATGGCGGCGGCCATGCTGGCGGACATGTTGTAGTCGCTGACCACCAGGTCCGGCCGCTGGTCCTGGATCAGGGCCAGGTACCGCAGGATGCGCTCACCGTTGACGAAGGCCGGGGCGAGGTAGCCGCCGATGTAGCCGGGCCAGTCCATCCGGCGCCCGAGGTTGCTCTTGGTCGCGTAGTCCACCGCCCGGCCCGCCGCGAGGTCCACGACCGTCACGCCGGCGTCGGTGAACATCGGGGTGAAGGTCGACTGGAGGGAGCCGAGCAGTACGGTCAGCTCGGCGTCGGGGCGCAGCTCGCGGATCTCCCGGGCCAGCGACAGCACGCGCATGTTGTGCCCGGAGCCGGTGGCGGCGGGAGCGAACAGGATCCTCATCGTGAGCTCCTCGAGTCGGAAAGGGTGAGTACTCCTGAGGTGGTGGCGCCGGCCGGGACGTCGGCCACGACGATCGCGCCGTCGGTCACCCGGGCCCGGTCGCCGATCGCGCAGGGGCCGATGACGGTCACGCCGGCGCCGATCCGCGCGTCGGCGCCGATCGAGACCGGGCCGGGCTGCCAGGGCAGCGAGCGGCGGTCGAGGTCGTGGCCGCTGGAGAGGATCTGGAGGTCGGAGCCCAGGACGGTGCGGGCGCCGACCGAGATCCCGCCGCCGCCCTCCAGGACGGCGCGGGCGCCGATCCGCACGCCGCTGCCGAGCCTGATGCCGCCCAGCGGCGACGGCCCGTCGGGACGGCCGAGGGCGATCAGCCCGGCGCCGATCCGCACGTCCCGGCCGCCGTCGAACTCGGCGTCCAGCAGCCCGCCCAGGCCCACCTGCCAGCTCTCCGGCAGCGCGACCTGGCGCAGGCCGCGGCGGCGGACGAGGGCGAGGACCGGCGCGATGTCCGGCAGTCCGTCCTCGGTGACCGTGCGGCGGCGCAGGAACCGGGCCGGGCGGCCGACCACGATGGTGTCCTCGGGGACGTCCCCGAAGACCTGGGCGCCGGCCGCGACCACCGCGCCCGCGCCCACCCGGACGCCGGGGGCCACCACGGCCCGGGCGGCGATCCAGGCGCCGGGACCGACGGTGACCCGGGCTCCGCCCGCCGCCCCGATCCGGGCCAGGGAGGCGACCATGGCCCCGGCGCCCAGGTCGGCGGCGGCGATCTCGCTGCGGAACCCGACGAAGACGCCGGGGGCCAGGGTGGTGTCCTCCAGCCGGGCCCCCCGGCGGACCCAGCACCCCGCGTCCACGGCCGAGCCGAGGACGTGGGTGCGGGCCTCGACCAGCGCGGTGGGGTGCGGCGCGGTGTCCTGGCGCGTCGTGCCGCTCAGCGGGCTCATGCGCCGGCCAGCTCTAGCAGGTACTGGCCGTAGCCGGAGGAGGCGGAGAGCCGCTTGCCGGCCAGGGCGAGCTGCTCCCGGTCGATGAAGCCCATCCGGTAGGCGACCTCCTCGACGCAGGAGATCCGGATGCCCTGGCGCTTCTCCAGGATCTGCACGAAGGTCGAGGCCTCCAGCAGGCTGTCGTGGGTGCCGGTGTCGAACCAGGCCGAGCCGCGCCCGAGGTTGACCAGCCGGGCCCGGTTCTCCCGCACGTAGGTCAGGTTGAGGTCGGTGATCTCCAGTTCGCCGCGGGCCGACGGGGTGAGCCGGGCGGCCCGGTCCAGGGCCTCGTTGCGGTACATGTACAGGCCGGTGACGGCCAGGTTGGACTTGGGGCGGGCGGGCTTCTCCTCCAGGCTGACGATCGCGCCGTTCTCGTCGGTCTCGGCCACGCCGTAGCGCTCCGGGTCGCTGACCGGGTAGCCGAACAGCGTGCAGCCCTCCAGCCGTTCGACCTCCCGGCGCAGCATGGTCGGCAGCTCGTGGCCGTAGAAGATGTTGTCGCCCAGCACCAGGCAGAGGTCCTGGTCGCCGACGAACTCGCGGCCGATCAGCAGGGCCTGGGCCAGTCCGCCGGGGTGCTCCTGCACGGCGTAGCTCAGCTGGATGCCGAGGTCCGCGCCGTCGCCGAGCAGGTCGCGGTAGACGTCGAGGTGCTGCGGGGTGGAGATGAGCAGGATCTCCCGGATCCCCGCGTGCATCAGCACGGAGAGCGGGTAGTAGACCATCGGCTTGTCGTAGACGGGCAGAAGCTGCTTGGAATGGACGCTGGTCAGCGGACGCAGCCGGGTGCCCGACCCGCCGGCGAGGATGATGCCGCGCATGAACTCTTCCCTTCTGCTGTACAGGCGTGCGGAGGTGCTCGTCTTTCGCGTCGTACGGCGGTGCGGTGGCGCTGTTCGGTCCTGGTCGGTCCTGTTCGGTGTTCGGTCCTGTTCGTCGCCGTTCGTCGTCGTTCGTGAACGCGCTCGGGATCAGGCGGCGTTCGCCAGCAGCGGCCGCCACCAGTCGGCGTTGTCGCGGTACCAGGCGACGGTGCTCGCGATGCCCTCCTCGAAGGTGACCTGCGGGCGGTAGCCGAGGCGGCGCAGCTTGCCGTCGTCGAGCGAGTAGCGGCGGTCGTGGCCCTTGCGGTCGGCGACGGTGCGCACCGAGCTCCAGTCCCGGCCCATCGCGCGCAGCAGCACGTCGGTGAGCTCGCGGTTGGTCAACTCCCGTCCGCCGCCGATGTTGTAGACCTCGCCGGGGGCGCCCTGCTCCAGCACCAGCTGGATGCCCCGGCAGTGGTCGTCCACGTGCAGCCAGTCGCGCACGTTCAGGCCGTCGCCGTACAGCGGGACGGTGCCGCCGCCCATCAGCGTGGTGACGAACAGCGGGATGACCTTCTCGGGGAACTGGTACAGGCCGTAGTTGTTGCTGCACCGGGTGATGCTGACGTTCAGGCCGTGGGTGCGGGCGTACGAGCGCACCAGCAGGTCGGCACTGGCCTTGGCGGCGGCGTAGGGGGAGTTGGGCTCCAGCGGCCACTCCTCCGTCCAGGAGCCCTCGGCGATCGAGCCGTACACCTCGTCGGTGGACACGTGGACGAAGCGGGGGAGGCCCTCCTGGAGGGCGGCGCGCAGCAGGTTGTGCGCGCCGACGATGTTGGTGTGCACGAACTCGGTCGAGTTTCCGATCGAGCGGTCCACGTGGGATTCCGCGGCGAAATTCACCACCGCGTCGACCTCGGAGACCAGCTTGGGCACCAGCGTCTCGTCGGCGATGTCGCCCTGGACGAATCGCAGTCGGCCGTCGCCGGAGACCGGATCCAGATTCCGCAGGTTTCCGGCGTAGGTGAGTTTGTCGAGAACGGTGACTCCGGTCACATCGGAACCGAGGTCGCCGGCGAGCAGGCGGCGGACGTAGTTGCTGCCGATGAATCCGGCACCACCGGTCACCAGGATGTGCATGGGGAAGGCTCCTCCGGTCGCTGTCGAGAGGGCGAAGGTCCCTGGTGCCGACCGGGCGGGGCGCGGCGGCGATGGCGCGCCGGTCGAGGCCCGCGGCAGTTCCTCAGGGGCGGGTCCTATAGAAACAGCAGAACGTTCTTCCGCCCTACCGTCGACCTACCGTCCAGATACCGGGAATGCCTGAAAAGCGGCCGGAAAGTACGAAGCTCCCGCGGGGGGAGCCGCGGGAGCTTCGGGGTCGTTCCGGGGGGTGCACGGTCAATTGCCGACCGTTATTTCGGGTCGAGCTGGGCCTGAAAGACGGAGTATTCGAAGTAGGCCGAGCACTCCTTGATCAGTCCGGCGGAATCCAGCTGGAAGACGTTGATCCCGGACCAGTTGACCGGGCGGTCGGAGAGCGTCACCGCCGCGCCGCGCCAGGAGACCGCGACGAAGTCGGCGGTGGCGTGGGCGTCGAGCGGGGTGATGCCCAGGAACGGGCGGAAGTTCGGCAGGATCGAGGCGATCCGGGCCCGGATGGCGGCGCGGCCGGTGATCGGCGGCTGTCCGACCGGGTCGCGGAAGACCGCGTTCACGGCGAAGGCGTCCGCCCAGGCGTCGGCGTCGGCCCGCTGGGAGGCGGCGAAGAACCGGAGCAGCGAGGCCGGCATCGCGGGGAACCCGGCATAGTGGCCGGGCAGTTGGTGGTGGGTGCGGTCCTGGGCGGCGTCGGGCACGGAGGGCGCGGCCGGGACGGAGGGGGCCGCGGCGGCCGGCTGGGCGGCGGACAGCGTGCCGGTCAGTGCTCCGGCGCCCAGCAGCGCGCCGAAACCGAGGGCCTTGCGTCGTCCGACCAGGACCTGTTCTGTCGCACTCATGGGGGGACTCACCTGTCTCTCGCTCGATGGACCGGGAACCACGGGGCCGCCGCTCCCCGGTCGGGTGTCCGCCTGCTGCCGGAATCGGGGCCGGGGGGACCCCGCGGGGGCGTCCGGGCAGGTGGGGGCTCGACCCGGGGGTTCCGGGGAGCGGCGATGGGTGGCCTGCGGCCGGCGGAACCGCCGGTGCCGTGAGGCCCGCTCAAAAGTACGAGCGGTTCCGGTTCCGGACAAGCTTTTCGACGAAGGTGGAAGTTCCGGCGGCGCCCGGGGAGATCACCCCCGGCGCGGGGCCCGGGGTCAGGCCTACTTCTGGCCGGCGATGGCCACGGCGGCGGCGACGACGGCGGCCTTCACGCGGTCCATGGCGTCCTTCTCCTGGCCGACGATCATGCGCCGGACCTGCGGGACGCCCAGCGGCCAGCCCACGAGGCCGGTGAAGATCAGCAGCAGGGTCGGCGCGTCGATGGCGGTGATCTGCTCGGAGGCCGCGGTGCGCACGCTGTTCAGGTCGGCGGCCTTCTGCTGGTAGTGCTCCCGCCGTGACTCCTCGTCGGGGACGGGCCGGTCGCCGTACTCCAGCGCCTCCCACAGCAGCAGGCGGGTCACCTCGGGGTGTTCCTGGTGGTAGGTGAACAGCCGGTCGATGTAGTCGGTGACGTTCACCGTGCCCGCGGCGGTCGGCGGCGGAACGGCGGCCGCCAGCTCGCCCAGGGCCCGCTTGAGGACCGTGGCAAAGAGCGTCTCCTTGTCGCCGAAGTAGAGGTAGATGGCCTGCTTGTTGGCTTGGGCCTCCCGGGCGATCCGGTCCACGCGGGCGCCCGCGACGCCGTACTGGGCGAACTCGGCCAGGGCGGCCTGGTAGATCCGGTTCCGGGTCTGCTCGGAGCGTGAGGTCATGGGCCCATCCTCGGATCTCGGGCGGCGGGGGCGGCGGTCGGGCAGGGGGGATTGATCAGTTTATACCGACCAGCCGGAAAAACCAACCGGTTGAATAAACTATCTGGTTGGTGTAGAAAATTGACCGTGACGCCGTCGGCGGACCGGCTGCCGGATCCGGCAGCGCCCGGTCAGCCGTGCGCCCTGCCACGTCCCGCCACGCCCGGGGGGCCGTCCCTCCCCGGCGATCCCGGGTGCCGCTCAGCCGTTCACCCCTCCGCTCACCCCCATCCTCCGCTCACCCCCATCCGCCTTCCGCATCTCCGTGCGACCAAGGACCTTGTCATGACAGACACTCCGGTTCTCCCCCGCGACGTCGCGGGGCCACCCCGCGCCGCAACCGTCCGCCCGCTGCTGTTCCTGGTGATGGCGGTGTGCAGCGGGGCCACCGTCGCCAACGTCTACCTCGCGCAGCCCCTGCTGAAGCTGTTCAGCGACAGCCTCGGGGTCCCGCACTCCTCGGCGGGCATCGTCGTCACCTGCGCCCAGTTCGGCTACGCGGCCGGCATCCTGCTGCTGGTCCCGATGGGCGACGTCCGGCGCCGGCGGCCGCTGCTCGGGGTGATGCTGAGCGTCACCGTCGTCTTCCTGCTGCTGGCCGCCGCCTCGCCCGGGCTCTGGGTGCTGGCCGCCGCCACCGCCGCGATCGGCGCCGCCACCGTGATCCCGCAGGTGCTGGTGCCGCTGGCCGCCGAACTCGCACCCCCGGAGAAGCGCGGCGCGGTGGTCGCCAACGTCCAGATCGGCCTGATGACCGGCATCGTCGGCTCCCGGGTGATCGGCGGCGCCGTCGGGCAGGCGGCCGGCTGGCGGGCGGTCTACCTGCTGGCCGCCGTGCTGACCGCGGCCACCGGCGCCCTCGCCGTCTACCTGCTGCCCAAGGAGGGCGCGCGCCCGGCGATGAGCTACACCAGCCTGCTGGCCTCGCTGCCCCGGCTGGTGCGCGACGAACCCTCCGTCCGGCACGCCTGTGTGCTGCACGGCGCGCTGTTCGGCGCCTACAGCGCCACCTGGACGACCCTGGTCCTGGTGCTCACGAACGACCACTACGGCTACAGCAGCGCGGTGGCCGGCCTGTTCGGGGTGCTGGGCCTGGCCGGCGCGGTGACGGCGCCCTGGGCCGGGCGCTACATCGACCGCAAGGGCGCCCAGCCGATCATCATCGCCTCCCTGCTGCTCACCCTGGTCTCGGCCGGCGCCTACGCGCTGGGCGGCACGGTGCTGATCGCCCTGATCGTGGCCATCGTGCTGGCCAACATCGGGGTGCAGTGGAGCCAGATCGCCAACCAGGCCCGGATCTTCGCCTACGTCCCCGACGCCCGCAGCCGGGCCAACACCGTCTACATGGTCGCGGTCTTCCTCAGCGGAGCGCTCTCGGCGGCGGTGGCCAGCGCCTGCTTCGGCTCCTACGGCTGGGCCGGGGTCTGCGTGGTCCAGGCGGTCCTCACGGCCATCGGCCTGGCGACCGTACCCCTGATGCGCCGCCACGACCGCCTCAATCCGCTGACTGACTGAACCGGCTCCCCGCCCGCGAGGAGAGCGAAGATGACCCACCCCGTCCGTCCCCTCCCGCCCCTCCCGCGGATGGCCCGCCCCGCCCTCGGCGCCCGGGCGACAGCCGTGACCGAGCCCGCGGCGCCCGACGAACCGGCCTCTCCGCACGACGAGTTGGCCTCGCTCTTCAAGGCGCTCGGCGACCCGATCCGACTGCGGATCGTGGCCATCCTGCTCGGCCGGGAGGCCCACGAGGCCTGCGTCGGGGAACTGCTGGACTTCTTCCACCAGTCGGGGCCGACCATCAGCCACCACCTGAAGATCCTGCTCTACTCCGGCCTGCTGACCCGGCGGCGGGAGGGCACCCGGCTCTACTACCGCCTTCGGGCCGAAGAGTTGCAGAAGGTCGAGCTGCTGCACCCGCGCCACCCCGCGGGCGCCGGCTCCGACACCCCACCAGACCTGTCCGACGGGCCCGCCGCCCGATCGGCAGCCATCACGAAGTGCCCACACAGAAAGGCAAGTTGATGACCCTTCCCGCCATGCCCAAGGCCGTCCTGCAGTTCTTCGAGGCCTCCCAGAAGGCCGACGCCGACAGCTGGGCCGACTCCTTCGCCGAGGACGCGCTCTTCCACGACCCGGTGGGCACCGAGCCGATCAAGGGCCGCGAGGCGATCCGGGCGTTCATCAAGTCCGTCATCCCCAACTTCGACCCCTTCCTCGGCCTGACCCCGCTGGAGGCCCACAACGTCGGTGAGTTCACCGCCGTGTCCTGGCACGGTGCGGCCGTCTCCACCGACGGCAAGCCGGTCAACTGGTCCGGGATCAACGTCTACCAGCTGAACAGCGAAGGGCTGATCCAGGAGGCCAAGGCCTACTTCAACCACGCGATCTTCGCGGCGCAGCTCGCCAAGAACTGAGCGAGCGCGAACCCCTGACGCGGGGCCCGTACGGCACACCCGGTCGTGCCGTACGGGCCCCGCCGCGTTCCGTCCGGCGCGCGGATCGGCCCGCGGACCGGCGCGCCGGACCGTCGCAGCGGTCGCAGGCCCCGGGAGCCGGTCAGAAGTTCCTGGCCGGCAGCACGCCCCAGGAGCCGGTGACGGACCCGGCGACCGCCTCCGGATCGGTCTCGACCGGCGTCGAGTCGGGGATCAGGACCACCACGCTGCCCTGCCGCGCGACGGCCCCGCGCCACCACTCCTCGCCGCCCTCCCGCTCCGGGAAGGAGGCGGGCCGGCCCCGGAAGAGGCTCTTGCGGTAGCGGGAGACCTCCACCTGTTCCCGGCGGCGGCGCAGCGCCCAGCCCTTCCGGTCCGCCGGCTCCCCGGGCAGGCCCACCGGCAGGTGGTGGCCGCACTCCATGTGGTCGAAGCCCTCGAAGGCCAGCAGGTACGGCAGCGGACTGTACGTCTCGCCGACGTGGTCGGTCACGAACGCCGTGAAGCGCGGGATCAGCAGGAGGCCGGCCAGCGCCGCCGCGTCCGGCGCCGTGACGGCGACGGCGTGCGCGTGGAACGGCAGTCCGTCGGGGAGGCTGCGGGAGCTGGTGGTGAGGACGCCGGGGGGCAGGACGCCTCCGGCGTGACGATGAGTATCGGACACGGCATCAGAGAGTAGGGGCTCCGGCGGCCGCGGTGGCCCGATTCGGCCGATCGGTCCCGGAATGGCACATCCGCCCCATCGCACCGAAGAGTTGTTCGCACGACTGGTGCGCGGACGCCGGGAGGCGGCTCCGGCGGGCGGGGACACCACCCGCCGGAGCCGCCTCCCGGCATCCGTCGCTCCGCCGCGGTCAGTGCCCGCGCGCGGCGCCCGAAACCCGGGCGATCCACTCCTCCACCTCGTGGGAGCCGCGCGGCATCGCGGCGGACAGGTTCTCGTAGCCGTCCTCGGTCACCAGCACGTCGTCCTCGATGCGCACGCCGATGCCGCGGAACTCCTCCGGCGCCAGCAGGTCGTCCGCCTTGAAGTACAGGCCCGGCTCGACGGTGACGATCATGCCCGGCTTCAGCTCGCCGTCCATGTAGTCCTCGCGCAGCAGCAGCTGGCAGTCGTGCACGTCCATGCCCAGGTGGTGGGAGGTGCCGTGGACCATCCAGCGGCGGTGCCAGCCGCCGTTCTCCGGGTCGAGGGTCTGCTCCAGGGTGACGCCCTCGGGCAGCAGGCCCCACTCGTACAGGTACCGGGCGATCACCTCGTTCGCGGCGGCGTGGATGTCGCTGAACCGGTTGCCGGGCCGCACCGCCTCCATGCCGGCCCGCTGCGCCGCGTGGACGGCGTCGTAGATCCTGCGCTGGACGTCCGTGAAGCGGCCGCTCACCGGCAGGGTGCGGGTGATGTCGGCGGTGAACAGGGAGTCGATCTCGATCCCCGCGTCGACCAGGATCAGGTCGCCCTCGCGGACCTCGCCGGTGTTCTTCGTCCAGTGGATGGTGTTGGCGTGGTCACCGGCCGCGCAGATCGACTCATAGCCGATCCCGTTGCCCTCGTGCCGCGCGTACAGGCCGAAGACGCCCTCGACCCAGCGCTCGCCGCGGCCCTTGCGGACGGCCTCCGGCAGGGTGGCGATGATCGCCTCGAACCCCTTGTGGGTGGCGGCGATCGCCTTGCGCATCTCGCCCACCTCCCACTCGTCCTTGACGATCCGCATGCCGGACAGCTCGCGGGCCAGCTCCGCGTCGGCCTCCCGCTGCTCCTCGGCGGTGAGGGAACTGCCCGCCCGGGCGCGGACGGTGTCGGCGAGCTCGGCGAGCTCCGCGTCGGCCGAGCGGACCACGCGCAGCCGGGCGGCCGCGTCGCCCTTCGCCAGGTCGGCCTCCAACTCGTCGACGTGGCGGGCGGTGAGGCCGAGCCGCGACTCGACGTCGGCGATGGTGGGGCGGTAGCCGACCCAGAACTCCCCGTACCGGGAGTCGGTGTAGAACTCCTCGGTGTCCCGCGGCGCCGGCGGGCGGAAGTACAGCACGGCCCGGTGCCCGCCCTCGTCCTCGGGCTCCAGCACGAGGACGCTGTCGGGCTCCGCGTCCGAGCCCAGCCCGGACAGGTGGGCGAAGGCGGTGTGCGGGCGGAAGGTGAAGTCGGTGTCGTTGCTGCGCACCTTCAGGCCGCCGGCCGGGAGGACGAGCCGCTCGCCGGGGAACCGCAGGGACAGGGCCGCCCGCCGGCGGGCCGCGTGATCGGCCACCTCGGCGCGGGGCGCGGGGGAGCGGTCGTCGGACGCCCACCCCGAGGCCATGAACTCCCGGAACGCGGTGCTGACGGGGGTGTCCCGGTGGCCGGCCTTGGGCTGATTCTCGCTGGTCATGCCAAATATCCTGTCATATCGAACAATTACGTGGAGCGTGACGGCCGCTCAGGAGCCCTGCGCGGGCCGGTCGTCCCCCGCGGGGGCGGCCTGCTCGCGGCAGCGCACCATGAACGACCGCTCGAAGACGATGACGGTCTCTCCCGTCGACTTGGTGCCCGTCGTCTCCACCGTGACGATCCCCTGGCCCGGCCGGGAGCGGGACAGCCGCTTGCCGAGGATCCGGCTGGTCGCGTAGAGGGTGTCCCCGACGAAGACCGGGTCCTTCAGCCGGACCCTGTCCCAGCCCAGGTTGGCCACCGCCCGCGCCGACAGCGCCTGCACGGTCATCCCGCCGACCAGGCACAGCGTGATGCCGCTGTTGACCAGCACCTTCCCGTACTCGGCGTTGGTGCCGTAGTGGGTGTCGAAGTGGAGCGGGTGCTGGTTCATGGTCAGCAGGGTCAGCCAGGTGTTGTCGGCCTCGGAGAGGGTGCGGCCCGGCCAGTGCCGGATCACCATCCCGGGCTCGAAGTCCTCGTAGTCCCCGCCGTGTTCCTCGACGTACTCGTTGTCGCCGACCCGCCGAAGCGTCATATCGCCACCATCACGTTGTCTGAACTGCTGCTGTTGCCCCGGACGTTGACGATCCCGGCGGTGCCGTCGCCGTAGAACCGGCAGAACAGCCCGGCGGGGCGGCCGCCGAACACCAGCGGGCCCAGCACCGGGGCGACGTCGACGTCCTGCGGCTCGTCGGAGCCGTCCACGACCAGCGACACCTTGCAGCTCCGGGGCCGTACGAACTGCTGCACGATGCTCGGGCCGTTCGCGAGCGCCTCGCCGACGGCGGACTCCCACGCGGCCTGGTCGACCTCGCGGCCGAGGACCACCTGCTTGCCGCAGTCCCCGAGGGCGGCCTTGAGCACCAGCTGCTCCCGGTTCGCCAGCACGAAGGGGAGCAGGTCGACCTGCCGGCCCTCGCGCTCGGTCCTGCGCTCCGAGAGCACCCGGGTCCACGGCAGGTACCGCTCGACGAGCCGGCGCTCGCCCTCGGTCATCCAGGGCCGCCCCTCCGACAGCAGGCCCATGGTGAGCTTGCTGTGCAGGAAGGTCGACGTCTGGGTGCCCACCAGCACGCAGCCGTTGTCCAGGGCGTCCTGGACGGGGGCGGTGTCGATGCCCGCCTCCAGCCAGTCCGGGACGGTGAAGTTGCGCAGCCCGATCGGCAGGCGCAGGTGCGGCGCGCAGTCCCAGGCCTGGTGGAGGTCCTCCGGCTCGAAGAAGCGCGCGGTCAGGCCGTGGCTGTTGTAGTAGTCGGTCTCCATCTCGAAGTACCGCGGCTCCACCCCGGGCACCCGGGAGCTGCCGACGACGGCCACCCTCGGCGCCAGCGCCAGGTCCGCGGCGAGCGCGCGGAACATCCCGGCGCGGACGGCGAGCGGGTCCGGCGAGCGGTACGGGAGGCGGCCGTCCGGGTCGGCGTGGAGGCCGTTCCACACCGCCAGGCGGCTTCGCGTCTCCACCACGCCGCCGAGCGCGCCGCTGACGTTGAACTCCACGAACTGCGGCCCGTCCGGCCCGATGACCAGGTCCGGGCGGACCACGCTGTCGGCGTACCGCTCCTCGACGAAGGCGTCGTCGATCCACAGCCGGTCCTCTTCGGCGGGCATGCCGTAGGCCGCCAGCCGGTCGGCGTTGGTGCGCCCGGTCTCCAGGGCGGTGCGGCGCAGCAGCTCGACCAGCGCCATGCTGACCCGGAAGACCTCGGCGTAGGACGCGCGCGGGATCGCCATCGGCGCCGCGGGCAGCACCGGCTGGTAGGGCCAGCCGGTGTCCCGGAGCTCATGGCGCAGCAGCTGCCGGATCGTTTCCGCCGGTGCGGCGGGCTTCAGCCGGTGCGTCCCGAACCACGGGTGGCCGTTCGCCCCGCCGAGGTCCTCATACGTGTCCATCCGGCACCCCCTCCCCGAGCGGCGCGGGGGCGGAGGGCTCGCCCGCTCCCCGCCCGGCCGCCCGGTGCTGCTCGAACAGCGCCACCGCGGCGGCGGTGTCCTCGATGGCCATGCCGACCGTGCGCAGGACCGAGGTCCGCCCGGCGACGGTGATCTCGCCGTTCACCACCCGGCCCAGCTCGCACAGGTCCTCGGCGCCGATCAGGCCGCCGGCCAGCGCGGCCCGGACCTCGCCCGCGCCGTCCAGCGCGGCGGTCCGGTCCTCGACGACGGTCACGGCCCCGGCCAGCAGGGCCGGGTCGAGCTCGACGGCGTCCGGGTGGGTGCCGCCGATCACGTTCACGTGCGCCCCGGCGGCCACCCAGCCGGCCTCGACCACCGGGGTGGCGTCGTCGGTGGAGGTGGCCGTGCAGATGATCGGCGCGCCGGCCACCGCCTCCCGCGCGCTGTCGTGGACGGTCACCCGGACGGGCCCGGCGGCGGTGGCCCGGACCCAGTCCGCGAGGCGCTCGGCGCCCGCGCGGGTGCGCGAGTGGATCCGGACGGTGCGGACCGGGCGCACCGCCGACACCGCCCGGATCAGCGCGCGGGCCTGCACGCCCGCGCCGATCACCGCGAGGTCGTCGGCGTCCTCGGGGGTGCACCAGCGGGTCGCCAGGGCGGCGACGGCGCCGGTGCGGACGGCGGTGAGCTCGGCGCCGTCCAGCAGGGCGGTGATCCGCCCCGTCTCCAGGTCGGTGAGCGCGACGATCCCGTGGATCAGCGGCAGCCCGCGGCCCGGGTTGTCCGGGGTGAGCGTGGTGACCTTGACGCTGCCCACCCCGCGCCGCTCCCAGACGGCGGGGCTGACCAGCAGGACGCGCTGGTCGCCGTGCTCGACGACGGTCCGGGCGGGGGAGGTGGTCCGGCCGGCGGCCAGGTCCACGAACATCTCGCCGAGCGCGTCGATCACGCGGGTCATCGGCAGCGGGCCGGCCATGTCGGCGGCGCCGACGGTGACGGGTGCGACGGTCATGCCTGGCCGCCCTTCCCGGCGGCGCCGTGGTTCCCCGCGCCGCCGCTCGCGTGGCCGGCGCTCGCGCCGTGGCCGCCCGCGCGGTCACCGCTCGAACCGCCGCCGCCGAACCGGCTCGCCCAGGCGTCCTCGCGGGCGACGGTGTCGCGCGCCCGCCGGGCGAACGGCGGCCCGACCATGTTGCCGTCCACGACGGCGATCCCGCCGTCGGCCGCGGCCACGGCCTCCGTCACCCGGCGCGCCAGCGCCAGTTCGTCGGGCCGGGCCCGCAACACCCGGTTGATCACGTCGAGTTCGCGCGGATGGACCGTCGCCTTGCCGTGGAAGCCGAGCGCCCGCACCCGGGTGGTCTCCTCGGTGAGCACGTCCGGTTCGGCGAGCCGGTAGTTGGCGGTGTCGACGCAGGCCGTCCCGAACCGGGCGCAGGCCAGTGCCATCGCCTGGCGGGCCGCCAGCATCGCCTCCCAGCTGATGTCCACCCCGATCGTGGCGGCGAGGTCGGCCGAGCCGAACACCAGGCCGTCCGCGGCGCGCGCGATGGAGTCGATCCGGCTGACCGACTCGACCGTCTCCACCGTCACGTAGACCTCGGAGTGGACGCCGGCCGAGGCCAGCATCCGGCGCAGCAGGTCGACCTCCTCCGCCGAGGTCACCATCGTCATCAGCACGATGCCGGGCTTCACCGGGCTGTCCGCCAGCATCAGGACGTCCCGCACCGCGTCGAGGCCGCCGAGCTCGTTGACGCGCACGGCGACGTTCGCCGGCCGCGGCGCCTTCTCCAGCGCGGCCCGGCAGACCTCGCGGGCGGCCGGCTTGGCGGCGGGCGGGACGGAGTCCTCCAGGTCGATCAGGTGGACGTCGGCGTCGTACGACCACGCCTTGACCACCCGCTCCAGCGACAGGGCCGGGGTGTACAGGATGCTGCGTGGTACCGCCCGGGCCACGCCGGTCACTTGGCCACCGGCCGCGGCCCGGCCCCCGCCGGGAGCGCGCCGGCCTGGATCAGCGCGGCGGCCAGCCGCCGGATCTGGTCCTCGGTCTGGCCGGCCCGCAGCATCACGCGCAGTCCTGCGGTGCCGCGGGCGACGATCGGGAAGAACACCGGCGAGGTGTAGAACCCGGCGGCGAAGACCTTCTTGGCGGCCTCGACGACCGTCTCGTCGGTCATCGGCACGACGCGGATCGGGAAGGTGGCCTCGGCCTGCTCGGTGTTGACCAGCGAGTCGAACAGCGCGATGTTGGCGCGCAGCTTCGCCTGGAGCTGGTCCAGCTCCTCGGTGCGGTGGATCTCGGCCGAGGCCATCGCCGCGCCGACCGCGGCGGCGTTCATCTTCTGCGAGTAGCCCAGCGGGCCGGCGAAGCGCTCGATGAGGCGCCGGGTGTCCTCGGAGTAGCCGTCGAGCAGGATCGCCGTGCCGCCGGCGCCGAAGCCCTTGGTGAGGGTCGCCACGGTGATGGTCCGCTCGTCCAGGATCGGGGCGTGCGAGCGGACGTAGCCGATGCCGCGCTCTCCGTATGCGGACAGCGAGTGCGAGTCGTCGTAGTAGACCAGGAGGTTGTACTTCTCCTGGAGTTCGGCCAGCTCCTTGACGGGCGCGTAGCCGCCGAGGCTGTCCGAGCCGTCGACCACGTAGCAGACGCGCTCGTAGGTGCGGCACTTGTCCTCGAGGAAGTCGAGGTCGTGGTGCCTGCTGGTCACCACCTCGGTCTCGTCGGCACAGGCCGGCTTGGCGTTGCCCATCGAGACGTGGGCGTTCTTGTCGAAGACCATCAGCGGCCGGGTGCCGTTGCCGAGGTGGCCCGAGGCGATCAGCGGGAGCAGGCCGGTGCTGGCCGCGGCGGTGGACAGCGCGCTGATCACCATCGCGCCGAACAGCTCGCCGAGCGACTCCTCCAGCTCCAGCAGGACCGAGGTCTGGACGCGGGTGCGCGGGATGCAGTGGTCCAGCACGCCGAAGCGGCGCAGCGACTCGACCGCGCCGTCGATGACCTTGGGGTGGGTGTCCAGGTCCAGGTAGGAGCAGACCGTGAAGTTCACGAACTCGTGGCCGTCGGCCATCGTGAAGACGCCGTCCTTGAGGTCGCCGACGACGCCGGCGACCCCGTTCTCGTAGGACGTGTTCCAGAAGGCGTTGCCGATGCCGATGAGCTTGTCGTTGTTGCGGTACAGGTGGGCGGGGGTGATGGACTTGCGGTCGCTCATCAGGAGTTCACCTCGGTGGGCTTGTAGCTGTAGACGCCCTTGAGCCTCCGGTAGGCGTACGTGTACAGGGCGACGCCCAGCACGTGCGGCCTGCGGAGGATCTTCTTGGACTTGAGCCAGAAATTGACGTTGATGTTCATGTCGTCCAGCGACTCCGCCTGGTGCCACCAGCCGAGCGGCAGGTAGAGCATGTGGCCGGGTTCGAGGACGAAGTCGCGGCGCTGGGCGAGCTTGGCCGCCAGCTTCGGGTAGCGCTTCAGGTCGACGTCGTCGAGGTCGAACACCCGGGACTTGTCGCCGTACCCGCGCAGGATCGAGCGCGGGTAGTAGTCCCGGACGCCGGGGGGAGCGATGATGAAGCGCTTGCGGCCTTCGAGCGCGATGTTGAAGTTCTCGAACTCGTCGAAGTGGTTCTTGGTGAAGACGCCCTGGTGGCTGATCCACAGGTTGGCCGCGTACAGGGCGTCGCCGTAGCCGAAGAGCTCCTCGGCGTCGAAGCCGATGACGGCGTTCACGTCGGCCGGGCTGCTGCGGATGTTGGACACCACCCGGTGCCAGGTGCCCGAGTTGGTGAGGTGGCGCTCGTCCGCGAAGAACTCGCGGAGCTTGATGTCGCGGGTCTCCCAGCGGCCCGGGTGGTTCTTGTCGCCGGGCTCGCTGAACAGGGTGACGGTCATCTCGGCCAGCCGGGCGGCCACCTCGTCGCGGCCGAGCCCCTGCACGCTGTCCGGGAGCTTGATCACCACGGGACGGTCGGCCTTGTACAGCCCCTCGGGGCCGACGGCCATGAACTGGTCGAACGTCAGGCGGGTGACTTCCACCCCCGCCGTCCGGTCCGGCCCGGACGCGGTCTCCGGTACTGCCATGTCGCTTTCTCCGCCCTTCTTCTCGAAGTCGTCAGATGCCACGTCAGACGCGGGTCGCACGGCTGCTCAGCTCCGCCACCACGTCCACGATCAGGTCCTCCTGGCCGGCGATGGCCTGCCGCCGGCCGAGCTCGAAGAAGACGTCGCGCGGGTCCACCCCGGCGGCCGCGGAGAGTTCGACGACCCGGTGCTTGAACCCGGAGAACACTCCCGCGAGGCCGCTGACGATGCTCATCGAGGCCGTCACCGGCGGCGCCGGCATGAGTTCGCGCTCGGCGAGGTCGGCGGCGTCGAGCAGCGCGTACAGGTCGATCCCGGTGGCGTACCCGCTGCGCTCCAGCACCGGTACCAGCACTTCGAGTTGGGTGTTGCCCGCGCCCGCGCCGAAGCCCCGGGCGCAGCCGTCGAGGATCAGCGCGCCGGCGTCGGCGGCGGCCACCGAGTTGGCCACGGCCATCCCGAGGTTGTTGTGCCCGTGGAAGATCACCGGGACGCCGTCGACCGCCTCGACGATCGCGGAGATCCGCGCGGTGACGTCCGCCGGGAGGAAGTGCCCCGCGGAGTCCATGATCCCCACGGCCTGCGCCCCGTAGCCGACGGCCCGCGCGGCCTGCTCGGCCAGTTCGGCGGACGTGGCCATATGGCTCATCATCAGGACGCAGTGGCCCTCGGCGCCGGCGTCCCGCAGGAAGCCCAGGTGGCGCTCGGCCAGGGACGTCTCGGTGGCGTGCACGCCGATGCGCACGACGTCGACCCCGTGGGCGATCGCCCGCCGCAGGTCCTCGGAGGTGCCCCAGCCGGGCAGCATGAAGACGCCCATCCGGCTGTCGCGCAGCGCCTCGCGGACGGTCGACAGCATCTCGTCGTCGCTCACCGCGGCCTTCCCGACCTGGAGCGAGGAGGCGCCCAGCCCGTTGCCGTGGCCGACCTCCACCACCGGTATCCGCGCGGCGTCGGCCGCCTCGGCGTAGCGCCTCAGCGCCGTGACGCCGAGCCGGTGGCGGACGGCGTGCTGGCCGTCCCGCAGCGTCGGGTCGTGGATCAGCAGCTGCTTCACGAGGCCACCCCCGTCCGGGCCGCCCGGTCGGGCCGGGCCGCGTACTGCTCGGCGACCATGACGGCGGCGGAGTTGATGATGTCGAGGTTCCCGGCGTACGGCGGCAGCACGTCGCTGTGCGCCGTCACCTCGACGGTGATCGTCACGAGGTCCGAGGCCGCCGTGCAGGCGATGACCCGGTAGCCGGGGGCGAACGAGCGCACCTGCTCGGCCACCCGGTCGACCACCGCGCGCACCGCCGCCGGGTCGGCGTCGGCGATGCGGGCGTGGACGGCCGTGCGGAAGGTCGCCGGGGGCACCGCCGGGCTGATGTTGAGGATCGCCTTGACGTCGGCGACACCGGAGAACGCCGTGACGGCGTGACCGGTGGTCGCCACGTACTCGTCCAGGTTCATCCTGGTCGCGCGGCCCGCGACCTCGCTGGCCACGGTCGAGACGACCTCGAAGTACGTCACCGGGAAGCTCGCGGCGAGCGCGTGCACGACCGGGACGGACGCCTGGCCACCGCAGCTGATCAGGTTGACGTTGCGCCCGGTGGTGGACGCGCCGGTCACGGTGGGCGCCACCATCTGCCCCACCTTGCTGGGCGTCAGGTCGATCACCAGCGTCCCGAGCGGTTCGAGCAGCCGCCAGTGCTCCCGGTGGGCCGCCGCGCTGGTGGCGTCGAAGACGACGTCGAACGGGCGCGGGGCGGCCAGCAGGGCCTCGATGCCGCCGGCGGTGGTGGGGTAGCCGAGGCCCTCGGCGTACCGCAGGCCGGCCGACTCCGGATTGCGTCCGGCGACCAGCAGGCACTCCAGCGCGGGGGACCGGTCGATCTTGCTCACCAGGTCCCGGCCGATCGCCCCGGTCCCGATGACGGCGACGGTCACCGGCTCGGCGATCCGTGGCCGGGGGCTGCGCACAGCCGCCGCGGCACTCAAGGTCTGCCCCCGTGGGTCCCGGGGCGGCAGCTTGGCTGATGGTGCGTGAGGCGACGGCGAGTGGTGCCGGCATGCCTCGTCGCATCCGGTTCGCAGGTACCCATTGAACGTTGCCCTCATCCTTCGATGTGCGCGGCTGCTCCGCGGCAGCCCTGACTGCAGACACTCAGGAGACTCTCCGGGACGTGGTCGATCCCGGATCGTGTGTCGACATGGTTCGTTCACGCAGCCTCCGGCGCGGCCGACGGCAGACACCGCCGGTGGACCACCGGGAGGCGAAGCGTGAGGAAGTCGATGCGTGGACGTGTGATTGTCGTGCGTGCGTTTCGAGAACGCGGAAACCCAGGACCCCGCGACCGCCGGTCGTCGCGCTGGATCGATCGCGCCCGCGGCGCGGCCCAGCGGTCCTGACGTGGTGGTGAAGCCCGCTCCCCGGCATGCCCTCCCATGCATGCCCGTCGGCTGCTACCGATTCAGGCCCAGCGGCGGCGAACATATCAGAAGACGGCAGCTCACGGACCTCTTCGGCGGCAGGGAATTTGATCTTCTTCGGACACGTCCGGCCGGTTCGCCCGACCCGGCCGATCTTTCTCTCGACGCTTTCGCGGACGCCGACTATTGTCGGTTTCCGCATGCTCCTGACCACACGGGTCTCGCCGGACGGCGACGCCTTGATGGGGCGTCAATGACGGAGCGGCACCTTTCGGAGGGGAACCCATGGACTGTCGGCTCTACTGCCGCGCGCTGTCATGAGCGCATCGACATTGGAGGAGGCCGGCTCGCGACCGCTGCGCCTGGGCAGTGACTTCTCACGGCTCTGGTGGTCCGCCGCGGTCTCCTCGCTCGGTGACGGCGCCACGATCGCCGCCAGCCCCCTGCTGGCGGCCCGGCTGACCGACGACCCCCGCCTGATCGGCGCGGCGTCGGTCTGCTTCACCGCGCCGTTCGTGCTGTTCGGCATCCCGGCGGGCCTGCTGGCCGACCGCGTCGACATCCGGAAGATGATGGTGCGCGTCGACGTCGTCCGGGCCGCCCTGCTCGCGACGCTCACCGCCGGGATCCTCGGCGGCTGGGGAGGACTGCCCCTGCTCTACGGGTGCATGTTCCTGCTCGGCACCGGCGAGGTCCTCAGCCGCAACGCCGCCCAGGTGCTCGTCCCGTTCATCACCCCCAAGGCCGGGCTCTCCGTCGCCAACGCCCGCATCATGGGCGCGCAGGAGGCGGGCACCGGTTTCATCGGCCCGCTCCTCGGCGCGCTGATCTTCGGCGTGGCGGTGGCCCTGCCCTTCGGCGTGGACGCGGCCACCTTCCTGTGCTCCGCCGTCCTGGTCAGCCGGATCCGCCACACCCGGCCGGTCGAACGCGGAGCGGACCGGGCCGGCGTGATGTCGGAGATGATGGCCGGCGCCAAGTGGCTGTTCTCGCACCGGCTGCTGCGCAGCCTCGCCCTGGTGTCCTGCTTCATCAACCTCGCCGGCAACGCGATGCTCGCCGTGCTGGTGGTGTACAGCGGCAAGGAGCTCCACCTGGGCGCGTTCGGGTACGGCGTGCTGCTCGCCTGCCAGGCCGTCGGAGCCGTCCTGGCCTCGCGGTTCGCCCCCGCGCTGTCGGAGCGCCTCGGCCGGGAGGGGGCGCTGGTCGCCACCGCCGTCCTGATCACCGTGAGCGAGACGGTGCTGGCCACCGTGCCCTCGGTGTACGCGGCCGGCGCGGCCCTCACCATCTTCGCCTGCGGGACGGTGACGTGGAACGTCGTCGTGGTCGTCCTGCGGCAGACCCTGGTGCCGCAGCACCTGCTCGGGCGGGCCAACAGCGTGTACCGGCTGGTCTCCTGGGGCGGGCTGCCCCTCGGCGCGGCGGCGGGCGGCCTCCTCGCCGCCGAGATCGGCACCCGCGCCGTGTTCGGCGTCGGCGCCGCCGCCATGGCGCTCGTCGCGGTGGCGCTCCTCGCGGGCGCCCGCCGGCACTGGATCAGCCGCGCCGAGCAGGCCGCGTCGGCCACCGGGGCGAGCTGAGCGCTCCGGTCCTCCCCGTACCACCCTCCAGCGAGACAGGAACACGCGATGACGACCACGAGCCCGCCCAGTCCGCCCAGCCGGCCGAGCCCGCCGAGGTCCCGGCTGAGCCACGCGTACGGGGAGCAGCTCGCGGCGCGGTACGCGTCGGCGGCCGGCGGGGCGGCAGGTGGCCGCCAGGGGGGCAGCCATCCCACGGCCGCCGCCCGGGCGTCGGCCACCCTCACACTGGCGTACCAGGACCGCTTCCTGGACGGCCCCGCCTTCCTCGGCGAGACCGAGCGTCGCACGGTCGTCGAGGACCTCCACACCGTCTACGGGCTGCTGCGCTCGCTGCCGGAGCGGCTGTTCGGCGGCAGCATCGGCGAGTTGGCGGCGGCGGTCGGCCTCGACGCCCGGCAGTCGGCGCTGATCACCCGCAGCGCCCGGACCGGGACGCTCCACCCGCTGGGGCGGGCCGACCTCTACCACGACGGCACGGGGTTCAAGCTCCTGGAGTTCAACCTCACCAGCGCGCTCGGCGGATTCGAGAACGCCGACATCAACCGGGCGATGCTGGAGTACCCGCCGCTGGCGGAGTTCGTCGGGCGGCACGGGCTGCGCTACCAGGACACCCTGGGCCACATGGTGCGGACCATGCGGGCCGAGTGCGCCGCGCACATCCCCACCGACCGGGCACCGGTCGTCGCCGTGGTGGACACGGTGGACAACTTCGCCGTCGTGGGCCCCCGGCTGGGGGTGCTCGCCGCGAAGCTCGCCGACCACGGAGTCGAGGGGATCGCCTGCGACCTCGGCGAGTTCAGCTACCCCGACGGCCGCCCGACGGTCGCCGGCCGGGCCGTCGACGTGGTCTTCCGCTACTTCCTGCCCGAGGACCTCACCGACCCCGCCTCGGCGGCCCAGCTGGAGCCGCTGCTGACCGCGGTCGAGCAGGGCAAGGCGGGCCTGTTCAGCCGGCTGGACGCGGAGCTGTACGGCAACAAGGGCACCCTGGCGATGCTCTCCGACGAGCGGCACCGCGACCTCTTCGACGCCTCCGAACTGGCCTGCGTCGACCGGCTGTTGCCGTGGACCCGCTACGTCCGCCCGCACGCCACCGACCCCGGCGGCACCCGGGTCGACCTGCTCGCCCACGCCGTGGCCCACCGGGAGGAGCTGATCCTCAAGCCGACCCTGCTGCACGGAGGCCACGGCATCACCCCGGGCTGGGAGACGGACCCGGCGGAGTGGGAGCACCAGGTCGCCTCGGCGATGAACGGCCCCTACGTCCTCCAGCACCGGGTCCGCCCCGCCGCCGAGCCCTTCCCCGACGGCGCAGGCGGCGTGCGGGACCTCTACCTCAACTGGGGCCTCTACCTCGGCGCCCGCACCGCCGCCGACGACGGCTACGCCGGCGGCTTCGTCCGGGCCAGCGCCGACCCGTCCGTCGGCGTGGTCAGCATGGGCAGCGGCGCCCTGGTCGGCTGCGTCTTCCACGGCGGCGAATGAACCCGCCCCGGTCGGGCGGCCCGTTCACGCGGGACGGCGACCCGGCCGCCGCTCCCCGGTCGACGGGGGCGGCGCCGAGCCTGCCCGACTTCCGCTGCCCGCAGGTCAGTTGCCGCCGAGGACAGCCGCCACAGTCACCGGCGCGCGGTCGGACCAGCGCTCGATGCGGGTGGCGAGGGCCGGGAGCAACGCCCGCGAGCGCGGGGCCGATCGGGTGGCCCAGCCGCTCGTAGTACCCGACCAGGAGCAACCGCCGCGAGTGCGGGGCCGACCGCGTCCGCCAACGCCCGTCGGTGGTCGCCGAGGAACAACCCCCACGAGCGCGGGGATGGCGCCCTGCTGCGGGCGCACGGCCCCGCCTCCCCGGAGCCGATCACGCGGCGGTCGGCTCCGGGGAGGCGGGTCGGCTGACCTGGGGCGGGACGTCGAGGTCTCGTGCCGCGCGGGCGGGATCGACGGACCGGAGCCGGCGCGGAGCATGTCGAGGGCCGGGGCATCCCGGCCTCGGCTCAGGGTTCCAGGGCGTACGCCACCGTGACCGGCGCGTGGTCGGACCACCGCTCGGTGTGGGTGGCGGCGCGTTCGACGCGGGCGTCGGTGGCGCGGGTGGCGAGGGTCGGGGTGGCGACCTGGAGGTCGATGCGCCAGCCGGAGTCGTTGTCGAAGGCGCGGCCGCGGTAGGACCACCAGGAGTAGGGGCCGGTGCGGTCGGGGTGGAGGGCGCGGACGACGTCGACGTAGCCGGCCTCGTCGTAGACCCGGGAGAGCCAGGCGCGCTCCTCGGGGAGGAAGCCGGCGGACTTCTGGTTGGCCTTCCAGTTCTTGAGGTCCTCGGGGCGGTGGGCGATGTTCCAGTCGCCGCAGACCACGACCTCGCGGCCGTCGGCCTCGGCGCGGGCGCGCAGGGCGGTGAGGTGGACGAGGAATTCCGCCATGAAGCGTTCCTTCTCGTCCTGGCGCTCGGTGCCCACCTCGCCGGAGGGGAGGTAGAGGCTGGCGACGGTCAGCCCCGGAAGGTCGATTTCGACGTACCTGCCCGAATTGTCGAATTCCTCCGACCCGAAGCCGATCGCGGTGCGCTGCGGCTCCTCGCGGGAGAGGACGGCGACGCCGGCCCGGCCCTTGGCGGCGGCCGGAGCCCAGACGGCGTGCCAGCCGTCCAGGTCGCGCAGTTCGACGGGGAGTTGCTCGGGTTCGGAGCGCACCTCCTGGAGGCAGACCACGTCCGCCTCGGTACCGGCCAGCCACTCGACGAAGCCCTTTCTGGCCGCCGCCCGGATTCCGTTCACGTTCACACTCGTCACCACGATCACCCGGGCAGCCTACCGACTGGCCGTACCCGACCCGAATCGTGACGCGCGGCGGAAGGCCGCCCGGGGCCGGATGGTGGCAGTGGCGGACAGGAAGTGGCGTGAACGCGGCATGAAAATCCGCCCCGGTCCCGTCGAGCCGTGCCATTGGTCTTGACCATCTCCCGACGGAGCACCTAGGGTCACTTACTGCAAGGACCTTTAATAAAGAAGGACGGATAAAGGCCCGCTCTCCACCTGCCGCAACAGCGGATCGTGGACCCGGGATCCGACCTCCTTGTCGCAGGGCCGACAACAGCGGTGGAGGACACGGTGGGGACGACAGGACAGCTTTCGGCGGTGCCGGAGCCGAAGTACTGGCACCTGCGCACGGTGCTGCTGCGCGCCATCGACTCGGAGTTCTCCACCGGTCAGGTGCTGCCCAACGAGCGCGAGCTCTCGGCCCGGTTCGGTGTGGCGCGGGCGACGCTGCGGCAGGCGCTCGACCAGCTGGAGCTGGAGGGCCGCCTGGTGCGCCGCCGGGGGATCGGCACCCTGATCGCCGCCCCGCGGGTCGGCGTGCCGGTCAACCGGCAGGAGGAGGGCTGGCCCGGCGCCGCGCGCAGCCAGGCCTGGCGGACGGTCGACTGCACCACCGCCCCCGCCTCCGAGCAGCTGGCGAAGAGCCTGGGCATCGCCGAGGGCGCGACCGTGCACACCGTGCGCCGGGTCCGCCTGCTGGAGGGCCGCGCGGTGGCCACCGAGTCGCTGCACGTCCCGGCCGCCACCCTGCCGCACCTGCCGGGCTTCCGCGCCGAGAGCGACCGCGCCCGTTCGGTGCTGCGCCAGCTGGAGCGGCTGGAGGTGGACGGCGAGTCCCGCTCGGTGGAGCTGGGTGTCGCCGAGGCCGAGCAGGCCGCGCTGCTGGAGCGCCCGCCCGGCGCGCCCGTCCTGGTGATGACCACCCAGTACGCCGCGGGCGGCCGGCTGGTCGCCCTGGCGGTCTCCACCTACCGGGCGGACACCTGCAAGCTGACCTTCGGCGAGACCGGACTGGTCGAGGTCACCCCGGTCGGCGCGACGGCTGAGGTCCGTACCGCCTCCTGAACCATCTTCCGGAAACCCTCAGGCACTGGCCCGGACGTCAACTGACGTCCGGGCCAGTGCCGTTGAGCGGCAGGAGGAGGAAGGACGGCGGGACGAGGGAAGACGGCGGGGTGAGGACAGGCAGCGGCCGCGGGGCGCCGACGCCCCGCGGCCACCGAAGGTCAGGCGCGCGGCGGGTCCACCGCGAAGAGCTGCTCCTCGACGTGGTCGAGGGCCACCCGCAGGGCGCCCATCGCCACCACCTCCGAGCCCAGCGCCGCGAGGGCGACCTCCGGGGCGCGCAGGGTGAGCTGGGCGAGGCGCTCGCGCAGCGGGTCCAGGACGCCGTCCAGGCCGGCCGCCCAGCCGCCGACCACCACCAGCTGCGGGTCGATGGCCAGGACGAGCGCGGCGACGCCCTGGACGAGGCGGGTGAGGAAGCGGTCCATGGCGATCCTGGCGACCTCGTCGCCCTCCCGGGCCAGCCGCAGCACCCGCGCCACGGCGGCCTCGTCCAGCGGGTTGAGCGGCTTGCCGGTGGTGGACAGCAGGCGCTCGGGGGTGACCTCCTGGCCGAGCAGGTGCAGTGCGCCGATCTCGCCGGCCGCGCCGCCGAAACCGCGGTGCAGCTTGCCGCCGATGAGGGAGCCGGCCCCCGGGCTGAGGCCGGCCATCACGAAGACGACGTCGTCGGCGCCGACCGCCGCCCCCTGCCAGTGCTCGGCGATGGCGGCCAGGTTGGCGTCGTTCTCGATCAGCACCGGGCAGCGGAAGGAGCGCCGCAGCCGGGCGCCCAGGTCGAGGCCGGTCCAGCCGGGCATCGCGGTGCCGAGCCGGATGGTGCCCTCGCGGTCCACGATGCCGGGGGTGCCGATGCCGACCGCCCACAGGTTGTCGCGGGAGATGCCGGCCTTGCGCAGCACCTCGGCGACGGCGGTGCGGACGGCGGTGAGCCGCTCCTCGGCCTCCAGGGTCTCGTCCACCGGCTTGAAGTGACTGCCCACCACCTCGCCGGTGAGGTCGGCCAGGATGACCCGGATGTCGTGCACGCCGATCTCGATGCCGAGGATGTGCCCGGCCTCGGCGCGGAAGCGGAACCAGCGGGCCGGGCGGCCGCGGCGGCCGGTGCCCTGCTGGCCCTCCTCCCTCGGCTGCTCGACCTCGGCGACCAGTCCGGTCTCGACCAGTCCCTCGATCACGCCCTCGACGGTCGGGCGGGAGAGCCCGGTCTCGCCGACGAGCTGAGTGAGGGTCACGGAGTGGCCGTTCCGCAGCGCCCGGAGCGTGACCGCCGCGTTGATCCGCCGCAGCAGTGAGGAGTCTCCTCCGGTGAGCCGATCCGACAATGCGATGCCCTTCGCCGTTCGCGCGACTGCCCTGGCGCGCGGTGTCGAGTGCGCGGGGCCCACCGAATGGCCCGCGGGGGGAGCGCCCCCGGAGAACGCGGCAGGGCGGCAGGGGGCCGCCTGCGCGAGGGCCGGAGGACAAGCCGGAGCCTACCCGGGGAGCGGCCCGGGCGGCGAGGATCCTCGCAGCTCATCACGGCTTCGGTATCGAAATGGTACGGATCGGGTGGCGGCGCGTGATCCGGGTTTCACCGCTCGGCCACGGAGAGCGGCATGGGAGGGATCGGGTCCGTTTCCAAGCGGGCGGGGAAGTGAAGGCCACCGGCAGGGAAGCGGAGGCCACCGGCGGGGAAGCGGGCGTCACCGGCAGGGAAGCGGGCGTCACCGGCGGGGAGGCGGACGCCGCGGCGGCCCGTCGGGCGGCCCCCTCGGGGCGGTGTCAGCCCACCCGCGCGGCGAACAGCCGCTGCCCCAGCAGCCCGATCGGGTGGCCGTCCTCGGGCAGGGGAAGCACCGTCGGGCAGCCGGCGGCGGTGAGCGCCGCCCGCCAGTGCTCGGCGGGGTGGGCGGTGGGGCCGTGGGCGCCGTCGCCGGTGATCAGCAGGTCGAGGTGTTCGGCGGTGGGCGCGAGCAGCAGCAGCCGTCCGCCGGGGGAGACCAGCCGGACCAGCTCCGGGACCTCCCCGGCGGTGCGTCCGGTGGCGGTGGCGACGACGAGGTCGTACCGGCCGCCGTCGGGGGAGAGGTGGTGTTCGGCGTGCTGCCGGGGCCGGGCGGCCAGGGCGCGGGCGACGGCCCCTTCGCCGCCCTCGGGGTCGAGTTCGAGGACGCGCAGCGGCACCGGCGCCGGGTGGGCGTCGGCGGTGCCGCGCACCAGCGTGCCGACGGCGGCGCCGAGGAAGCCGCGGGCGGCGGCCCAGCGGACCGGGGCGGCGGCCGGGCGGGGGGCCTCCTCGCTGGTGATCAGCCGGGGCAGCCGCTGGGCGGCGCGGCGGACCCGGTCCAGGGCGGCGGCCGGGCCGAGCCCGTCGGCCCAGGCCTCGACGGCGGGGCGCCAGGCGTCCCGCACCTCGGCGGGGCCCGGTCCGGGGCCGCCGCGGAAGACCGGGCCCTGGGCGCCGCCGTCCTGGCGGGTGATCAGGCCGTGCCGGGCGAGGGCGTCCAGCCAGCGGGAGACCCGGGGCCGCTGGGCGGGGGTGACCAGGGCGGCGGCCAGCACCTCGGCCTCGGGGTAGCCGCGCGTCGGGTCGGTGAGCACGTCGGCCTGCTGGAGGGTGTGCAGCAGGGAGAGGAGCACGGCCCGGTCGAGGTGGGCGCCGAACTCCTGGACCTGGGGGACGGTGACGCCGATGCTGTGCTTCCAGGCGGCGGCGGAGGCGCTCTCGGCGTCGGCGCGCAGCCGGCGGTCGGCGGCCTCGGCGTTGCTGTCCGGGGCGCGGACGTGGGCGAGGACGGCGCCGAGCGCGTCGACGGCGGCGTACACGTCCTCCTGCCGGGGCTCGGGGCCGACGTGCAGGACCAGGCGCAGCGTGCGCAGGTCGTGGGCGTCCAGGCCGGGCTGCCGGCTGAGCCGCCAGAGCAGGGCGGAGGGCAGGCTGAGGTGGGTGGCCCGGCTGGCGGCGACGTCGGCGAGCTGCTGCTCGGGCCGCTGCTCGGGGTCGCCGCAGTGGACGGTGCCGCCGGCCAGCAGGGTGGCGAGGGCGAGTTCGACGGCGAGGTCCGTGACGGGGTGGAGCACGGTGTGCCGGATCGGCGCCGGGCCGAGGACGCCGGCCCAGTAGCGCAGCCGCTGTTCGGCGGCCCGGGCGGCGGAGGGCGGCAGCGCGGCGTGCGTGGCGACGCGCTGGGCGAGGGCCCGGGGCAGGCCGCCCGGCGGGGAGACGCCGAGCAGCAGGCCGATGCCGCTGATCGCACGCCCGTCGGCGACGACGGCGGGTCGTTCGCCGAGTTCGCGCAGCGCGCTGACCAGGGCGGGAGTCGTGGGCACGGTGATCACTCCGGGGTGCGGGGAGGAAACCGCACCACTCAATCACGCGGCCGGGGCGGCGGAGCCCGGCGGGAAGTCAAACTTCCGTAATGATTTTCATATCGGATAGCCAAGCTGTGGAGGCGGGGGCGTCGCGAAGCGGCCGGAACTTCACATTCCGGCAGCTCTGTGCGATCCCTTGACAGGTGGTTCGGGTACTGGATCAATGGACCGGAACACCCCTGACCGAACGATCGGTCGGCAGCCCGGGAAGCGGGCGGAGCAGCGAAGGAGCGACGATGACCGGCAGTGCACCCGTCCCGCGCCGACACCTCGGGGAGCCGATCCCCCCGGAGCTGCTGGACGCCGGCGAGCGGATGGGCCTGGACGAACTGCGCGCCCACCAGCTCACCCGGCTGCGGGCCACCCTGCGGCACGCGTACGACAACGTCGAGCTCTACCGCCGCAAGTTCGACGCCGCCGGAGTCCGCCCCGAGGACTGCCGCACCCTCGCCGACCTCGCCCGCTTCCCCTTCACCACCAAGGCCGACCTGCGCGAGGGCTACCCCTTCGGCATGTTCGCCGTCCCGATGGAGAAGG
The DNA here is from genome assembly GCF_055575155.1 of Kitasatospora sp. NPDC034533. Taxonomy (NCBI): domain Bacteria; kingdom Bacillati; phylum Actinomycetota; class Actinomycetes; order Kitasatosporales; family Streptomycetaceae; genus Kitasatospora; species Kitasatospora sp. NPDC034533. The sequence goes on from NZ_JBVITE010000003.1 coordinate 260,329, forward strand.
TCCGCCGGATCCACGCCTCCAGCGGTACCACCGGGCTGCCGACCGTGGTCGGCTACACCGACGGCGACCTCTCCATGTGGGCCGACGTGGTCGCCCGCTCGATCCGCGCGGCCGGCGGCCGGCCCGGTCACAAGGTGCACATCGCCTACGGCTACGGGCTGTTCACCGGCGGCCTCGGCGCCCACTACGGCGCGGAGCGGGCCGGCTGCACCGTCATCCCGGCCTCCGGCGGCATGACGGCCCGCCAGGTGCGGCTGATCCTGGACTTCGAGCCCGAGATCATCATGGTCACCCCGTCCTACCTGCTGACCCTGCTGGACGAGTTCGAGAAGCAGGGCGTCGACCCGCGCGCCACCTCGCTGCGGGTGGGCATCTTCGGGGCCGAGCCGTGGACGGAGGAGATGCGGCGCGAGATCGAGGAGCGCCTCGACCTCCACGCCGTCGACATCTACGGCCTCTCCGAGGTGGTCGGCCCGGGCATCGCCCAGGAGTGCGTGGAGACCAAGGACGGACTGCACATCTGGGAGGACCACTTCTACCCGGAGGTCGTCGACCCGTTCACGGACGAGGTGCTGCCCGACGGGGAGGGCGGTGAGCTGTGCTTCACCTCCCTCACCAAGGAGGCGCTGCCGGTCATCCGCTACCGCACCCGCGACCTCAGCCGGCTGCTGCCCGGCACCGCGCGGCCGGCCTTCCGGCGGATGGAGAAGGTCACCGGGCGCAGCGACGACATGATCATCCTGCGCGGGGTGAACGTCTTCCCGACCCAGATCGAGGAGATCCTGCTGCGCACCCCGGGTGTCGCGCCGCACTTCCAGCTGCGGCTGGGCCGGCAGGGGCGGCTGGACCGGATGACGGTGCGGGTCGAGGCCCGGCCGGAGGCCTCGGGGGAGCAGCGGGAGGCGGCGCGGGGGGCGATCGTCGCGGCGGTGAAGGACGGGGTCGGCATCACGGTCGCGGTCGAGGTGGTGGACCCGTACACGCTGGAGCGCTCGGTCGGGAAGATCAAGCGGGTGGTGGACGAACGGGAGTGAGCGCGGGCGGCGCGTCGGCGGACGGCGGGGGACGTCGGACGGCAGGCGCGTCGGAGGCGTACGGCTCGTCCGGGGGGTCCTGCCGTACGCCTCCGACGTCTACAGCAATGTAGACGTCGACTCGGCGGTGCGTCCACCCGGCCTCCGCCACGGGTGCGTGCGCACCCCCGTGCGGGCTCTATGCTGCGGGCATGCCGAGCGAGTTGCGCACTCTTCAGCCCGCCGAGGACCTCGCCTTCGTCCGGCGGGAGACCGAGCTGAGGCCCGTCCCCTTCGTGCCCGAGATCAGCCTGTACATGGCCGAGGACGCCATCGCCCTGTGGGAGACCACCGAACGGGCGCGCGGGCGGGCCGGGCTGCCGCCGCCGTTCTGGGCCTTCGCCTGGGCGGGTGGGGTGGCGGTCGCCCGCTACGTCCTGGACCACCCCGAACTGGTCGCCGGCCGAAGGGTGCTGGACGTCGCGGCCGGCTCCGGACTGGTCGGGGTGGCGGCCGCGCTGTGCGGGGCGGCGGACGTGCGCGCCGCCGAGATCGACGCCTACGCGGTGGCCGCGATCGGGCTGAACGCCGAGGCCAACGGCGTGCGGGTGGCGGGTGCCCTGGTGGACCTGGTGGACGGCGACGGCGGCCCGGCCGAGGTGGTGCTCGCGGGCGACGTCTTCTACGAACGGGCCATGGCCGCCCGCTTCCTGCCCTTCCTGGAGCGGGCCGTGGCGCGCGGCGCGACCGTCATCGTCGGCGACCCGGGCCGGGCCTACCTGCCCCGGGAGCGGTTCACCGCGGTGGCGGCGTACCAGGTGCCGGTGGTCGCGGACCTGGAGGACACCGCCGTCAAGACCACCACGGTGTGGCGGCTCGGCTGACGCCGCGTCACACCGTGGAGTGGCCGTCCGAGCAGCGGAATTCCCGGCGGGAGGGCGGGGGCGGCTGCTAGACAGGCGCGCATGGACGACCAGAACATGCCGACCACCGCCGCCGATGGACCCAACGCCGCCGATGGGCCCAACGCCGCCGGTGGGCCGACCGGCGCCGCCGGTGCGGCGCCCGCCGCCCTCGCGCTGCGCGCCGCCACCCCCGACGAGATCCCCGCCCTGCTCGCCCTCTGGGCGCGGGCCGCCAAGGGCGCCAGCATCACGGACGACGAGATGGGGGTGGCCGCGCTGCTCGCCCGGGACCCGCACTGCCTGATCGTCGCCACCCCGGCCGACGACCCGTCCACCCTCCTCGGCACGGTGATCGCCGGCTGGGACGGCTGGCGCTGCCACCTGTACCGCCTCGCCGTCGACCCCGAGCACCGCCGCCGGGGCATCGGCGCCGCCCTGCTGGCGGCGGCCGAGGAGCGCTTCGCCGCGCTCGGCGGCCGGCGCGCCGACGCCATGGTGCTGGACGACAACGCCCTCGGCCACCGCACCTGGCAGGCGGCCGGCTACCGGCCGGAGCCGCAGTGGAGCCGCTGGGTCAAGCCGCTGCCGGCCTGATCGCCCGGTCGTGATCGCCCGGTCGTGATCGCTCGCTCGTGATCACCGGGCCGTGATCGCCCGGCCGTGGTCCCGCCCTGGGGCGGGCGGGACCACGGCCCGCAGCCGTACGTCAGCCGCGCAGCCGCGCCAGCCAGGCCTCGACCTCGTCGGAGGTGCGGGGGAGGGCGGCGGAGAGGTTCTCGTTGCCGTCCTCGGTCACCAGGATGTCGTCCTCGATCCGCACCCCGATGCCCCGGTACTCCTCCGGCACCGTCAGGTCGTTCTCCTGGAAGTAGATGCCCGGCTCGACGGTGAGCACCATGCCCGGCTTGAGCGGGCCGTCGACGTGGTCCTCGGTGCGGGAGTGGGCGCAGTCGTGGACGTCCAGGCCCAGCATGTGGCCGGTGCCGGCCAGGGTGAAGCGGCGGTGCAGACCGAGCTCGTACACCTTGTCCGCGCTCAGGTCGCCGAACAGGCCCCAGGAGGTCAGGTGCTCGGCCAGCTCGCGCTGGGCGGCGTGGTGGAAGTCGCGGAACTGCCCGCCCGGCCTGACGGCCGCGATGCCGGCCTCCTGGGCGGCGTACACGGCGTCGTAGACCTTGCGCTGGATCTCGGTGAAGCGGCCGCTGACCGGGAGCGTGCGGGTGATGTCGGCGGTGTAGAGGTGGTTGGTCTCCACGCCCGCGTCGAGCAGCAGCAGGTCACCGGGCTTGGCGAAGCCGTTGTTGCGCACCCAGTGGAGGGTGGTGGCGTGCGGCCCGGCCGCGGCGATGATGCCGTAGCCGGCGTCGTTGCCCTCGATCCGGGCGCGGAGGAAGAAGGTGCCCTCGATCAGCCGCTCGGCGGTCTCGGAGTCGGTGCCGAGGACGCGCACCACGTCCTCGAAGCCGCGGGCGGTCGCCGCGCAGGCGAAGCGCAGCTCCTCGATCTCCCACTCGTCCTTGACCAGGCGCAGCCCGGACAGGAAGACCTCGAACTCGTCGTCCAGCTCGGCGGAGAGGCGGTCCGCGAGGGCCGCCTCCACGCCCGCGTCGTGCCGGCGCAGCACCCGCACCGGGCCGGTGGTGGCGCGCAGGTCGGCGTGGACGGTGCGGACGTCCCGGCAGGGCAGGCCGAACAGCCGCTCGCTCTCGGTGAGGCTGTTGCGGCGGCCGTCCCACAGCTCGCCGTGGCCGTCCAGCCAGAACTCGCCGTTGTCGACGCGGGAGCGGCCGCGCAGGTACAGCACGGCCTCGTGGCCGCTCTCCCCGGTGGGCAGCAGCACCAGCACGGCGTCCTCGGACTGGTCGCCGGTGAGGTAGGCGTAGTCGGAGGAGGGCCGGAACGGGTAGTCGGTGTCGTTGGCCCGCACCTTGGGGTTGCCGGCCGGGACGACCAGCAGCTCGCCGGGGAAGGCGGCGGACAGCGCGGCGCGGCGGCGGGCGGTGTGCGCGGCCTGGGGCACCGGCTCCAGGGCGGTGCGCTCGGTGTCGGCCCAGCCCCGCGTCATGTTCTCGGCGAGCTCCTCGGTCACCCCGCGGGTCAGGCCGTTCTTGCGGTACTTGATGGACTCGGTGGGCTCGGTGGGCTCGGTCACTGCGGACTCTCCAGATGAGGGCGGAGGGATGCGGCACGCCTCGCTACGCCGGGGATACGTAACAAGCGTTTTGTACCGTATATCGAACACGCGCCGAAGAGAAGAGCCCCGTCGTGACCTCGTACGGCCTCCGGAACGGCGACCGCCCGGGCGCCGGGCTCGGGTGAGCCGGCGCCCGGGCGGTCCGGGGTGCCGCTTGGGCGGGGCGAGGGGTCAGACGGCGACCCGGTCGGCCCGCCGCTCCCGCACGGCGGCGGCCGGCTCGGCCGGGGCGTTCTCCCGGGGCGCGGGGAGCACGGCCATGATCACGGCGGAGATCACGATGGTCGCCGCCCAGGCGAGTCCGTACTTGCCGACCGGGGTGCCGGAGAGCGGGCCGGCGAACCAGTCGCACTTGGTGAAGGCGAGCCCCATCAGCAGGGCGAGCACCCAGGACACCATGGCCTGCCAGCAGAAGCCGCCCTTGTACCAGTACCGGCTGTCGCGGCTGGTGTCCATCAGCGCGGCGGCGTCGTAGCGCACCGCGCGCGAGCGGCGGCGGAACATGTCCACCGCGTAGACGCCGATCCAGGCCGAGAAGGAGACGGCGAGCAGGATCAGGAAGGTGATGAAGGAGCCCAGGAAGCTCTTGGCGACCAGCATCAGCAGCAGGCCGCCGACCAGCGAGATCACGGCGTTGATGCTGACGGCCATGGCGCGCGGCAGCTTGACGCCCATGGTCTGCGCGGTGAAGCCGGCCGAGTACATGGAGAGGCTGTTGATCAGCAGCATGCCCACGATCGCGGTCAGCAGGTAGGGCACGGCCAGCCAGGTCGGCAGCAGGTCACCGAGGAAGGAGACCGGGTCCGCGGCCTCCGCGAGGCCGGGCGAGGCCACCGCCATCACGGCGCCCATCAGCACCATCGGCACCATCACCAGGGCGGCGCCGGAGACGGTCACACCGGCGATCTTCCGGCCGGAGGCGGCGTGCGGGAGGTAGCGGGTGAAGTCCGGGCCGGTGGGCACCCAGCTGATGCCGCCGGCGGCGATGGTCCCGATGCCGGCGATCATCATCGCCGTGGTGCCCGCGGGCTTGGCGAAGACCTCGCTCCAGTGGATGGTCGCGATCAGGTAGCCCAGCACCAGCACGCTGAAGACGCCGAAGAGGTACGTCGACCAGGTGTTGCAGACGTTCAGCGCCTTGCGGCCCAGGCCGGAGACCAGGAAGGTGCAGGCGACGAAGGCGAAGAGCGTGATCACGATCAGCGCCGTGTTGCTCTTGACGCCGAACAGCAGGTCGAGGACGGTCAGCACGGCGTAGGCGCCGGTGACGGCGTTGATCGTCTCCCAGCCGAACCGGGCGATCCAGAGGATGGAGCCGGGGAAGAGGTTCCCGCGCACCCCGAAGGTGGCCCGGGAGAGGGTCGCGCCGGGCGCCCCGCCCCACTTCCCGGAGACCGACACCACGCCGACCATGCCGAAGGAGACGAGCGCCGCGCACCCGGCGACGATCAGGACCTGCCAGAAGTTCAACCGGTTGAACACCACCAGGGCCGCGCCCATGGTGAGCAGCAGGACGCTGATGTTCGCCGCGACCCAGGTGGGGAAGAGCTCGCGGACTCTGCCCCGGCGCTCGTGGTCGGGGACGGGATCGATACCGCGGGTCTCTATCGCGCCGTCGGTGTCGGCGGTGGACAGATCGTCCATGAGGGGGGCTCCGGGCGTGTGAAGCGGCAGATGAACCGGACAGGCAGATGAATCGGACAAAAGGGATCTTCATGGAACTCTTCGCGCGTAGCGCGGGAGTCAAGTCATCCTACTTTGTTGAGGAAGTAACCCGATTGCCGTAGTTGATCGCCCCGAGGGGGCGGCGGGATCCGGCGGGGCGGCGGGGCGGAGGGCGTTCGGCCGGTCGGGTGGTCGGGAGGTCGGGGTGCCACCCGGGCCGGGGAAAGCGTGCCGCTCGGGCCGAAAAGAGCGTGCCGCCGGCCCGCCCGATGGAGCAGCATGATCGGCATGTCCGATACCTCCGCCACCTCCGTACTCACCCGTACCGAGGCCGTCGAACGCCACGAGCTGCTCGACGTCCGCACCGTCCACCTCGACCTCGACCTGACCCGCGGCCGGGAGGTGTTCAGCTCCACCACGGTGATCCGCTTCGGCTGCACCGCCCCGGGCGCCGGGACGTACGTGGACGTCAAACCGGCCGCCCTGCGCCGGGTGGTCCTGAACGGCCGGGAGCTGGACGCCACCGCCCTGCGGGCCGGGCGCTTCCCGCTGACCGGCCTGGCCGCCGACAACGAACTCACCGTCGAAGCCGACATGGCCTACTCGCACACCGGCGAGGGCATGCACCGCTTCACCGACCCGGCCGACGGCGAGGACTACGTCTACACCCAGTCCTTCCTCGACGACGGCCCGCGGGTGTTCGCCTCCTTCGACCAGCCCGACCTCAAGGCGCGCTACACGGTGTCCGTCACCGCGCCGAGGGAGTGGACCGTGGTGGGCAACAGCGTGGGCCGCCAGGTCTCGCCCGGGCGCTGGGAGTTCGCGCCCACCCCGGCGATCAGCAGTTACCTCGTCGCCGTGGTGGCCGGACCGCTGCACTCGGTGCGCGCCGAGCACGACGGCATCCCGCTCGGCCTGCACTGCCGCCGCTCGCTCGCCGCCCACCTGGACGCCGACGCCCCGGAGCTGCTGGAGGTCACCCGGCAGGGCTTCGACCACTACCACCGGGCGTTCCGGCACCGCTACCCGTTCGACAGCTACGACCAGTGCTTCGTACCGGAGTTCAACCCCGGGGCGATGGAGAACCCGGGCTGCGTCACGCTGCGCGACGAGTACGTCTTCCGCTCCGCCGTGGACGACACCAAGCGCGAGGAGCGCGCCCTGGTGGTGGTGCACGAGATGGCGCACATGTGGTTCGGCGACCTGGTCACCATGAAGTGGTGGGACGACCTGTGGCTGAACGAGTCCTTCGCCGAGTACATGGCCTACCGCGTCACCGCCGCCGCCACCCGCTTCACCGGCGCCTGGACGGGCTTCGCGGCCAACCGCAAGACCTGGGGCTACGACGCCGACCAGCGCCCCTCCACCCACCCGGTGGCGCCCGGTGCGGTGGACGACACCGCCCAGGCGCTCCAGAACTTCGACGGCATCTCCTACGCCAAGGGCGCCGCCGCGCTGCGCCAGCTGGTCGCCTGGCTCGGCGAGGAGGCCTTCCTGGCCGGGGTCAACGACTACTTCGACCGGCACGCTTTCGGCAACGCCACCCTCGACGACCTGCTCCGGGCGCTCGCGGCGGCCAGTGGCCGCGACGTCCACGGCTGGGCCGAGCGCTGGCTGCGCACCACCGGCGTGGACACCCTGCGGCTGGCCGACGGCCGGATCGAGCACACCGCGGCCGACGGCGGGGCGCGCCCGCACCAGCTGACCGTGGGCCGCTACCGGCGCACCGCCGACGGCGCCCTGGAGCTGGCCGAACGGGTGCCGCTCGACCTGGCGGCCGACGGGGCGGAGCGGCGGCGCCTTCTCGACGGCACCGGGCCGTCCCTGCCCGACGGCGCCGCGCTGACCCTGCCCGACGGCGCCGCGCTGACCGTGCCCGACGGCGCCGCGCTGACCGTGCCCGACGGCGCCGCGTTGATCCTGCCCAACGACACCGACCTCAGCTTCGTCAAGGTCCGCCTCGACCCCGGCTCCTGGCGGACCGTGCGCTCCTCCCTCGGCGCCGTGCCCGAGGAACTGGCCCGGGCGGTGCTCTGGAGCGCCGCCCGGGACCAGGTGCGCGACGGCGAACTGGCGCCCGGCGAGTACCTGGAGCTGGTCGCCGCCCACCTGCCCGGCGAGACCTCGGTGCACCTGGTGGACGCGGTGCTCTCCTTCGCCCGCGGCTTCGTGGTGGACTGCGCCGTGCCGCCGGCCGACCGGCCCGCGGCACTGGCCACCCTGGCCCTGGCCTGCCGGGCCCTGCTGCGGCGCACCGACGGCGAGCCGGACGGCACCGGTCTGCGGCTGGTGGCCGTGCGCGGGGTGATCGGCACCGCCGCCGGCCGGGCGCAGACCGCCGAGCTGCGCGACTGGCTGGCGGCCGGCACCGTGCCCGGCGGGCCGGTGCTCGACCCGGACCTGCGCTGGCAGCTGCTGCTGCGGCTGTGCGTGCTCGGCGCGGCGGGGGAGCCGGAGATCGCCGCCGAACTCGCCGCCGACCCCAGCGACACCAGCCAGGAGGGCGCCGCCCGCTGCCGCGCCGCGCTGCCCGACGCCACGGCCAAGGAGGCCGCCTGGCAGGCGCTGTTCCACGGCGAGCTGTCCAACTACCTGGCCACCGCCACCGCCCGGGGCCTGTGGCAGCCCGAACAGGCCGAACTTCTGGAGGAGTTGACGGCACGCTACTTCAAGGAGCTGGCGGCCGCCGCCGGCCGCCGGGGCCCCGCGCTGGCCCGGGTGCTCACCACGGCGGGCTTCCCCGCCTTCGCCGCCACCGAGCGGACGGTGCGGGCGGCCGAGGAGTGCCTGGCCGACCCGGGCCTCACCGCGGCGACCCGGCGCGGCCTGGTCGACCAGCTGGACACGCTGCGCCGCGCGGTCCGGGCCCGGGCACTGGCCGAGTAGCGGCCCCGGGGGCACTCCGGAGGGGCGCGCTCCTCCGGAGTGTCGGCAGGCTGCGGCAGGATGATCATCATGACGGATTCACTGACCTGGCTGGCCGAGCCCGAGTCGATCTCCTACGGCGGCCACAGCGTGGTGCTGGCGCGCGGCCTGTCACCGGAGGAACTCGTGGCCCGGATCGCCGAGGGGCTCCCGGAGCGCACCCCACGGCCACTCGGCGAGCTCACCGCCGAGGACCTGGTCGAGGACCACGAGCTGGAGTTCGCCGGTGACTCCGAGGACATCGCGCTGCACCACGGCCGCAGCGGCGACCTCGCCTTCGCGGTCGCGTACGGCCGCTGGCAGGGCGAGCTGAGCGTCGGCCCGGAGGCCTCGCGCGGTGGCGCCGAGGTCTTCCACCTGGAGTTCGAGGAGGAGAACGGCAAGCCGGTGCCGCCGTTCTTCCACGGCTACCGGGACGGGCGGCAGACCTGCTACCTCAACCTCCACCTGGACCACACCTGGGGCTCCGGCGGCGTCGAGGGGGAGCCGGCCACCGCCGCCGCCCTGGCGGCCGGGCTGGCCGCCGCCGGGCTGCCCGACCACGACCGTACGGGCGAGGACCTCCACCGCACCTGCCTGGAGGTCCTCGGCCGCCACTTCGGCCTCACCCTCCCGCGCGCCCTGGTGCGGGAGGCCCCGCTCCCCGCCGTCCTGCTGGAGGCCGCCTGAGGCGGGCCCGGCCGCTCATCGGGCCTCGCCGTCCCACACCGCCGGCCCCCTGGGCGTCAACCGGCCGCAGGGGGTTCCTCCTTGGGGTGCGAACGGGGCGGGAACGGTCCGTGAATTGTTCCCCGGTCGGGTGGGCTCTCCGGCCGGGCGCCGGGGCCCGGCGGGCATCATGGGCCGCGACCGGGACGTCGCGGGACAGGGAGTCGACCGATGGGTGGGCCGATGGGCAGGCCGGTGGCGGCGTTCGGCTGCGCGAAGTGCTACGGCGAGGACGAGCGGGCCGTGTGGGGGCGCCAGCGGGTGGGGTTCGAGCACGAGGCGGAGGTGGTGGGCGGCCCGCGCTTCGCCGTCAACCTCCGGCGCTGCCGGGAGTGTTCGCAGAAGTTCGTGTGGATCTTCACCGCGGTCGTGGACTGGATGGGCGGGGACGACGCCCAGTACGTGACGATCATGCCGGTGACCGCCGACGAGGCCGCCGGGCTGACGACCGGCACCCTGCGCCCCCGCGACCTCGGCGCCCTCGGCCGGGGCCGCCGCCACCTGAACCACGACTGGCCCACCGGCGGCCCGGCCCGGCTGCACTGGCGCTCGGGCCGCTTCCTGGTCGCCGGCGGGCGCTAGCGCCCGGCCGAGCGGCGCGGGCTTCGATTCGTTTCGAAGCCCGCGCCGAATTCTTCTTCTGTCAGCCGTCGTTGAGGGCGTAGCTGCGGAAGGTCGCCAGCAGGGGCAGCACTTCGGTCTTGCTCGGATCCTCGGTGACGGCCCGCATGGCGTCGATCACGGTGTGGGCGATGATCTTGGTGACGGAGAGGTCGTCCGGGGCGGCGAGCATGCCCCAGGCCTTCAGGGTCTGGTTCAGCAGGGCGCTCATCCGGGCGCCGATGTTGGAGCTGACGGCGTCGGAGATCTCGGCGATCTCCTCGTCGCTCATGGTGGCGCGCAGCCCGAAGGCGAGCGCCATCAGGGTGTCCATCGCGTGCTCGCCGTACGCGGCGACCAGCGCCGGCAGGGGCCGCTCACCGGCGCTGCCCGCCGCCAGGGCGGACAGCGCCTCGTCGTCGTCCTTCCACGCCGCCTCCAGGGCGGCCAGGGCCCTGAGGGCCTCGTCCACGGTCAGCCCGTCTGTCATGGGAGGAACGGTATTGAGCCGATCCGGCTCCCGACAGGGGCGGAAGCCGGGATCACCCCTTCGAGCGAAGCGGGGCCGATTCGGGACGGTGCACGCGCGCGAAGTGCTCCGCGTTCCAGCCGCCGCCCAGCTCCGGCGCCAGCGCGGCGTGCGCGAGGGCGGCGAAGTCCTCGGCGGTCCCCGCGTGTTCGGGCAGCGCACCGAGGAGCGGGGCGCCGGCGGAGCGGGGCAGGTCGGCGAGGTTGCAGCGCTCGGCGAGGCCCGGCTCGGCGGGCCAGGAGCCGACCAGCACGCCCGCGAGGGGGAGGGCGCGGGCGGCCAGGGCCTCCGCCGTGAGGGAGACGATGTTGAGGGTGCCGAGCCCGGCCGAGGCGACCAGCAGGACCTCCGCGGGGAACCCGGCGTCGAGCACGGCCCGGGCCTGGTCGGCCAGCGTACGGCCCCGGTCGTCGTAGCGGACCAGCAGGCCGCCGGCGCCTTCCACGAGCACCAGGTCGTGCGTGGAAGCCAGCTCCGCGACCTCGGACACCACCTCAGCGGGGGCCAGGTACGGCATTCCGGCCCGTCGGGCGGCCGTGTCGGGGGCCAGCGGCTCGGGGTAGCGCACCAGCTCACGGAAGGTCAGATCACCTGCCAGGCGCCGTACTTCCGCCGCGTCGCCGGGCTCGCCCGGAGAGACGCCGGTCTGCCCCGGCTTGAGCACCGCGACCTTCCGCCCGGCCCGCAGCGCCACGGAGGCGACGGCGGCGGTGGCGACGGTCTTGCCGACGTCGGTGTTGGTGCCCGTCACGAACAGGACGCGCGCGCTCATCCCGCCACCGCCGCGGCGGTCACGGCGGCGGCGATCCGGGCCACGTCCTCGTCCCGCGTCACATAGGGGGGCATGGTGTAGACCAGATCCCGGAACGGCCGCAGCCAGACACCCTCCCGCGCCGCCGCCTCGGTGGCCGCCGCGACGTCCACCGGGTGGTCCAACTGCACCACGCCGATGGCGCCCTGGACCCGTACGTCGCGCACGCCGGGGGCGTCGACGGCCGCCGCGAGGCCCTCGGCCAGCCCCGCCTCGATCCGCTTGACCTCCACCGCCCAGTCCTGCCCGAGCAGCAGCTCCAGCGAGGCGTTGGCCACCGCGCAGGCCAGCGGGTTGCCCATGAACGTCGGGCCGTGGGCGAGCACCGGCACCTCGCCGCGGCTGATCCCGTCCGCGACCTCGCTCGTGCACAGCGCGGCGGCCAGCGTCAGGTAGCCGCCGGTCAGCGCCTTGCCCAGGCACATCACGTCCGGCGAGACGCCCGCGTGGTCGGCGGCGAACAGCGCGCCGCTGCGCCCGAATCCGGTGGCGATCTCGTCGAAGACCAGCAACACCCCGTAGCGGTCGCACAGTTCGCGCAGCATCCGCAGGTAGGCGGGTGAGTGGAAGCGCATCCCGCCCGCGCCCTGGACCACCGGCTCGACGATGACGGCGGCCAGTTCGTCGGCGTGACGGGCCATCAACTCCTCGAACCGCTCCGCGTACTCGGGGTCCAGCGGGGCGTCGAACCCGGCCGGCGGCTCCGGGGCGAAGAGCTGCCCGGGCAGCACCCCGCCCCACAGGTGGTGCATCCCGCCGTCCGGGTCGCACACCGACATCGGGTGGAAGGTGTCCCCGTGGTAGCCGCCGCGCCAGGTGAGCAGCCGGCGCTTGGCCGGGCGCCCGGTCGACTGCCAGTACTGGAGGCACATCTTCAGCGCCACCTCGACGGCCACCGAGCCCGAGTCGGCGAGGAAGACGTGCCGCAGCGGCTCCGGGGTGATCTCCACCAGGGTCGCCGCCAGCCGGACGGCGGGCTCGTGGGTGAGCCCGCCGAACATGACGTGGCTCATCCGCCCCAGTTGCTCGCGCACGGCCTCGTCCAGCACCGGGTGCCGGTAGCCGTGGATCGCCGCCCACCAGGAGGACATGCCGTCGACCAGCTCGCGCCGCCCGCCCGCGACCGGCTCGGCCAGCCGCAGCCGCACCCCCGAGGCGGACTCGACCAGGTACGGCGTGGCCGTGCCGGGCATCGGCCCGTACGGGTGCCAGACGTGGGCGCGGTCGAGGGCGAGCAGGGCGCCGGGGGACGGCTGGAGCATGGTGCGTTCTCCGGTGGGTCGGAACTGTCAGGCGTTGGGCGCGAGTTCGGTGCCGGCGCCGCGGCGGCGGACCTTGACCAAGTCGCTGCGGAGTTCGTCCCCGCTCTCCGAGGGGACGGCCTCCGGGCCGTGCGCGTGCCCGCCGCACGGGCCGCAGCCCCCGCCGCTGCCGCAGGCCGGGGCCGCGGTGCCGCAGGAGCCGCCCGCGTGGGCCGCCTGGGCCGCCTCGGCGACGTCGGCGCGGTGGCGGGGCAGGGTGGCCTCGCCGGCGCCCTCGACCTCGAACCCGGCGTCCTTGATCATGTCGAGGTCGGCCTGCCCGGCCTGGCCCTCGCTGGTCAGGTAGTCGCCGAGGAAGATGGAGTTGGCGATGTGCAGGCCGAGCGGCTGCATCGAGCGCAGGTGCACCTCGCGACCGCCCGCGATCCGCACCTCGGTGTCCGGGTTGACGAAGCGGACCATCGCCAGGATGCGCAGGCAGCGCTGCGGGGTGAGGTTCCACTCCTTCGCCAGCGGGGTGCCCTCGAACGGGATCAGGAAGTTGACCGGGACGGAGTCCGAGCCCAGCTCGCGCAGCGCGAAGACCACGTCGACCAGGTCCTCGTCGCTCTCGCCCATGCCGGCGATCAGGCCGGAGCAGGCCGACAGGCCCGCGCCGTGCGCCTTCCGCACGGTGTCCACCCGGTCCGCGTAGGTGTGGGTGGTGGCGATGTCGCCGTAGGTGCCCTCGGAGGTGTTGAGGTTGTGGTTGTAGGCGTCGGCGCCGGCCGCCTTGAGCCGCTCCGCCTGGTTGTCGGAGAGCAGGCCGAGGCAGACGCAGATCTCGACCGCCGGGTCGGCCTCCTTGATGGCGGCCATGGTGTCGGTGACCCGGTCGATGTCACGGTCCGTCGGGCCGCGCCCGCTGGCGACCAGGCAGACCCGCTTGGCGCCGCCGGCCACCCCGGCGCGGGCGGCGTCGGCGGCCTGGTCCGGCTTGAGCCAGGTGTACTTGAGGATCTCGGCCTTGGACCCGAGCCGCTGCGAGCAGTACGAGCAGTCCTCGGGGCACAGCCCGCTCTTGAGGTTCACCAGGTAGTTGAGCTTGACCCGGCGGCCGAACCAGCGGCGGCGCACCTTGCCGGCCGCGGCGACCACGTCGAGCAACTCGTCGTCGGTGGTGGCGAGGACGGCCAGGGCCTCCTCGCGGGTCGGGACTTCGCCGCGCAGGCCCTTGGCGGTGAGGGTATCGAGCAGATCCATGGGGTGATCCTGCCTGCTGGTGCTCGAACGGCGCCAGAGCAAACCCGCCAGAAGATCGGTGTGAGGATGTGCCGATTGCCACAGTGTCGAAGGTCACGGCTCCGCCGCTGGTCACGCGCTTGACGTGGTGCCGGGCCGCCGGTTACCGGCGGGTAGCTGACGGCTCCGGGGGACGGTGATCCACAACCCCCGACCCCGTGGTCCGGGTCACCTGGCGGGTGCTTAGAATCTGCGCCATGACCACGCAGGGGGAGCGCCACCCGACTCCGGGAGAGGCCCGGGAAGACCGGGCAGAGCAGCGGTTGGGCGGGGGCGCCGACAGCAAGGGGGCCAAGGGCCGCGGCCGGCGGTTGACGGCGCGTCGGGCGGCGGGGTGGATCGTCGTGGTCGGGGTGGTCGCGGCCGGCGGATGGATCATCACCCGCCCGATGCCCGGCGACTACATACCCGGGCTGGGCCCCTCCAGCAAGGACGACGCCGGGACACCGCCGGTGGTGGGGGCCGCCCCGCCGCCCACCGACCCCGGGGCCCTCAACGTGGACAACCTCTTCCCCGCACAGCGGGCGGTGGAGGTCGGCACCTACAAGGCCCGGCGCAACGGCGTCCGGCAGGGCGAGAACTGCGCCGAGGTGCTCCAGGACCGCGCCCAGGACCCGCTGAAGGACAGCGGCTGCCAGGCCTACCTGACCGTCAGCTTCACCGGCCAGGACCGCCCGGTGCTCTCCAGCGTCACCCTGCTGCGCTTCCCCGACCAGGCCACCGCCGCGAGGGCCGCCGACGCCCTGCGGGGCAAGCCCGGCGCGGTCGCCTTCATCCTCGCCGACACCACCATCGCGCCCGCGCAGACCGCCGGCGGCAAGCCCGGCGCCGAGCCCCGGATCGAGGCCGTCGGGCACTACGTGACGGTCACCAGCTCGCGGCCGGGCGACGCCCGCCCGGCGAGCACCCCCACCACCCCCGCCGCCGGCGGGACGTCGGCCCCGCCGCCCCCGCCCGCCACCGGCGCGGGGACCGGCACCGAGCAGGAACTGGACGAGGCCACCCGCGCGCTCTCCTACGCGGCGGGCACGCCCTTCGTGTGGATGTAGCGGCCGCCCGGGGCCAATGGGCCGGGCACGCCCTGACGCGAAGGAGCCCGGAGGCCTCGGCCTCCGGGCTCCTCCCGCTTCCGCTCCGGCTCAGCCGCCGAGCCGGTCCACCGCCGTCACCCGCAGCACCGCCCGGCCCTCCTCGTCCGAGCCGTACAGGTCGACCTCGGCGCTGATGCCCCAGTCGTGGTCGCCCTCCGGGTCGTCGAAGATCTGCCGGACCCGCCAGGAGGAGTCCTCCTCCTCGATGAGGAGCATCTTCGGGCCGCGCGCGTCCGGGCCGGTGCCGAGGTCGTCGTACTCGTCCCAGTACCCGTCCATGGCGTCCGCCCAGCGGTCCGCGTCCCAGCCGTACTCGCCGTCCAGCTCGCCGAGCTCGTCCCAGCGCTCCAGCGCGCACAGCTCGACGCGGCGGAACATCTCGTTGCGCACCAGCACCCGGAAGGCGCGGGCGTTGGCGGTGACCGGCGCCGGCTTGTCGTCCAGCCGCACCTCGGCGGCCTGCGGCTCGGTCGGGTTGGCCAGCTGCTCCCACTCGTCCAGCAGGCTGGAGTCGACCTGGCGGACCAGCTCGCCGAGCCAGGCGATGACGTCCTTGAGGTCGTCGGTCTTCACGTCCTCGGGGACGGTCTGCTCCAGCGCCTTGAACGCGCCGGCCAGGTAGCGCAGCACGATGCCCTCGGTGCGGGCCAGCTCGTAGAAGCCGACGTAGTCCGAGAAGGTCATCGCCCGCTCGTACAGGTCGCGCACCACCGACTTCGGCTGGAGCTGGTGGTCGCCGATCCACGGGTGCGCCCGGCGGTACACCTCGTAGGCGTGGGTGAGCAGCTCCTCCAGCGGCTTCGGGTAGGTGATCTCCTGGAGCCGCTCCATCCGCTCCTCGTACTCGACGCCGTCGCGCTTCATCTCGCCGACGGCCTCGCCGCGCGCCTTGTTCTGCTGGGCGGCGAGGATCTGGCGCGGGTCGTCGAGGGTCGCCTCGACCACCGAGACCACGTCCATCGCGTACGAGGGCGAGGTCGGGTCGAGCAGCTCGAAGGAGGCCAGCGCGAAGGTGGACAGCGGCTGGTTGAGCGCGAAGTTCTCCTGGAGGTCCAGGGTGAGGCGGACGATCCGGCCCTCCGCGTCCGGCTCCGGCAGCCGCTCCACCACGCCGCCCTCCAGCAGCGAGCGGTAGATGGCGATCGCGGTGCGGATGTGGCGGCGCTGGGCGGAGCGGTCCTCGTGGTTGTCGGTGAGCAGCTTGCGCATCGCCTCGAAGGCGTTGCCCGGTCGGCCGATCACCGACAGCAGCATCGCGTGGCTCACCTTGAAGCGGGAGACCAGCGGCTCCGGGTCGGCGGCGATCAGCTTCTCGAAGGTCTCCTCCGTCCAGCCGACGAAGCCGTCCGGGGCCTTCTTGCGCACCACCTTGCGCTTCTTCTTCGGGTCGTCCCCGGCCTTGGCGATCGCCTTGTCGTTCTCGATCACGTGCTCCGGGGCCTGCGCCACCACCTGGCCGACGGTGTCGAAGCCGGCCCGGCCCGCCCGCCCGGCGATCTGGTGGAACTCGCGGGCGCGCAGGATGCGCACCCGCTGTCCGTCGTACTTCGACAGGGCGGTGAACAGCACCGTGCGGATCGGCACGTTGACGCCGACGCCGAGCGTGTCGGTGCCGCAGATCACCTTCAACAGGCCCGCCTGGGCGAGGCGTTCGACCAGCCGGCGGTACTTCGGCAGCATGCCCGCGTGGTGCACGCCGATGCCGTGGCGCACGTAACGGGACAGGTTGCGGCCGAACTTGGTGGTGAAGCGGAAGTTGCCGATCAGGTCGGCGATGGCCTCCTTCTCCGCCTTGGAGCACATGTTGATGCTCATCAGCGACTGGGCCCGCTCCACCGCCTCCTTCTGCGTGAAGTGCACGACGTAGACCGGGGCCTGGCCGGTCTGGAGCAGCTCCTCCAGGGTGTCGTGCAGCGAGGTGCGGCGGTACTCGTAGAACAGCGGCACCGGGCGGGTCGCGTTGCGCACCACGGTGGTCGGACGGCCGGTGCGGCGGGTCAGGTCCTCCTCGAAGCGGCGGACGTCGCCGAGCGTCGCCGACATCAGCAGGAACTGCGCCTGGGGCAGCTCCAGCAGCGGGATCTGCCAGGCCCAGCCGCGGTCCGGCTCGGCGTAGAAGTGGAACTCGTCCATGACCACCTGGCCGATGTCCGCCCGGGCGCCGTCGCGCAGCGCGATCTGGGCGAGCACCTCGGCGGTGCAGCAGATGATCGGCGCGGTCGGGTTGACGCTCGCGTCGCCGGTCATCATGCCGACCTGCTCGGTGCCGAACATCTTCACCAGGTCGAAGAACTTCTCCGACACCAGCGCCTTGATCGGGGCGGTGTAGAAGGTCCGCTGCCCCTCCGCCAGCGCGGCGAAGTGCGCACCCGCCGCCACCAGGCTCTTGCCCGAGCCGGTCGGCGTCGCGAGGATCACGTTGTTCCCCGACACCAGCTCGATCAGCGCCTCCTCCTGCGCCGGGTACAGCGTGATCCCCCGCTCCTCCGCCCAGGCTGCGAACGTCTCGTACAGCGCGTCGGGGGTGGCGGGCTTCGGCATCAGATCAAGGAGGGTCACCCGGCTATCTTGCCTGCTCGCCGCCACCCCGGGCAAAGCCCGGGGCCGTGGTGGCCGGGCGGCGCCGGTCGTCCCGGTCGGCGGTCGGGGCGGCGGGCACATGGCTGCGGCGGAGGTCGGCCGCGCGGCGCGGGCAGGCGGGCGGGGCGTGAGGAGCGCCCGAGGGGTCACATGGCCATCGGTCGACGGCGGCTCCTCGCCTCCGTCGACCGCTCGGCGGGGCCCCGCCTGCCCGCGCCGCGCGGCCGGCACGGGTCAGAAGGGCGCGGCGGGCGCCTGCGCGGCCAGCTGGGGGGCGTTGGTGCAGCCCTGGGCGCGGGCCGCCTCCTTCGCCACGCGCAGGGCGGCGCCGACGCGGATCCGGTGGACCTCGGCGTCGGGGGCGTCGGGCGCGCCGTGGTCGCCGGTGACCGTGATCAGGCGGTACGGGAAGACGCTGGGCCGCCCGTCGTCCTCGGTGTACTCGCAGTGGAGCAGCAGCTGCACCGTGCCCTCGTGGAACAGCCAGCCCTGGGCACCGGGACCGAAGTCCAGCGACGCGGGGACGGCCGGCTGCCAGCCGGCCGCCTCCGCCTCGGTCTTCGTCTGCCGGTACCTCTCGTCACGCCGACTGGTGCTGATGTCGGCGAGCACCTCCGAGGTGCCGCCGCGCTCGCGGGTGACGACGCAGGCAGGCGCGACGGAGGGGACGCCGACGTCGGCGAACGTCCCCGCGCTCTGCGTGGCGGTGGTCCTGCCGTCCGGGCCGGTCAGCGCGGCGAGGTCCTCGTGGGTGAACGCGTTCCAGCAGGCGCTCCGCGGCACCTCGGCCGCCTGCCAGGGCTTGAGGTACCAGAGCCCGCCGCCGGCCCCGGCGGCGAGCACCGCCGCGCCGATCGCGATCGGCAGGGCTCGGCGGCGGCGCGGGCGCTCAGCCATCGGCCTTCTCCTTCGGCAGTTCGGGTACGGCGGGCGCGGTGGCGGGCAGCCGCACCTGGTCGGCGCACCGGTACTCGGCGGTGGCGACCCGGGCGAGCTTGAGCGCCACATCGGCGTACGCCTGGCGCGACCTGGCCGCCGAGGCGCCGCCGACCGGGTCACCGCCGACGTCGACACGGACGTACTGCGGGGCCTTGCGGTCGGGCTTGTCCGAGGCGGGGACCTGGAAGTCGCAGCGGACGTAGAGGCGGACGCGGTGGCTCGCTTCGCTGCCGGCCAGCCCCACGGCGCCGGGGCCGAAGTCCAGGTCGGCGACAGCGAGGTGCTGCGCCGTGTCCCTGGCGCGGTCGGCGTCGACCCCGTCCCAGGCGGGGGCGATCCGGACCTCCAGGAGGGACCGGCCGGAGCCGTCGTCCCCCTTCCAGCGGACGCGGCAGTCGGTGCTGCGGATCCCGGGATCGTCCGGTGAGGTCGGCGTCGCGATCCGGGCCCGCGGCACCGGTTCGGACGCCTCCCCGTACGGCCCGGCCAGCGGCTTCAGGTCGTCCGCCGACAGGGCGGACCAGCAGGCGCCGCGCACGATCTCCAGCGACCGCCACGGCTTCCACACCCAGAGCCCGCCACCCGCGACCACGGCCACCGCGAGGCCCCCGGCCAGCCACCGCCGCCACCGGGGCGGTGGGGGCGGCGGGTCGTCCGGGGACGGCGGGATGAGGTGCGCGACGTCAACCATGGTTCAGGGGGATCCTGTCGGCCGGATGCTAGGACGGGACACGGGGGGCGGTGGCGGCCAGTGTCACGGTGTTCCGGCACTCGTACGCGGTCGCGGCGGCCCTGCCGATCTTGAGGGCGATGTCCGCGTACGCCTGGTGGGCCTTGCCGGGGGAGGCACCGTCGACGACGTCCCCGGAGACCAGCACGCCGAAGGACTTCGGCGGGGGCTGGTCGCTGTCGTCCTTCGGGGCGTCGAAGTCGCACGGTACGTAGAGCCGGACCGACGCTTCCCCGTGGGGCTTGTCGCTCGCCGTGATCCACCCGGTCGTGCCGGGGCCGAAGTCGAGCGGGGTGACCGATCCGTCGACGGCGTCGTTCCTCCGGTCGGCGTCGATTCGGTCGCGCGCCGGCCGTACCTCCGCGTCGAGCAGGATGGTCGCGCCCGGCCACATGACGCGGCAGCGGTTGTCACGGCTCCCCGAGGTGGGCTTCATGGGGGTGGCGATCTCGCGGGCCGGCCTGGGCTCGACGGCTTTCCCGTCCGGGCCCGTCAGCGGCTTCAGGTCGTTCGCGTCCAGGACTCCCCAGCACGCACTCTGCGGCAACTCCACCGACTGCCAGGGCTTCCAGGCCCACAGCCCGCCGCCCACGGCCGCTGCCACCGCGAGGGCGACGGCGGCGTGCCAGGGGCGGACCCGGGACCGGCGCCGGGGCGGATCGTCCGGGGACGGCGGGATGATGTGGGCGACGTCAACCATTTCTCGGCGCTCTCGTGGCAGGTGGTGGGACGCGTGGTCAGTTCTTGTGGGTGGCATCGTGGTACAAGCCCCTGCCGCTGTTGTAGCCGGTGTCCTCCTCCTGGGCGGCTCGGCGGGCCACGTCGTTGATGTAGTTCGGGTCGGCGCCGGTGTTGCGGCCGGCATCGTGGATGGCGTTGAGGATCGCCTGGTGTGACTTGCGCTCGGCCTCCGCCCTCGCGGCGGTGGCCTCGTCGCTGGCGTCGTTGTGGGTGTCCACCTTGTAGCTGTCGGCGACGTTGTCCATGATCTGGTTGACCGCGGTGTCGATGCCCTCGCCGATCAGGGGCGCTCCTCCCTTGATCGCGTCGCCGGCGAACGACCAGACCTGCCCGGCGATCTCCCGCTTGGTGTCGATGGCGGCGTTGAACTCGGCGTCGCTGGCGGTGTGCTTGTCGTAGATGGCTTCGATCATGGCGCTGGTGATCAGGCCGTTGACCTTCCCGGCCGGGTTGGCGACGTTCTCGACCGCCATGCCCAGGTCCTTGTGCAACTCGGGGTGGGCCAGCACGTCCTGGAGCTGGGCCGTGGTGTAGGCCTGCTGCGCGGTCGCTATCGAGGCGTAGGCGTCCGGGTCCTGGCCGAGCACACTGAGCAGGCGCGCGACCTTGGGTTGGCCGAGGAGGTTCGAGTCGGCGCCCGCTCCCTCCAGCGCGTTCTGGACGTCGCCGATGTAGTTGGCGGTCATGTTCCCGAGGCTGCCGTTGAGGTTCGCGAACAGGCCGCCCTTGAGCAGGTCCGGGCCGTCCTTGCTGCCGAACCTGTCCACCACGCTCTTCATGACGTCGTTCATCGCGGCGGTGTGCGGGGGGAACTTGCCGTCGTCGTCGTACGCCTTGCCCGTCGTGGCCGCCTCCAGGGCGTGGCCCAGGGCGCTGACGTCGAACGGGTCGGCGGTGCCCGGGTTGGGCCGAGGCGGGTACTGCTGGTCGATGAGCACCGACCGGGCGCCGGTGTCGGTGAGCATGTCGAGGTAGGTGTTCTTGCCCCCGGTGCTCTTGACGGTGCCGTCCGGGTTGTACGCGGTGGCGGGGTCGTGGAAGAACTTGGTGGCGGCCTCGGGGCTGTGGCCGAGCCCCTCCAGGACGGCGGACATCGGGTTGACGCCCCGGATGTTGCCGTTCTCGTCGGGCACCCCGATGAACTTCAGCTCGGTGAACGGGTAGGCGGCCTTGGTGGCCGCGTCCCAGCGCATCGGGTTCTCCTGGGTGAGCTGGGTGACGTGCTCCGCGATCGGGTTGAGGAAGTGCGCGTCGTACGTCCCGCTGCGCAGCAGGTTCGCCATGATCTGGTACCCGTACGGGCTGTGCGCCGGGTCGGCGCCGGGCGGGACGGGTATCTGCTTGGCGCCGGCGGCCCGGAACCTGGTCTCCCAGTCGTCCGAGACGTGCAGCGGCTGCTTGGTGTCGGTCGCGGTGGCCAGGGTGAGGCCGAGGTCCTTCTGGATGGCCTTGATCGCGGCGCTGCGGGCCGGGCTGCCGGCGTAGTCGCCGCTCTGGGCCATGGCGCCGTACTTGGCCAGGAAGGTGCCCGGGTCCTGGTTGCCGTAGAAGGAGGTGGCGAACCGGGGGTCGTTCTTGTGGTGCTCCAGGATGTCCTGGAGGTGCTTGAGCTGGGCGTCGCCGGCACCGGCGCCGAGGCTGAGGATGTAGGTGGCCGCCTTGGCCTCCTCCTCCGGGATGCCGCCGACCGGGTTGGCGTTGAACGCGGTGGCGTCGCTGCCGGTGTCGTCGCTCAGGGCCCGGGAGGCGTCGAGGTCGGCCTCGGTGGCCCGGTCCACCGCCGCTCCTATCGCCTTGGCGGCCGTCTCGGCCTTGGCCTTCCAGACCCTGGCGTACTCCATGTCCTTCTTGTCCGCCTGGGTGGTGGGCGGCGGCCAGTGCACCGCGCCCTCGTCGTCGACGGTGAGGCCGTCGGCGACGGCCTGTTGGACGGCCGTGGTGAGGTCCTGCTTGGCGGCCGTGATCTCGGTGTGGGCGTCGCGGAGGGTCTTGGCCAGGGCCGAGGCCTCCTCGAAGGCGGCGTGGATCTGGTCGCGGGCCCAGGTGAGCTTGGCGTTGGCGAGGCCGGCGGCGTCGCCGTGCCAGCCGGACTGCTGGATGGTGCCGAGGACCTCGGTCTGCATCCGCTGGGTGAGGTCCCACTTGCGGACGAGGTTCTCGAAGTCGCCCGCCGCCGAGGCGAGGCCGGCGAGGTCCACTTGCTTGAGCTGGCTGTACGTCACCATGGTGGTGCTGTTCCCCCCGTTTGTGCTGTGCTCGTGCGTGCCGGACAGGCCCGGGTCTAGCCCTTGGGGCCCTGTGCCACGTTGAAGGTGGCCTGGATGTCCGAGTCGGTCTTGCTGTAACTCTGCGCCGTGGTCCGCAGGTTGGTGCCGATGTCGCCGACGGTGGTCTGGAGGCTCCCGGACTGGCTGGTCCAACTGGTCCAGGCGGCGGTGAGCGCGCCCCCGAGGTTCCAGCCCTTGAGCGCGCCGGCGGCGGCGTTGACGTGCTCGCCGGGCTGGTCGCACTCCGTCCTGACGGCGTCCCGCAGGGCGAAGGCGTTCTGCGCGGCCTGCTGGAGCACGGCCGCGTTCACGGCGATGGTCCGCCCGCCGGCGGCCGGACCCACCGGGCCCAGCGAGACCGGGGCGGCGTTGGCCCCGGCGAGGTCCGGGAACTGCTTCTTCGCGGCTTCGGTCAGATTTCCCTTGTCGTCGAAGAGCCACGGATTCATGCGGCGCTCGAATTCGAGGTCGGTCACGGTTACCCCCCAGGTAAAGAATGCAGCATGGAGCGTACTATTTCCGCCGACGCGGTTTCGCTGAATTGAATATTGATAATCGGTTAACTCCTGGTGAATCGCGACAGAATCGGGCGGGCCGCCCTGTGCCGAGCCGCACATTGCCCGACGGGCGGTGGCGTGCCAGAGTGCCGGGCATGAACCATCCGCTCGCGGCCGAGCCGCGCACCTCCGCCCCCGCTCCGGCGCACGTCTTCGACTGGCTCGACGAGACGGCCGCGATGCGGGCCGAGGCCGGGCTGACCCGGACGCTGCGCAGCCGGGCGGCGGAGGACGCGGTGCTGGACCTCGCCGGCAACGACTACCTGGGGCTTACCAGGCACCCGGTGGTCACCCGGGCCGCGGCGGACGCCGCGCTGCGCTGGGGCGGCGGGTCGACGGGGTCGCGGCTGGTGACCGGGACGACCGCGCTGCACACCGAACTGGAGGAGGAGCTGGCCGAGTTCTGCGGAGTGGAGGCCGCGCTGGTGTTCTCCTCCGGGTACACGGCCAACCTCGCGGCGCTGACCGCGCTCACCGACCCGGACACCCTGATCGTCTCCGACGCCTACAACCACGCCTCGCTGATCGACGGCTGCCGGCTCTCCCGCGCCGACGTCCACCGGGCCCCGCACGCCGATCCGGCGGCGGTGGCCGAGGTGCTCGACGGGCGCTCGCAGCGGCGGGCGCTGGTGGTCACCGACTCGGTGTTCTCGGTGGACGGCGACGCCGCGCCGCTGCGAGCGCTGTCGCGGGCCGTGCGCGCGCACGGGGCCGCGCTGCTGGTGGACGACGCGCACGGGCTGGGCGTGCTCGGCCCCGGCGGCACCGGGGCGCTCGCGGCGGCCGGGCTCGCCGGGCAGCCGGATGCCGTCGCCACCGTCACCCTCTCCAAGTCGCTCGGCTCGCAGGGCGGCGCCGTGCTCGGCCCGCGCCGGGTGATCCGCCACCTGACCGAGACCGCCCGCACGTTCATCTTCGACACCGGCCTCGCCCCGGCCGCCGCCGGTGCGGCGCTCGCCGCGCTGCGGCTGCTGCGCGCCGAGCCCGCCCGCGCGGAGCGCACCCGCGAGGTCGCCCGCACCCTGGCCCGGCAGCTCACCGCCGCCGGACTGCGGGCCTGCGAGCCGCAGGCCGCGGTGGTCTCCGTCCGCGCCCCGGGCCCCGAGGCCGCCGTCGCCTGGGCCGCCGACTGCCTGCGGGCCGGCCTCGCCGTCGGCTGCTTCCGCCCGCCCTCCGTCCCCGACGGCGTCTCCCGGCTGCGGCTGACCGCCCGGGGGGACCTCACGGACGGGCAGATCGCCCAGGCCGTCCGGATCGTCACCGAACTGGCCCCGCCGGGCGCCCGGGGCTGACGCCGCCGGGTGGGTGACTACTTCTTCCTCGCCCGGCTCGGCTGGACGCGGGGTGGTTCGCCCTTGGCCTTCGGGTGGTCCGGGGGGTAGGGGAGTTCGCCGAGGCCCTCGTCGCGCAGTTGCCTCTCGTACAGCTCCAGCAGGGGCTCCAGCCGGAACGCGTGCTGCTCCATCCCGGCGTTCAGGTCCCCGAGTTCGGCGAAGCGGGCGGGGACGGTGCGCAGGTCGAAGTCCTCGGGGGCGGCGTCGTCCAGCTCCTCCCAGCGCAGCGGGGTGGAGGCGGTGGCGCGCGGGCGGGCGCGCAGCGAGTACGCGGAGGCGATGGTGCGGTCGCGGGCCATCTGGTTGTAGTCGACGAAGATCCGCTCGCCGCGCTCCTCCTTCCACCAGGCCGTGGTGACCTTCCCCGGCATCCGCTGCTCCAGCAGGCGCCCGAGCGCGATCACCGCGTGCCGCCCGTCGGTGAAGGTCCACTCGGGAGCCAGCGGCACGTACACGTGCAGGCCGCGCCCGCCGGAGGACTTGGGCCAGCCGCGCAGCCCGAACTCCTCCAGCAGGGCGCGCAGTTCGTGGGCGGCGCGGACCGCGTCGCGGAAGTCGGTGCCGGGCTGGGGGTCGAGGTCGATCCGCAGCTCGTCCACGTGGTCGGTGTCGGAGCGCCGCACCGGCCAGGGGTGGAAGGTGAGGCAGCCCAGGTTGGCCGCCCAGAGCACGGCGGCCGGCTCGGTGGGGCAGATCTCGTCGGCGGAGCGGCCGCTGGGGAACTCGATCCGGGCGGTGGGCAGCCACTCCGGCAGGTTCCCGGGCGCGCGCTTCTGGTAGAAGAACTCGCCGTCCACCCCCTCCGGGAAGCGCTGGAGGGTGGTCGGGCGGTCGCGCAGCCCGCGCAGCACCCCGTCGGCGACGGCCAGGTAGTACCGCGCGACGTCCAGCTTGGTGAAGCCGCGCTCGGGGTAGTACACCTTGTCCGGGTTCGACAGCCGGACGGTGCGCCCGGCGACATCCAGTTCCACGGCTGAGCCCATGCCCCTCACGCTAAGCGCGCTGCGCCCGGCGCGCGCCCCGGGGCGAACCGGGCGAGGATCGGACGCATGGACCTGCCCGTGATGCCACCGGTGGCGCCGATGCTCGCCAAGTCGGTGGCCAAGATCCCGCCGGGGATGCAGTACGAGGCCAAGTGGGACGGCTTCCGCTCGATCGTGTTCCGCGACGGCGACGAGATCGAGCTCGGCAGCCGCACCGGCAAGCCGCTGACCAGGTACTTCCCCGAACTGGTCGAGGCGTTCGGGCGCGAGCTGCCGCCGCGCTGCGTGCTGGACGGCGAGGTGGTGATCGCCCGGGAGGGGCGGCTGCGCTTCGAGGAGCTGCTGGAGCGCATCCACCCCGCCGCGAGCCGGGTCAGGCTGCTCGCCGAGCGGACCCCGGCCTCCTTCGTCGCCTTCGACCTGCTCGCCCTCGGTGACGACAGCCTGGTGGACGAGCCGCTGTCGGTGCGCCGCCCGGCCCTGGAGGCCGCGCTCGCCGGCGCCGCCGCCCCGGTGTTCACCGCCCCCGCGTCCACCGACCTCGACCTGGCGCACACCTGGTTCGCCGCGTACGAGGGCGCCGGGCTGGACGGCGTGGTCGCCAAACCGCTGGACCAGCCGTACCGGCCGGGGGAGCGGACCATGTACAAGATCAAGCACGAGCGCACCGCCGACTGCGTGGTGGCCGGCTACCGCGAGCACAAGAGCGGCCCGGTGGTCGGCTCGCTGCTGCTCGGCATCTTCGACGACACGGGCCGGCTCCAGCACGTCGGCGTCTGCGCGGCCTTCCCGATGGCCCGCCGCCGCGAACTCGCCGAGGAGCTGGCCCCGTTGCGGATGGACGACGTCTCCGGCCACCCCTGGGGCGACTGGGCGGACGAGGCCGCGCACGCCGAGGGCCGGCTGCCCGGCGCCGTCAGCCGCTGGACCGGCGGCAAGGACCTGTCCTGGATCGCGCTGCGCCCGGAGCGGGTGGTCGAGGTCGCGTACGACCACATGGAGGGCACCCGGTTCCGGCACACCGCGCAGTTCCGCCGCTGGCGGCCGGACCGCACGCCGGAGAGCTGCACCTACGCGCAGCTGGAGGAGCCGGTCTCCTACGACCTGGGCGAGGTGCTGGGGATCTGACGGCGGCCCGAGGGGCCCGACCCGGGCGGGTCGGGCCCCTCGGGTGGTTCAGGACAGGTGCAGGGTGGCGCCCGGGCTGGTGGCGGGCGTCGCGGCCGTGGGCGAGACGGCGGCCGTCGGCGAAGGCGACGGGGTCGGCGTCGGCGAGGACGCGGGCGAGGTCATGGGCGAGGGGGACGGAGACGGGGACGGGGACGGCGACGGGGACGGCGACGGCGACGGCGAGGGCGAGCCCGCCCCGGCCGCCGCGGGCAGCGTGTAGACGTTGTTCGGCGAGACGATCTGGGTGACCGCCCGCGCCAGGGCCGTCGAGGGCTCCGAACCGTTCTGCCGGATGTCGGTGTTGATCAGGATCACCAGGCCGGCCTGCGCCTGCGGCAGGTAGAGCACCACGGCCTCGTACCCCGGCAGCGAGCCGTTGTGGCCGATCCACCCGTGGGTGGTGAACACCCCGAAGCCGTAGCGGAGATCGGGGGTCGAGTCGGCGGGCCTGGTCTTCAGCCGCTCCGCCTGGGTGGCCGGCTTGAGCAGCGGATCGCCGGTGGCCAGCACCTTCGCCCAGGTCTGGAGGTCGGAGAGGGTGGAGACCGCCGCGCCGGCCGCCCAACCCCAGGACGGGTTCCAGGTGGTGGCGTCCTCGACCGAGCCGTTGGCCGTCTGGTTGGTGTAGCCGTGGGCGTGGGGGTCGGGGAAGGTCGCGTCGGTCGGCAGGCTCGTCTTGGTGAGCCCGGCCGGGGTGAACACCTGCTGGTTCAGGAAGGCGGGCAGCGGCTGCCCGCCGACCTTCTCGACCACCTGGCCGAGCAGGATGTAGTTCGTGTTGGAGTACTCGAACTTGGTGTCCGGAGCGAAGTTCGCCGGGTGCTTGAACGCGTACGCGAGCAGCTGGTCCGGGGTGAACGGGTGGCTCGGGTCGTCGAGGAACGCCTTCTGGAAGTCCGGGTCCTCGCTGTAGTTGAACAGGCCGCTGCGCATGTCGCCGAGCTGGCGCAGGGTGATCCCGTCCCCG
The DNA here is from genome assembly GCF_055575155.1 of Kitasatospora sp. NPDC034533. Taxonomy (NCBI): domain Bacteria; kingdom Bacillati; phylum Actinomycetota; class Actinomycetes; order Kitasatosporales; family Streptomycetaceae; genus Kitasatospora; species Kitasatospora sp. NPDC034533. The sequence continues at coordinate 287,581 of NZ_JBVITE010000003.1, forward strand.
CCGGGCACGTTCGGGACGTACTTGGAGACCGGGTCGTCCAGGCCCAGCTTGCCCTGGTCGACCAGCCGCAGGACGGCGGTGGCGGTGAAGGTCTTGGTCACGCTGCCGATCCGCATGTACAGGTCGGGCGACATCTGCGTCCCGGCGTCCTTGTCGGCGACGCCGAAGGCGCGCTGGTAGCTGCCGTCGGGCGTGGTGTAGCCGACGATCGCCCCGGGGATGGAGGCCTGGCTCATCACCTGCCTGATCGAGGAGTCCAGCTTGGCGGTGACGTCCGGGGTGAGCGCCACCACCCCGCCGGTGGGGCTGCCGGTCGGACTGCCGCCGGCCCCGGGGGAGGGGCTGAGCGCGGCCGGTTCGGCGGTGAGCGCCGGACCGCCCCGCTCCGTGGGCCCGGTGTCCCCGGAGCAGGCGGAGACGGTGAGCAGGCCGGTCAGCGCGAGGGCGGCGGAGGCCACCCGTACGGCGGAGGCCAGCCGTACGGAGCGGGGGACGCGGACGGCGCGGGGCGCGCGGGGCGCGGGGGGAACGGACGGGCACGGCCGTCGGGTGTCGGTCATCGGTGCAGGCGCCTCTCTGGGGTGGTCGGCCCCTTGGCGAAGGGCCCCGGAGCGCGCTGCACGGCGGGGCCGGAGCGCTGCTCCACGGGGCCGCTGGGGAGCAGCGCCACCGTAAGCACCGCCGCCGTCCGGCCGCCCGCCGGTCGCGGTCCGGCTGGCCCGAACGGGCGTGCCGTCAGCCGAGTGCCCCGCCCGGCTGGCGGCCCGCCGCAGGGTGCCCCCGGGCCCGCCGTCGGGTGCCCCCGGGCCCGCCGTCGGGTGCCCCGGGCCCGCCGTCGGGTGCCCCCGGGGCCCGCCATCGGGTGCCCGCCCGCCCCGCCGGGTGCCTCCGACCGGGCGAGCGGCGACCGTCCGGCGGTCCCCGCGTTCCGCCGGACGGGTGAGCACCGGCACGCCGCACCCGCCGTCGGCCGCAGCTCGGGCACGATCGTTCAGCCCAGCTGTGGCCGCCCTTAAGAATTCCTCGATGGACCGCACCCGCCCCGACCAGGCAGATTTCTGCCTGCCCGGAGCGTGCCCGTCAGGAACGGCCGAACCGGGCCACCTCGGCCTGCCCGACCCCCGAAGGCCGTCCACCGCACGTCAGGAGCCGCCGCCCGTGAAGGCACTCGTCAAGCAGAAGGCCGAGCCCGGCCTCTGGATGGTCGATGTCCCGAAGCCCGAGATCGGCCCCGGCGAGGTGCTGATCAAGGTGCTGCGCACCGGCATCTGCGGCACCGACCTGCACATCCGCAAGTGGGACGGCTGGGCCCAGCAGACCATCGGGACCCCGCTGGTGCTCGGTCACGAGTTCGTCGGCGAGGTCGCCGAGATCGGCGCCGGCGTCGCGGACATCGCGGTCGGCGACCTGGTCAGCGGCGAGGGCCACCTGGTCTGCGGCAAGTGCCGCAACTGCCTGGCGGGCCGCCGCCACCTGTGCCGCAACACCGTCGGCCTGGGCGTCAACCGCGACGGCGCCTTCGCCGAGTACGTGGCGCTGCCCGCCTCCAACGTCTGGGTGCACCGGGTGCCGGTCGACCTGGACGTGGCCGCGATCTTCGACCCGTTCGGCAACGCCGTGCACACCGCGCTGTCCTTCCCGCTGGTCGGCGAGGACGTGCTGGTCACCGGCGCCGGCCCGATCGGGATCATGGCCGCCGCCGTCGCCAAGCACGCCGGCGCCCGCAACGTGATGATCACCGACGTCTCCCCGTACCGCCTCGACCTGGCCCGCAAGGCCGGCGTGACGCTGGCGCTCGACGTCTCCGAGCACACCATCGAGGAGGGCCAGCGGAAGCTGGGCCTGCGCGAGGGCTTCGACGTCGGCCTGGAGATGTCCGGCCGCCCCGAGGCGATGCAGTCAATGATCGCCAACATGACCCACGGCGGCAAGATCGCCATGCTCGGCCTGCCCGCCGAGCAGTTCCCGGTGGACTGGGCCTCGATCGTCACCTCGATGATCACCATCAAGGGCATCTACGGCCGCGAGATGTTCGAGACCTGGTACGCGATGTCCGTGCTGCTGGAGGGCGGCCTCGACCTCAGCCCGGTGATCACCGGCCGCTACCCCGCCGCCGACTTCGACGCCGCCTTCGACGACGCCGCGAGCGGCAACTGCGGCAAGATCATCCTCGACTGGACCGCCTGAGCACCCGTCTCGCCGACTAGACAAGGAGTCCGCCCGTGTTCGACAACGTGCGCGCCGACATCGCCACCACCCTCGACGAGATCCGCGAGGCCGGTCTGTTCAAGCCCGAGCGGGTGATCGGCAGCCGGCAGAGCGCCGCCGTCACCGTCACCGCCGGCGGCCGTCCCGGCGAGGTGCTGAACTTCTGCGCCAACAACTACCTCGGCCTGGCCGACCACCCCGAGGTGCTCGCCGCCGCCAAGGACGCCCTGGACCGCCGGGGCTACGGAATGGCCTCGGTCCGCTTCATCTGCGGCACCCAGGACGTCCACAAGGAGCTGGAGGACCGCCTCTCGGCCTTCCTCGGCCAGGAGGACACGATCCTCTACTCCTCCTGCTTCGACGCCAACGGCGGTGTCTTCGAGACCCTGCTGGACGACCGCGACGCCGTGATCTCCGACGCGCTCAACCACGCCAGCATCATCGACGGCATCCGGCTCAGCAAGGCCCGCCGCCACCGCTACGCCAACCGTGACATGGCCGACCTGGAGAAGCAGCTCCAGGACACCCAGGACGCCCGCCGCCGCCTGATCGTCACCGACGGCGTCTTCTCGATGGACGGCTACGTCGCCCCGCTGCGCGAGATCTGCGACCTCGCCGACCGCTACGACGCCATGGTCATGGTGGACGACTCGCACGCCGTCGGCTTCGTCGGCGCGGGCGGCCGGGGCACCCCCGAACTGCACGGCGTGACGGACCGGGTGGACATCATCACCGGCACCCTCGGCAAGGCCCTCGGCGGTGCCTCCGGCGGCTACGTCGCCGCCCGCCGGGAGATCGTCGCCCTGCTGCGCCAGCGCTCCCGCCCGTACCTGTTCTCCAACTCGCTGGCCCCGGTGATCGCGGCCGCCTCGCTCAAGGTGCTCGACCTGGTCGAGAAGTCCACCGAGCTGCGCGAGCGGCTGGCGGCCAACACCGCGCTGTTCCGCACGAGGATGACCGAGGCCGGGTTCGAGATCCTGCCCGGCGACCACCCGATCGCCCCGGTGATGATCGGGGACGCGGCCAAGGCCGGCCGGCTCGCCGAACTGCTGCTGGAGCGCGGCGTGTACGTGATCGGCTTCTCCTACCCGGTGGTGCCGCACGGCCAGGCCCGGATCCGGGTGCAGCTGTCCGCGGCGCACTCCACCGAGGACGTCGAGCGCGCCGTCGCGGCCTTCGTGGACGCGCGCGCCGCGCTGGGGGAGTAGCCCCACCGAGGCCGCCCGCGGGCCGGACCGCTCGGAACCGGACCGGCCCGCGGGCTCATGACCGCCGTGGGGGGGGGGGGGGGGGGGGGGGGGGGGGGGGCCGCCCCCCCCCCCCCCCCCCCCCCCCCCCCCCCCCCCCCCCCCCCCCCCCCCCCCCCCCCCCCCCCCCCC